>WQYX01000137.1 GCA_009781005.1 Polyangiaceae bacterium | reverse complement strand
TTCGACTCCACGTCGGCGGACTCGGCGGGTTTTGGCGGTCTTCGTCGTTGCTCGTCGTCGACGTACTTCCGTACGCCTCCTCCTCGCGCCTCGAATCCCGCGCAAAACGCGCTCTCGCCGCCTCGGTCCGGAATCCAGGGACAGGCCCTAAGCGATTGCAACGGGGAACGCGCCTTGCTTTGCGTCGCTTCGGGGTGCCGGATGCGAAGTCACCGCGAATCTGCAAGCCTCGCTCGCGCCTTTGCGCTGTCGCTTGCTGCGGCGGTTGTGACCCCCATCGCATGGGCGGTGGGCAAACTGTCTTCGCGTCCCACACTTTCTCGTGCGATTGCCGCTCGACATCGGCATTTCGCGTCGACCCTGGGGCGCATGAGTTACTACGAGAACGAAGGCGTGTCGGGCATTCCGCTCATGCTCTTTCACGGGGCATCCGAGACGAGCTCGGCATACGAACTTCGAGGCTTGTTCGAAGCGTTTCAGAGCGAACGCCCCGTCATCGCGTGTGATCTGCCAGGTTTCGGATTCTCCGAGCGGCGCGCCAAGCCATACGCTCGCGACGACTACGTGAACTTCGTCGAAGAGATGCTCGAGGACGTTTCACGACGCTACGGCTCGACGGTGGACATTGTCGCGGTGGGACTCGCGGGCGAACTCGTCGGGCGCGCCGTGATCCATCGGGCGTGCTTCGTCCGGTCGATCGCGCTCGTTGCCCCAACGGGTTTCGCGCAGACGAGCCGCTTCGGCCGCATGGTTCTTTTCGGTGCGCGCAAGCTTGCCAACAAAGCGCCCGGCTTGCTCGCCGATCCCGCCGTTGTAGAGCAGGTCTACGACGCGCTGCCAGTGCCCGCGCGCTTCATTCATGGCGATGACGAGCGCAACCCTGCAGCGGCCATCGAAGCCGCCGTGATGCACAATCGTCGACTGTCACGCGTACGTATCGACGGCGCGCACGCTCTGCCTCACGTCGAGCTGCCCAACGAGACGGCCAATGCCTTGCGCGCTTTCCATCGTTCGCTTTCGCGCAAGCCGCAGCTCCGAGTGATCCGCGGGCAGGGTGTCGGGTCACGACCGAACCCGCGCGGAACGCGTGACCGCTCGCTCAGAAGCCAATAAGGCCGGAGCGAATGAGTGCGATCGAACAAGAGGCAATGGCAATCCACAAGACGACGCCATGAACGAGCGGATGAAGGCCCACTTTCTTCAAGCTCGCGCGCGACATGCCGGTGCCAATGAGAAAGAGTGTGATCGTGAGTCCAACGCGGCCGGCCTTCGCGAGCCATGCATAAATCGGCGAAGCGAAAGTGACGTACGTGCTGAGGATGGCAGCGCCGAGGAAGAAAAGTATGAACCAGGGCCAAGCGATCTTCTTCTTCGCGGAGGAGTTCGCGCCGTTGTTGTGACGTGCGAGGATGGCAGCCGTGCCAACGGCCAAGGGCACGATCCAGAGAGCGCGCGCAAGCTTCACCGTCGTCGCAACGGTCAACGCCATCGTGCCGTACTTTGCGCCCGCGCCGACGACCGAGCTGGTGTCGTGGATGGCGAGTGCGGCCCAGAGGCCGAACTGCGACTCGGTGAGACCGAGCAAGTGACCGAGAGGTGGAAAGACGAGGAGGCCAACGGCGTTGAGCAGGAACACCGTGCCGATGGAGACCGACATCTCCTCGTCGTTCGCGTCGACCACGGGTCCAACCGCGGCGATCGCGCTTCCCCCACAGATCGCAGTGCCCACCGAAATGAGGTAGGCGGCTTTCTTCGGAACCCCGAACAGGCGACCGAGCAGGCTGCCGAGAACGAGGGCGAACGTGATTCCAAGGAGTGTGTAAACGAAGCCCGATTTGCCCGCGCGCAGCACTTCTTGCAGGTTCATTGCGAAGCCGAGTGCCACGACGGAGATCTGTAGGAGCTGCTTGGACCACTTGCGCGAGGCCGCCGCGTAAGGGTGGTGCGGACTCAGCATCCCGAAGGCGATGCCGAGCGCGAGTGCGAGCGGAGGCGACAGGATTGCGGTGAAGGCCAGGAGCGCGAGGAACACCACACGCGGCAACATGAACGAATCGTCCAAACTAACACCGAACAGCTTGCAAACGGAGCACTTTACTCACCGAGCGAGTGCGAGCGGAGGAAGCGAACGCCGGGTGTCGCCTTGGGATCGAGGCATTTTTCTGGACCGGTTTCGCCATCGAGGCCTATAAATGACGCAAACCACGGCCGTGGGAATACGGTCAGAAAGTTTGAGTCCGATGCGCGCCCGATTGCTCGTTTCTTCAATCCTCATCGCCTCGTGTGCATTCGCGTTTGCGTGCGGCGGAGAGAAGCCGCCTCCGCCAGCGGCCCCCGTAACCGTGGTCGACGCCGGGCCCGAGGACGCTGCGACGGAACCGCCGCCGCCGAAGTCGCTCTATGATCGGATCGGAGGCAAGGACGCCGTCAGCAAAATCGTCGATTCGTTCCTGAAGAATCTCGAGAGCAACGCTGTCACGAAGAAGCACTTCGTCAAGCTCTCCAAGGATCGCAAAGAGAAGTTCCGCCAGGAGGTCGCAGACCAGCTTTGCCAACTGACCGGTGGTGACTGCCACTACAACGGCAAAGACATGAAGGCGGCCCACAAAGGCATGAGGATCACCGAGGCTGAGTGGAATGCGACGATCGCGGCACTCAAGGCTGCCATGGATGAGAACGCGGTCGGCGACGCTGAAACGAGCGATCTCATGGCGCTGCTCGCGCCCATGAAGGACGACATCGTCGAAGTCAAAGCGAAGCCAAAGACTAGGTAGAAACGCGTTTCCTAACCTGCGCGCCGCAGATCGTAACATCGCTCTGCCCGTGCACGGCTAGAACGCGTTTGATAACCGTTGCGAGCGACGCGAGGCCAAGGCGGGCCCGAGGAGCCCGCGTAAGCGTACGTTGTGGTACGTGCGCAGGCACCGCAGCGCCCAACGCAGGCATCGCGTCGCGCAGCAGGTTAGCGAATGCGTTCTACGCGTGCATCGCGGCGGCCGCGTGCTCATCCGCGTGGCCGTGCGCGGACGCCGACGCAGGCTGATCCACCGAACGCTTGTAGCCGCACTCTTTGTCAGCGCACGCGATCATCGGTTTGGTCTTCGTTCCAGCCATGACGAGGAACTTGGCTCCGCACGCCGGGCACGGTTCGGCGATTGGTTTTTGCCATAGCTTGAAGTCACACTTCACGGTCTCATCGTTGTAGCGACTGCATCCGTAGAAGGTTTTCCCGCCTTTCTTCTTCGGGCGCACCTCGATGAGGTCGCCGCCACACTTCGGGCAAGCAACTCCGAGCGGCACGGGACGCGCGTTTTTGCACTGCGGGTAGCCTGTGCACGCGAGAAACTCACCAAAGCGCCCGCTGCGGATGATCATGGGTTTGCCGCACTTGTCGCAATCAACGCCCGCCTCGCGTGGCTTGGCTGCGCCCGTGCCGTCGGGTCCGAGATCGCGCGTGTTCTTGCACTTCGGGTAGTTCGAGCAGCCCAGAAACCATCCCTTTTTCGACCAACGCTTCATCATCTCGCCCGGCGCAAGTGCGCGGAGCTTTTCGTTGTCGCTCTGGGGTCCGCAGGCGTCGCAGGTCTCGCCAGTGGGCTCGGGCTCGGGATTCCAGCGTTTGCCTTTCTTGCTCTTATCGAGTTGCTCGCGAAACTTTTTGTAAAACCGAGAAAGCAGATCGATGCGCTCTTCGCTCCCGGCTTCCACTGCGTCGAGTTCTAGCTCCATGCTCGACGTGAACGTTGGATCCATGAAATCAAGGTTGCTGCCGACCAGGCCGTCGACAACCATCTTGCCAAGGACCGTTGGGCGGAAGCTCCGGCCGTCGACCTTCTCGACGTAGTCGCGCGCTTGCACCTTGCTGATGATTTCGGCGTACGTGCTTGGGCGGCCGATGCCACGCTCTTCGAGTTCGCGGACGAGCGAGCCCTCATTGTACCGTGGAGGTGGCTGCGTGAATTTCTGCTCGGCGATCACTCCTGGCGGCGTCGTGAGTTCGAGGCTCTCACCCTCCGTTAGCTCCGGAAGCGTGGCCTCACCTTCTTCGGGCTCTTTGGCATTGTCGCCGTCCGTCTTGGCCTCGTCGTTGTCGCCGGCCTGCGTGGAGTCCGTCGTGCCGTAGATCTCGAGCCAGCCGGCCAACTTGAGCACGCGGCCACTTGCCCGAAGCATGTAGAGTGCACCATTGTCTCGGGCCATCGCTTCGATGTCCACCGAGGTCTGGTCGAAGATCGCGTCTTTCATCTGGCTTGCAACGAAGCGATCCCAGATAAGCTTATAAATCTTGAATTGTTCGTCTTTGAGGTGCTTTCGAACCGCTTCGGGCGTGTGTTCGAGCGACGTCGGGCGGATGGCCTCGTGCGCGTCTTGCGCGCCCTTCTTCGATTTGAAGACGTTTGGCTCCGGAGGCAATGTGCTCTTTCCGTACCGTTGTTCGATGTACTCGCGCACAGCAGCGAGCGCGTCGGGTGAAACACGCGTTGAGTCCGTGCGCATGTACGTGATGAGACCAACTGCGCCGCCGTCTTTGCCGAGATCAATGCCCTCGTAAAGGCCTTGCGCGACTTGCATCGTGCGCTTGGCACCGAAGCCAAGTCGATTGACCGCGTCTTGTTGAAGCTTGCTCGTGGTGTACGGCGCGTACGGCCTTCGCTTTCGCTCCGATTTGCCGATCTTTGCGACGCGGTAAGCGAAGCTTTCGAGATCGCGTTTCACCCGCGCGGCTGTCTCGCCGTCCTTGACTTCGATCTTCTTGCCGTCTTGCTGCGCAAGGCGTGCAAAAAAGGGCTGTTTCTTTCCGCCGTTTTTCTCGGTCTTGGCGAGTTGGGCGCCGACGTTCCAGTACTCGTCCGGAACGAAAGCTTCGATTTCGCGCTCGCGATCGACGATGAGCCGCAGCGCGACGCTTTGCACGCGCCCGGCCGACAAGCCGAACGCGAGCTTCGACCAGACGAGGGCCGAAACGTCGTAGCCAACGATACGATCGAGGACGCGCCGCGCGCGCTGCGCGTCGTAGAGGTGCTTGTCCAGCGTGCGCGGGGAGGCGACGCCCTTCTGCACGGCGTTTTTCGTGATTTCGTTAAACTCGACGCGCTTTGCTTTGTTGGGCTTACCAGTAAGCTCTTCTGCAAGATGCCACGCGATAGCCTCACCTTCGCGATCCGGGTCGGTTGCCAGCAAGATGTCTGCCGCATCTCTGGCCGCACTCTTCAGCTCAGCAAGGACTTTCTCTTTGCCAGGAACGATCTCGTAGGTCTCCTGAAAGCCCTTCTCGATGTCGACGCCCATCTTTTTGGGCAAATCTTTGACGTGGCCCTTCGAGGCCAGAACCTCGTAGCCGGAGCCTAGGTATTTTTTGATCGTCTTGGCTTTTGCCGGAGACTCGACAACCACGAGTGTCTTGCCCATACGTTCGCCCCGAAACCGCCGGTCGATGCCCCCAGGCTACGCAAGCGTTTACGCCAGGATGCCAAAGAAGCGAATGGTCCCGAAGGGTTACATGCCCGGCTTGCGCCGGTAGAACCCGTCGGGGCCCTCTACTACTACGTCCTTCATGGAGAGCGTCAAGAGCGCCGTAACTGCAGAGCTAACTCTGAGCGGTGCAATTTCAAGGATTTCGTCGAGGTGCATGGGAGCGAGTGAAAGGCTTGAAAGAACTAGCCTTTCTTCGGCCGAGAGCGGTGGGTCGATAGGCGCCCGACATAGCGCTGCGGGGGGCGCCACCTTTTTTCGACGCGGCGGATCACAAGCGTCCGGCCGCGCGATGCCGAAAGGAAGGTGAAGATCGCGAAAGAGATCTTCAGTGGAGAACAGCGGCCTCGCGCCGCGTGAGAGCTCCGCTGCACATCCGCTGAAAGCTCCAACATATGGAGGCCACGGGAGCGCGGGCGTTACCCAGAGCGGGCGGCCAAGACTTCGCGCCCATGCTGCTGCGTTGCGCGACCCAGATCGGAGGTGCGCCTGAACGACGATGACGGCTTCCGAAAGAGCGACGAGAATGCCGTTTCGTTTGCGGAAGGTTTGCGGACTCGCGTCGACGTCGTCTTCGAAGGGCCAAATCATCCGGCTCGTGGCGCTCGAAGCAATATCGGCAAAGAGCTTGCGATGCCGCGGCGGATAGCAGCGATTGCAGCCAGTGCCGGCAACGACCCACGTCGTTCCGTCGGCTTTCATTGCGCCCTCGTGGGCGGCGGCATCGATACCGAGCGCGCCGCCAGAGACGACCGTGACGCCCGCCTTCACGAGTGCCTGCGCGAGATCGGAGGCGAATGCTGCTGCTCCAGCGACAGGATTTCGCGAACCAACGATGGCGACACGCCGACCGCGTTGCAGCGGGCCGCTTACTCTCAAGTTGGGAAGCGCCGGCAGGAAGCGCAGTTCGTCGGGATATTCGGTGTCGCTTGGAGTGAGGAGCATGGCGAGTGATTCGACCGCCTATGCGCATCCGTTTCGTCAATCCTCGCCCGCCTCGATGCGCGCGATGGTCGCTGCTTTGTACGCGGCCCAAGTCCCTCTCTGAATGTTCGCACGCGCACCCGCGACGATCTCGCCGTAGTAATGCAGGTTGTGCATGCTGAGCAGACGAAGGACAGTCATCTCGCCGGCGAGGTAGAGATGCCGCAAATAGGCGCGTGAATAGCCTTGACGGCAGCACGGACAGTTGCACTCTGCATCGATTGGGCGCTCATCGTCTTTGTATCGAGCTTGTTTGATGACGACGCGGCCGAACCGCGTCAATGCCTGCCCGTTGCGCGCGTTGCGCGTCGGGAGCACGCAGTCGAACATGTCGATACCGCTGTCGATACCTTCGAGCAGATCGCGTGGTGTGCCAACGCCCATGAGATACCGCGGACGCTCCGGATCGAGCACGTAAGCGATCTCGTGCAGTGTCTCGACCATGCGCGCGATGGGCTCGCCAACGGAGAAGCCGCCGAGTGCGAGCCCGTCGAAACCTGGATCGAACGCTGCGAGCTCCTCGGCGTGCGCGCGGCGAAGATCCGGAAAGCATGCACCTTGCACGATTCCGAAAAGAGCTTGACCCTTGGGTCGCGGCGTGGCGAGCGCGCGCGCGGCCCACCGCGTGGTTCGGGCAACAGCGGCTTCGACCACCGAACGGCTCGAGTCGCCGGGCGGACAGACGTCGAGTTGCATCTGGATGTCGGCGCCCAGGAGCCCCTGCACGCGCACGGCTTCTTCCGGCGAGAGGTGATGCTGCGTTCCATCGAGATGAGAGCGGAACGTCACGCCGTCTTCGTCGAGCGCCGCGAGGGCCGCGCTGCTCTTTTTGTGGCTGCGTGCGCTGAGCGAAAATGCCTGAAAGCCGCCGGAGTCTGTCAGCATGGCATGGGGCCAGCGCGTAAAGCCATGCAAGCCGCCCATCTTCGCGACGACGTCGGGACCAGGACGGAGCCATAGATGATAGGTGTTGCCGAGAACGATGCGGGCGCCAGTGGCAAAAACTTCGTCGGGGGTGAGTCCTTTGACGCAGCCCTGCGTGCCGACAGGCATGAAGGTCGGCGTGTCGACGTTGCCGTGCGGCGTCGACAATACGCTTGCGCGGGCGTGACCGGAGGTGGCGAGGACTCGGAAAGCGAACCCAGGCGTGCGCGGCGCGGTCATGAATCCATCATGCATCGGGCGCGCGATCGAGGATCATCGCGTCGCCATAGGAGAAGAAACGATAGGCCTCGTGCACGGCCATGCGGTACGCCGAAAGAACGCGCTCGGTGCCGCCGAACGCGCAGACGAGCGCGAGCAACGTCGATTTCGGTAGGTGGAAGTTCGTCATCAAGCGATCGACCACGGAAAAGCGATAGCCAGGCTGTATGAGCAGTCGAGTCTCTTCTGCGCACGCGCGCACGTGTCCGGGGCGCGCCGGATCGCGCGCGGATTCGAGCGCGCGCACGACCGTCGTGCCAATGGCGACGACGGGGGCATTTCGTGCGCGCGCGCGCGCGACGGCGGCGCCGAGATCGCGCGAGACTTCGAAGTATTCGGAGTGCATCGGATGGTCGTCGAGATCTTCCGCCGTCACGGGTTGGAAGGTGCCGAGGCCTACGTGTAAAGTGCACACTTCGATCTCACATCCTCGCTCGCGAAGTTGCAGGACGAGTTCCGGGGTAAAGTGCATGCCCGCAGTGGGCGCTGCAACCGCGCCCTCATGGCGCGCGAAGATGGTTTGATAGCGCTCCTCGTCGTCGGGCAGAGGCTCGCGTTTGATGTACGGGGGCAGAGGAACTTGCCCGGCAGCCCTTCGCGCTTCTTCGAGTGACGAACCGTCACTTGTAGAGAGCACGACTTCGAAGAGGCCGTCGTCGGCTGCGCCTTGAAACTCGATGACGAGTGATCCCTTCACGACTCGCGTGCCGGGCCTGAGAGCCTTCGACGCGCGTCCCATCGCGCGCCAGCGCTGAATGTTCTTGTCACCCTCGATGGCGTCGGAGACTTTGCGCACGAGGAAGACTTCCGCCCGTCCCATCGTGCCTTCCTTGTTGCCGAGGATGCGTGCGCGCAGCACTTTCGTGTCGTTGACCACGACGAGCGCACCCGACGGAATGTGGTTCGCGAGATCGGCAACGGTAGCGTGGTTCGGCGCCTTCGCTGGCTCTCCTGCATGCATCACGGGTGGCAGAACGAGCAGCCGTGCGCCTTCGCGGCTCGGGGCAGGGATCTGCGCAATGAGCTTCGGAGGCAGCTCGAAATCGAACTCTGTAACGCGCATCAGTTGCCCCATATCACGATGACCGCTTTCAAGTTGACGCGAGGTCGAGGCGGGGCATGGGATGCGACCGGACTCGAACTGCACGGAGTCCACGAAGTGGACGGAGTGCAGTGAGAGCGACGGAGCGAAGCGAAGTGAACAGCC
>WQYX01000136.1 GCA_009781005.1 Polyangiaceae bacterium | reverse complement strand
GGCGTACGTACAGTACGCCTCGGCTCTGCGGTGCGGCGTGCGCCCTTCTCGCTGCGGTCTCGGCCGTCTGCAGAAATCGCGTCATGAATGATCCGGGCTAGGGCGGAGCGCGAGGAGCCCGCGCAAGCGTACTTATCGTACATGCGCAGGCACCGCAGCGCCCACCTGAGGTCCCGCCGTAGGCGGGCCGACAGCGCCGAAGGCGCCATCGAAGCGAATCGATTCGCGCAGCAGGCTGGTCAACATGCTCTCAACGGTGCGACTTGAATCGATTGATAAGCCCGTTGGTCGAAGCATCATGGCTCGTGACGATGCCGGGTGCCGTCAGTTCTGGCAGGATCTTCTTTGCCAATTGCTTTCCCAATTCCACACCCCATTGTTAAGCAGCCCCATTGTTAAGCAGCCCCATCCGCCATGGCTTCGCCTTCGGCTAGCCATGGCCGCCTTCCCCTTGTCACGTGCTCGTCAGGGCCGAAGCGGCCCTTCCTGCGCACGGACGGGGAAGGCGCCGCAACAGCAGCACCACGATGGCCACGAGAACGACAAGGAAATATGTGCGTGCATGATGCATGCGGCACGCGAGGCCAGCATCTCACCGTCGCGATGACGTGAACGCGCAGGAAGCGTGACCAGCAATGATCTTCACGAACGTAAGCCCAAGCTACGCTTGCTGAATCCCCAAATTCCTCTTAAGAAGACCAAGCCCGCCTTCCAAGACATTCGACATTTTTGCAATTTCCTCGCAGCTCCATGTAGGCACATAAAGCTCGCCGCTTGGAGTAACGGACGGCAAGTTATTGCCGTAAAAAAGATTGTAATAGATATCATCAAGATCGTCGCAATCGCCATAAAAATACTCACCCGCCGAATGCGCCACGTCCGACATGATATTCAAAATATCAAGCATAAACTTGCAGTCCACTAGTTTTTTGTCGCCCAAAAGCCATTCCGTGACCCTGTCAACATTATATTCCGCCGCCTCCCCGCTCAGGGTAATATGATTCTGGAGGCAGTATGTTTTTAAATCAGAAATTGCATGAAAATACTTAATATGATTGGCCTCTACGATCAGCCCGTCAATGCCATTGGTGTGCCATATGCAATAATAGGTGGTTTCCTTGATTTGGAACTTAACTGTGTGGTAACTCTTCAATTTTTGCCCCTCATCTTGGCCTTCCTTCACCCCATCATAGCTCGAATTTCGGAGTCTTCCGACTTCGCCTGCTTTGGGCGGCACGCCGCAATTGGGCATTCGCTGGATTCCCCGGCCATAAGTCTGATGTCCGGTCATGGCCTTCCCCGTCCGTGCCAGGAAGGCGCGCCTGAGGTCCCGCCGAAGGCGGGCCGACAGCGCCGAAGGCACCAAAAAACAGCGGCGCGCCTGACGAGCACGTGACAAGGGGAAGCAGGTGTGATGGGTCTCAGCCCCTTCTGCACCATCGGTGACGAAACAACGCGACGCGGACTGCTCCGTCAAATAAGGGAACTTTTCGACGGTCACCGACCTAACCCTCGGCACTCGAGACGAACCAAGCTCATTTCTCTCTGCTCTCACTGCACGGAATCAGCAAAGCTGACTCCGTGCAGTGAGAGTCCTGTCGCATCCCCTCCGCGCGGATGGGTCTCTCAACGATGCGACTTGAAGCGATTGATAAGCCCGTTGGTCGAAGCATCATGGCTCGTGACGATGCCGGGTGCCGTCAGTTCTGGCAGGATCTTCTTTGCCAATTGCTTTCCCAATTCCACACCCCATTGGTCGTAGCTATAGATATTCCAGATCACGCCCTGCACGAAGATCTTGTGTTCGTACATGGCAATGAGGGACCCCAGCGTCTTCGGAGTGATCTTGTCCACGAGAATGGACGTCGTCGGGCGGTTGCCCGTGAACGTTTTGTGAGGCGTGAGCTCGGCCACGCGCGCGGGAGGGAGCTTCTGCGCTTGCAGCTCGGCGCCCGCTTCTGCAGGCGTTTTGCCGCGCATGAGAGCTTCCGTCTGCGCGAAGAAGTTCGCCAAGAGAATGTCGTGGTGCTTGCCAATGGGGTTGTGCGAGTGGATGGGTGCGATGAAGTCGCACGGGATGATCCGCGTGCCCTGATGAATCAGTTGGTAGAAGGCATGCTGCCCGTTCGTGCCCGGCTCGCCCCAGAGGATGGGGCCCGTGGTGTAGTCCGTGACGGCATTGCCTGCGCGATCCACGCCCTTGCCGTTCGACTCCATATCTCCCTGTTGGAAGTAGGCGGCGAACCGGTGCATGTACTGGTCGTAGGGAAGGATGGCATGCGTCTCGGCCCCAAAGAAGTTTGCATACCAGACGCCGAGCATGGCCATGATCAGGGGCAGGTTTTCTTCGGGTGGCGCCGTGCGGAAATGTTCGTCCATCGCGAAAGCCCCGCGGAGCAGCTCCTCGAAGGCATCCATCCCAATGACGCACGCGATGGACAGACCAATGGCGCTCCAGAGCGAGTAGCGGCCGCCGACCCAATCCCAGAACTCGAACATGTTGGCCGTGTCGATCCCGAACGCGGAGACCTCCTTCGCGTTCGTCGAAAGCGCGACGAAATGCTTCGCGACCGCGGTTGCATCGAAGCCGGGCTGCCCAACGAGCCAGCTCCGCGCCGTCGTCGCATTCGTCAGCGTCTCCTGCGTGGTGAAGGTCTTGGATGCAACGATGAAAATGGTGCGTTCGGGATCGATGCGTTTGAGCGTCTCGGCGACGTGCGTACCGTCCACGTTCGAGACGAAGTGCGCACGCATCCCGTTTTTCCAGTACGGTCTCAAGGCTTCGGTGACCATCACCGGGCCCAGGTCGGAGCCGCCAATGCCGATATTGACGATATCCGTGATGGTCTTGCCGGTATGCCCCTTCCACGCACCGGAGCGCACGCGCTCGGTGAAGTGGCGCATCTTCGCGAGGACGGCATTCACTTCGGGCATGACGTCTTTGCCGTCCACGAGGATGGGGCGGTTTTCTCGGTTGCGCAGGGCCACGTGAAGGACGGCGCGCTCCTCGGTGCCATTGATCTTCGCACCCGCGAACATCTGATCGCGAGTGCGCTCGACGTCGGCTTGCTGCGCGAGCGCCAAGAGCAGGCGAAGGGTCTCGTCGGTTGCGCGGTGCTTGGAGTAGTCCACGAAGATCCCGCATGCCTCGTGCGACATGCGCGAAAAACGCGCCGGATCTTTGGCAAAGAGATCGCGCATGTGGACGTGCGCCATCTGTTCCTTGTGCTGCGCGAGAGCCTGCCATGCGGGCGAATTCGTGAGATTTGACATGCCCCGCACAATAAGCTGCCGCGCCCGTCACGTCATCTTTGCGGACCTTCGCCGGCCAGCAGATCTGCGTCGCCCCACCGGCAACTCGTCAGCGTGAGGCTCCACATAAAACGCCCTCTCGCCGCCTCGGTCCGGAATCCAGGGACAGGCCTTAATACGTGACGCCGAAGAGATCGCGGAAGCGGATGAATGGCTCCTTGTTCGGATCGACGTCCGCCAAACCCACGCGCAAAGAAACGGTTTCGGCGTCGCCCCACGGCCACCAGAGGCCGTAGGCCAAGAGGCCACTGACGAGACCGGAAGAGAGGATGAGTTGTCCGGCGCGCACGCCGCCCGCATGTTCCACGGCGTCACGCAGTGCCTGCGGCGCGCGCGCAAGGGTCGTCTGCGTCCACTGATGCTTCAGCGCGAGTGCCGCAGCCGCTCGCGCGGCAGGCTCCTGTTCGCTGCTGAACGATGACGTGCAGCACATGAGCCGCGAATCCCAACTCCATCCTCGCGTGGGCCACGAAGCCTGCATGCGGCCGAGGCTCTCGAAGAGTGGTTGCCACGCATCGTTCCAGCCACGAATCGTCATTGGAACAGTGTAAACCACGTCGTCGAAGATGTCCTCCAGTGATCCCCCCATGAGCGCCCGAGATCTCCCGCGCGTTCTCACTTTGAAGGATGCGACCATGCTGGTCGTCTCCTCCGTGATCGGCGTCGGCATTTTCCTCACGCCCGGCGGTGTTGCCGAGCACCTGCCGAGCCCGCTCTGGTTTTGCGTGGCGTGGCTCGCGGGTGGTGCGCTGTCGCTCGCGGGCGCCCTCGCGAACGCGGAGCTCGGCGCGATGTTTCCGCACGCGGGTGGCAATTACGTCTATCTCCGCGCGGCATATCACCCCATGGCGGGCTTTCTCGTGGGCTGGCTTCAGTTCTTCGCGATCTTCGCGGGCACGGTGGCCACCCTTGCAGCCGGTTTCACGCTCTCGCTCGAGAGCTTCGTCGAGCTCGGATCCGGCGCCAACCTCGCCCTCGCCATCGTCCTCATCTGGATCGCTACCGCGGTCAATGCCTATGCAACGCGCGCCGGTGCGGTGCTCAACACGGTGACGGCGTACGTCAAGGTCGCCGCGCTCCTCGCGCTGGTCGTTCTCGGTCCCATCCTGGGTCACGATCGCGCCGCCGCCTTGCCGCTCGGTCACGGCCACGGCGTGACGCTCGAGCAGTTCGGCGCCGCACTTTCGCCCGTCGTCTTCTCGTATCTGGGGTGGAATGCAAGCGTGTATGTTGCAGGTGAAATCGCGGAGCCTGGTCGCAACCTTCCGCGATCGCTCTTTTATGGTCTCGGCATCTGCACGGTCATCTATCTCGCGATCAACGCCACGTACGTTTACGCGGTGGGGATGGACGCGCTCTCCGGCGGCGATCACGGCATGCCCGCGGTAGCAACGGTTGCAGGTCAGGTGCTCTTCGGCGAACGCGGGAGCGGCGTCATCGCAGCCATGATGCTCATCTCGATCTTCGGATCGCTCAACGCCAACGTGCTCGTGGGTCCACGCATCGCGTACGCCATGGCGCACGACGGACTTTTTTTCGGCAGCGCCGCCCGTCTCAGCAAAGCGACGGGCACGCCGTGGGTTGCCGTCGTCGCACAGTCCATCGTGGCCACCGTGCTCGTCGTCGTCTTCCGCGAGTTCCCGAGGGTGCTCGACTACACGACGTTCGCCATCGTCCTCGCGACGATCGCCGACACCTCCGCGCTCTACGTGCTGCGCCGCCGGCAGCCCCACCGCGAGCGGCCGTATCGCGCGTGGGGCTATCCCATCGTCCCCATGCTCTACATCCTTGCGAACGTCGCCATCGCGTTCGCGATGATGCGCGTCCGTCCGAGCGAATGCCTCGCGAGCATCGGTGTACTCCTGCTTGGAGTACCGGTCTACGCGCTCCTAAGGTGACCCCACCGCGCGTCTCGCTTCGCTCGCTGCCTTCGCCTCCGAAAGCGCGGGCAGGGAAGCAGATGTCGTTCACGGGGATTTAAACCTCGACAACATCCTCCTCGTTGGCAAGGCTCGGGATGGCCTCGTACAGACGAAGATCCTTGGCTTCGGTTTTCGGCGAATCGTACGGCACGGGACCCCTTACACTGCGCCCGAGCAGTTATCTGAGAATGGTTGGATTGACGGGAAAGCCGACGTCTACTCGCTCTCGGCCATCACTCACGAGCTGGCGTCAGGAATATCATTCTCTACATGGGCCCAGACGTCGGGTGCAGCGAGCTAGGTAACGCTCCACTTATATATGTAGCTGAATTTTCGCTTGGGGCCCCAAATTAGGTCTGCCATTGGCGCCGCAGTCGGCGTATTGTAGCGCGAACGATCTCAGCGATCTTTTCGATCGTGCAGTTCACCACGGGCGGACGGAACGGGTTCATCATGAGCAAGAAGCACGAATTCATCTATCGGGAAGGAGACGTCATCTCCGCGGCGGGGTGGGTGTTTGTGGTTCTTGCAGTTCTAGGCCATGGCGGCATGAGCGAGACGTACAAGGTTCAAGATCTCACCGCCGGGTCAATCTTCGTGGTGAAATTGTTACATCGCTCGCTCTTGCACAAGAGGGAGTTTCTCGAGCGGGAAGCGCGCGTGCTCGGCCGCTTGGATCACCCGTACATCGTGAAGGTTTTCCAACTGAATTACACGTATCCCGAGGGCCTTCCGTTGATCGTGATGGAATACCTTGATGGTATTGACCTGTCCAAAGTGCTTGAAAGCGTTGGCCGGCTGGAGCTCTATGATTCGCTCAACATTGGTAGCCAAGTTTTCCTTGGCGCGAACCACGGGCACGTTGCGAACCTCGTTCATTGCGATCTCAAGCCGTCCAACATTCATTTGCTGAGGAACGTACCTGGCAGACAAGCGACCGTGAAGCTCCTGGACTACGGCATTTCCAAGGTACAAGCCGAAGCAAAATCCAAGATCTTTGCTGGAACGCCCGGCTACGTTTCGCCGGAGCAGGCTCTGGGAGAGGAAATTGGACCTCCGTCCGACGTGTTTTCGGCGGGCGTCGTCTTTTTTGAAATGACCACGGGCCGAAGGCCGTTCCACGAATACGGCACGTCGTTCGAAGCCATGATCAAGACGGCGAGACTCCGAGCGCCGTCGCTCGGTACGTTCGGCAAATATCCAAAGAGGGTCGTGAGGCTCGCCGATGCCTTTCTTGAACTCGATCCGCGGAACAGGCCTTCTGCCGGCGAGGGTGGTGCGGAACTTCGCGTCGAACTTCGCATGATGTCTCCTCCCGAGGAGCCTCTGATAACGGAAGAAGTGATGGCCACGTTCGCGGCGAAGCAGGCCCCCATCACGATGGGAGCGCTCAAGAACTCGATGATCGTGGTGCCGGCCGCGTTGGTCCGTAGCGATGAAAATCGCGACACGATCCGCGATCCGCTCCCTCGGGAGGCGTTGCCGCTATCCGAACTTCCTGCCCCCAATCCGGCTCTTCCCCTCACGATACCGGACGCGGCGCAAGCCCGCACCGCCGTTGGTTCGCCCGCGGACGCGCCGGAGGGCACGTTGGTTTCGCGCGGCACGCCCGCAGAGATTTTGCCAGAAAGAGCGTTGCCGAACCGTGAGGACGAGCGGCCGGCCGTGAACGAGATCGCGGTCAATGAACCGGCGTCTCCGGAGCCGTCCCATCTTCGTTTTCGGGACATGCCCACGCGGACCATCCCGCCCGCTCCCGAGGGCGCGCACGAAGCTTACGGGCGAAACGGAACGCTGAAGATTGACGATGCTTCTCCGTCCCCTGCCCAGCCGCAAGTGCTGCCCCGGCGAACGGGGACGATGCGCATGCAGGCCGTGCCGCCACCGCCCGATCCATCCCCGGACCCATCCCCGCCGTCGCATTCACGGCCAATCCGGGCGCCCCTCGACATGCCCGTGGGGGACTCGCAGGTGTGCACCGTTCCACCGGAGTTGATGCCGTCCCAGGCAACGGAGGTGTCGCAGGTGCGAGCGCGCCCGCCGGAAGCGCCCGCGCCGCAACCCAAACCGTCACGGACGCGGCGAGTGCTTCTGGCCATCGTTGATTGGTTCGCTCGTTATTACCGAGTGATTGTACCAATCGAGGCTGTGGTGTTTGTTGCATTCGGCTGGTATTTCTACCGAGAAATGGATTCTAGGGGGTCAAAAGCGCCAGCCCCGGCCGCGTCTGCATCCTCCCCGGCACCCCCTGCCTCGTCCGTTGCAATGCCTCTCCCCGCGCCGGTGGCGCTGCCCCCGGCGTCTGCCGCGGCGCTCCCTGAGCCGCCCCCTTCGCCCGCAGCACCTTCCGCGTTGCCCGTCGCGTCTTCGGTTGCACCTGCCGCATCTTCGGTTGCAACCGTCGCGTCTTCGGTTGCACCTGCCGCGTCTTCGGTTGCACCTGCCGCGTCTTCGGTTGCAGCGCCGCAGCCCTCGGCGTCGACCCCACCTCCGGTCAGGCCGGTCGTGCGCCCTCCTCCGCCGCGTCCCCGTCGCCCGCCACCCCCGCCGCCGCCGCCCCAACGCGACGACATCCTCCACTACATGTGAGGCGACCATGTTAAGTTGCCCCATCCGCGCACCCGCTTCTCGCCGCCTTCCCCCCGCCAGCGCGGGCGGGGAAGGCTCGCGACGGCTGCATCACGACGGGATGACGTTCCCTCACCGAAGATCCTCGATTCCATGGATTCCGGACCGAGGCGGCGAGAACGCGTTTTTTCGGAGCCTCTCGTTGACGTTGACGTGGTCGTTCGACGGCGACGTGAACGAAACGACCGGTTCGTCGCCGTCGCCGTTCACGTCAAACGTCAATGTCAACGATCACGCTGACGAGTTGCCGCTGCGATCTCCATCGTCCACATCTTTCGTTCCGTATCTAGCCCGGATAATTCACGACGACTCCACTCAGACGAGCCGATCCCTTTGCTGCGAAGGACGTACGGCGCTCCTCGGACCTGCGGCGTACGTACAGTACGCCTCGGTCCTGCGGTGCGGCGTGCGCCCTTCTCGCCCTGAGGTCCCGCCAAAGGCGGCCGGGCAGCGCCGAAGGCGCCGCGGAAGCATCGGCCGTTTGCAGAAATCGCGTCATGAATTATCCGGGCTAGGGACACGCCCTAGCCTCGATTCGCTCGCAACGGCTGTCCAACACGCTCTCACGGGATTCTTCTTTTTAATGGCCTCATCCTTGACCATCTCCGAGACATACCATGACTGACAGTGGGAAAGACGCAACTGGGTCGTCAAGAAAGTTCGTGAAGCATGTGGTGAAGGGCCTTCGGAGGGAAAGGCCCGTGGTGACTGGAGAGATCAAGCTGGGGTATGAGGTGCCGAAACTGGAGGAGTTGGCGAAGAACGAGAAGTCCACCAAAGGCGATACGGTAAGGATGCCCGCTGCTGCCTTGGAGGAGATGAAAGAGGGAGTGCCGGGTGCTGCCGAGCGGCCTACGCCTGTGCAGCTATCTGCCGAGGCCGACGAGGATACGTCACCGGAAACGCCCAGGTCCAAGGCACGTGTGAAGACGATACCAGGGGTGTCAGCGGATGCGACGGCGAATGAGCAATGGGCAAGAATGGAAGGAGAGTATGTAGCGGATTTGAAG
>WQYX01000135.1 GCA_009781005.1 Polyangiaceae bacterium | reverse complement strand
CGTCCTACGCGAGCTCGACAAGCGCATGCGTGGTTCGGCGCGCGTGGCGGTCATCGTCCTTTCCGACGATCAAAAAGCAGAAGCAAAAAAGAAGTTTTCCACGCCTCTCGTCTTTTCCGTGCACGAAGCAAAAGGTCTCGAATACGAATCCGTCGTTCTTTACGACATCGTCTCGACCGAGCGCAACGCGTACCGCGAAATCGCATCAGGAGTGTCGCAAGCAGATATCGACGTAGACGAGCTCGAATATGCACGCACAAAAGACAAGCAAGACAAATCGCTCGAAATCTACAAATTCTTCGTCAATGCACTTTACGTGGCGATCACGCGTGCGGTCGAAACGGTCTACATCGTCGAGAGCGACGCAAATCATCCTTTGCTCGGCCTCTTGCCCATCGCGTTCTCGGAGGATGTCTCGGCGTTTACGGCCAAGGTGTCGTCGCTCGAAGATTGGCAAAAGGAAGCACGCAAACTCGAATTGCAGGGCAAAGAGGAACAGGCGCAGGCCATTCGCCAACAAATCCTATGCACCATCCCGGTGCCGTGGCCCGTGCTCGACGACGCAGGCTTCGAAGATACTTATGCGAAGGCTTTTGCACCGAACAGCGTATTCAACAAAGCCAAGCAGCGACTCTACGAATTCGCCGCCTTCCATGGATTGCCGCTGCTCGGACACGCCATCGAACGATACGCCAAGTATCATCCGCAACAATCTTTCGCGATGACTGGAGAGTTGGTGATGAGGCGTTTCTTTACGCCGCACGGCAGCAACGACATCCGCTGCAAAGACATCCACAAGGTATTCCACGATATCGAACGTTATGGGCTCGAGCACCGCAACATGATGGCGCTCACACCGCTCATGATGGCGGCATGGGAAGGCAACATCGAACTCGTCACCTCTCTGGTCGACCGAGGCGCACGCATCGACACCGTCGACACGCTAGGTCGAATGCCGCTTCATTTTGTCCTGGACCGATCTTTCCAAGACCCTTCCTTTGCCGAAAGAAAGCTTGGGGCACTTTATGAATTGTTGTGCCCTACAGGACTTGATTTGAAAGTGGACGGACGCCTTTTCCGGCTCGCGAGAAATCAAGGCGAATTTTTCGTGCTCAACGCCATGATAGCCATGATGCATACGCTTTACGCGGATTCCAGTGTACAGCGAAAAGGATTTAGCGCAACCCTTCTCAGCGAAGAAGCTCTCGCCGCATTCCCTCGCTCCGTCGTTGCAGAGTCGCGACGACGGCGCATTTACTGGAATGGGGTCCTCGCACGTGCCGAAGTCGATTCCGCATACACTCCGAAGCGCAAACTCTGGCGTCGCGAGCGCCACGGAAACTACGTGCCGAGCGAGCAAGCGCTCCTGCGAACGATCGATGATCAGGGCACCGAGACCTTCCGATCGATCCCGGAGATGCTTCGCATCCCGCTATTCGACGAGTACCATGGGCACCGCCGTACAGCGGCAATGCTCAAAGGCGCGAGAACCATGCGATGATACACTGCTACAGTGGGACTCACTTGCGATGAGAGAATCCACAGTGAGCAAACCAGCCGAGTAATTGATCCGTCCTGACACGGAGCATGGTGTTGTTGATGGCTTTTCGTAAGGTGGTTTCGGTGCGACGTGCAAGTCGTCGCAAGATGGTTTTCGCGAAAGACCAACACAGTTCAATGGGAAGTCCTCACGTTCACGTGACCGTCGCAACAGACGCGAGACGGTCGCCTCGCCGACGTGGAACCATGCGGCCACTTCGGCATACGTCACATCTCCCTTTTGGTATCGCTCCACGATGCGTCTGCGCAGATCCACTGAGAGAGGATTCATGGGGCCTCCCGAGATCAGACTTCTCCCATCGATGCAAGCGCAAAGAGCACCTCGATCGTCACAAGTGAGTGCCGCTATAGGTGACGCGTCCGAAGCGAATGAGGGAGTTGAGGTAGCCGAGTGCGCCCCGGCGCATTTGAACATGCGCCCGAAAGTGGCGCCCGCGTCCCCGTGACTCGTCCTCAAAGGCTTTGCCTCCGGCGTGGCCCCGCGTACCGGCTCTCGGCACTCCTTCACGCTCGGCGTCCTCGACGAGCGCGGAAGGCGCTTCCTCACCGAGCGAGAGCCATATCCCTTCCACGAGCACACCGATACGCGCGTTCACGTCGTCACGCAGGGCGATACGCTTGCAGGCCTTGCAGGTCGCTACTTCGCGCCGCTGCCCCGCGCATGCGGCTTCTGGTGGGTACTGGCCGACTTCCAACCCGACCCCATCATCGATCCCACCCTTGCACTGGACGTCGGCCGGCGCCTCTTCATACCTAGCCTGCGTGTGCTCACCGACGTCATCTTCAGCGAGCAGCGCCGGAGGACGGACGCGTGACTGCCATCGACCGCAGCGGGCCCGGCGTCCGCATCACCGTGCTCGACAACGAGCGCGCACCCAGTGGTGAGCCCCTCAATCTCGCGGGACGTATCCTCGGCTTCACCTTCGAAGACTCAGACACCAAAGCCGACAAGGTCTCTCTCCATCTCGATAATTTCGACTTATCACTCTTCGAACGTGGAGAGCTCGTTGGCGGTGCGACGCTCGAAGTCTCCTGGGGCTACCCGGGCAACATGGCCCCGCCGCGCCGCGTAATTATCAAAAAGCTCAAAGGCTTTCAGCCGTTGACCATCGAAGGCCACGCCACGAGCGTGCTCATGAATCGCGGCGCGAAGACGCGCGCCTGGTCCAATAAGTCTCGCAGTGACGTCGTCCGAGAGATTGCCGCCGAGTACGGCTACGAAGGTGATTTTCTCGACGTCGAAGATACGGGCGAGACCTTGGACACCATCCATCAGAGCTCGGAGACCGACGCGTGGTTTCTTAAGCGCCTCGCTGCGCGAGAGCACTTCGAATACTTCGTCGACGACACAGGCTTGCACTGGCGTTCGCGCAACCAGGCCAGTGCACCCACCCACGTGCTGACGTGGTTCTCAGCCCCTGACCGCGGCGACATCCTCTCGGTCAATGTCGAATCCGATCTCGCACGACGCACCGGAAGCGTCGAAGTGCGCGGGCGCGATCCCCTCGCGAAAACAACCATCACGTCGCGCGCGTCGAACGCCACGGTCGAGCGCGCCACTTTGAGCGACATCCTCGAAGTCGTCGACCCTGAAACCGGGGAGACCTCGCTTCAAGCACGCAACGCGACGAGCAGCGTGCATCCGACGTCCGCGTCGACGTCCGCAGCGGCGGCGCGCGAGTCTGCCGCGCGCTTCGTCCGTGCCGAGCGCGAGACGATAAAGCTCTCGATGCAGGTCGTGGGCGATCCAACCCTGCGAGCAAAGCAGGTGATCGAGGTGCGTGGCATCTCGAGCTTGCTGTCGGGCAAATACTACGTGACCGAGGCGAAGCACGTCATCTCGTCGTCCGGCTACGTCGTCGAGTTGAAACTCACGCGCGATGGCACGGGCGCGCGCCGACAAGCCACCACGCAGGGGCAGCCCC
Source organism: Polyangiaceae bacterium (assembly GCA_009781005.1). Lineage (GTDB taxonomy): Bacteria > Myxococcota_A > Polyangia > Polyangiales > Polyangiaceae > Labilithrix. The sequence continues at coordinate 5,691 of WQYX01000135.1, read as the reverse complement.
AGGGTGGCGAGCACAATCGCGCGGCTCCCGCTGACGGCGGATCGCTCAAGGAGATCGAAGTCGTCGATCGCGAGACGGGCACGACGCACGTTGAGTACCGGCGCGATGCGCGCGTCATTGGCGTTGAAGATCCAGAAGCCAGTGTCTCAAGGGTGAATCGATGAGCACGTTCGATGACGACATTCACACGCACGATACGCGGCTTTTGGGACTCTACATCGGCTACGTCACCAACCGCGACGATCCGGAACGACTCGGCCGCGTGCGCGTGTGCATTCCGGGCGTGCTCGAGCCCGAGAGTGCGTGGGCGTGGCCGCTCGGAACGAGCGGCGGCGGCTCGAAGGATTGTGGGCTGTTCGCGGTGCCTGAACAAGGCGCCGAGTTGGGCATCCTGTTCAATCAGGGCGACGTGGATGCTCCGTACTACCTCGCTGCACATTGGGGAAAGCCGAACGGACAGAGCGAAGTCCCCGAGGAGGCGCAGGTCGCGCCGCCCGACAATCGCGTCTTCGCGACGCCGACCTTCCGCATCGAACTCGACGAGTCGAGTGGGGGACGGAAGCTCCGGCTCACCAACAAGAAGACTGGCGACCACCTCGTCTTCGACGCCGAAGAGAACACCGTGACGCTCGAGGCGACAACGGCCATCACGCTGCGCACAGTCGGCGCGATCTCGCTTGAGGCCACGGAGGTCACCATCGCCGGGCGGGTGGTCCGGCCCATCGCCGATCCCATCTGAGGAGGAACGCCGTGGCACTTCCGATCTGTATCGAAATCCCCGAGCTCGGCGATCCGCCGAGCATCACGCTGCCCGGCGGCGTGAGCATCGAGCAATACAATTTGATGCAGGCGATCCAGCCCGCGCTGACACCGTTGATGCCGGTGTTCGACATCGTCGACGCCATCGTCGCCGTCTTTAATTGCATCAAGGCGATTCCTGATGCGCTGGGTCCGCCACCAGACCCAACGGTGCTCGCTGCGTGCCTCCCCGAGCTCGCCGAGAAGGTGTCGAAGCTGCTGCGCCTCATTCCGCAGCTCTCGCTGCCTTATACGATCATCGGTGTCATTGATCTCATCATCGATACGCTGAGGCAGGCGCGCGAGCGGCTCCTGCACCTGCAGCAGCAGACGCGGCAGATCTTGGGCGCTATCGACCGTGCGTCGGAGCTCGAAGATGCGGGGCTCATGGCCATCACGAGCTGCGCGCAGGCGAACGTCGCGATCGAAGCCGCGAACGTCGGCAAGTCACTCGCGAGCCTTGGCAAACTCATTGGCCTGCTCAACATCTTCCTCGGCATGGTTGGCGGGCCTGCAGTGCCGAGTCTCTCGAACCTCTCGGGCCGTCCACTCGACGAAGTCGTCCCGCCCATCGACGCCATCATCAAGACGCTCCAGACCGTGCGCAGCGCGGTGCCGGCACCGTGAGAAGGACACCGTGAGTCACAAGGCCGCTCAGAACTTCCTCGCTCCGTTCAGACGTGACAAAAAGCGAGATTTTGCGGTGGGAAGTGGCGAAGCACTCCTTGCTTCGAAAGTGCGCCAGGTTTTGCTCACCGAAGGCGCCACGGCGCGCTCGTCGGGGGAGCTTTTGTGGCGCACCAACTTCGGCGCGGGACTCGCGCTTCTGCGTCACCAGCGCAACGACGCCGCCTTGAAAGAGCTGGCTCGCGTCTACGTGCGCGACGCTCTCAAACGCTGGGTCCCCGGCGCAGAGCTCGTGAGTCTCGTGGTTGAGCAGGATGGGCCCGCGCTCACGCTGCGCGTGCGCGTCCGCGAGAAGGACGTGACGGCGTCGGTGGATGTGGCGCTCGACTGGTGAGCTACGGCCAACGGTACTCGCGGCCGATGCTGGCCACCTGGACGACATAGCTTTCGTACCAACGCTCCCTGCCAAGCTCCTGCGCCAGAACGTGTTCGCCGTGCTGCTTCCACGCGCGAATGCTCTCCTCGTCGGACCAGTAAGACAGCGCCACTTCGTCCGCGCCTTCGTTGACAGCGACGAACTCCAGGCAGCCGAACTGCTGAAGGGCGAGTTCCCGGAGCCGACCGGCAATCCGTGAGTACTCGCCATCCGTTGTCCGGACTCTCGCTCGAAAGACGACAACGAACATTGTCGAGCAAGTACCACGGACTTGACCGTCCCCGGAGTCCACCATCCGCGGCTTTGCCTCTCTGGAGGCATCTCGCCGTGGCACTCCTACCACTCAGCGTCGACTACACAGACCGCGACTTCGATTCTCTTCGGGCACGGCTGATCGCGCTCATCAAGAGCGTGTTCCCAGACTGGACCGACTTCGACGTCGCGAGCTTCGGGAACATCCTCATCGAGCTCTTCGCCTACGTCGGCGACGTCCTCACGTTCTACCAGGACAACCTCGCGCGCGAATCGCGCCTCGTGACTGCCACGCAGCGCAAGAACGTGATCTCCCACGCCAAGATGCTTGGCTACGGCCTCCGCGGCGCACAGGCCGCGACCGCCGAAGTCTGGCTTTCGCTCGCGCGCGTGCCCGTCGCGAGCGTCACCATCCCGGCATGCACCGTGGTGCGCACCAAAGAAGTGACCGAGCCCGTGCGCTTCCAGCTCCTCGAGCCCGCCGTCATCGCTGCCGGCGTCGATCCACCGCGCGTGCTCGCCGTCGTCGAGAACTCCAAGACGTACACCCAACTCTTCGACGCGCGCGGCCTGGTCGACCTCGCGCTGCATCTGGACTTCGCGCCATATCTGGACGGCTCGGCCATCGTGTCGACGCCGCAGGGCGCGTTCACCGAAGTTCAGAGCTTCCTCGACTCGCACCCCAACGACCGTCACTTCGTCGTCCTTGTCGACCAGAACGACCGCGCGACGCTGCGCTTCGGCAATGGAGTCAACGGTATGCCACCAAGTGGCACCATCTCGGTCACGTACAAGACGGGTGGCGGCAGCACGGGCAACGTCGACGCCGACCGCATCGTCGTGATCGAGGGTGCGTTCCGCGATGCCTACGGCAACGCGGTGCAAGTCTCTGTCACGAACCCCAAGCCCGCCTCTGGCGGCGACGACCGACAGACCATCGCCTCCGCGAAACTGCTCGCGCCCGAGAGCCTGCGAGCACCGACGCGTACCGTCGCGCGCGAGGACTTCGAGATCAACGCGCGTCGCCTCTCGGGCGTCGCTCGCGCGCTGATGCTCACGTCGAACGAAGATCCAACCATCGCGGAGAACGCGGGCATCCTCCACGTCATCCCGAAGTCGCAAGCGCCCGGCGCGATGCCGACGCCGGCCTTGAAGAACCTCGTCTTGCGTCAGGTGACCGTCGTCTTCCCGTGCACGCTGACGTTTCAGGTGAGCGTCCAAGATCCGGTCTACAAGACCATCGACATCGCCGCGCGCATCTTTCTCCGCCAAGGCGTTGCGGCAAACGACGTACGCGATCGCGTGCGCGCAAACCTCGCCGCGTACTTCCGCGTGAGCGAGCCTGACGGCACGCCGAATCCGCTCGTCGACTTCGGCTTCAACATCAAAGACGCCGAGGGCAACCCCGTCGGCGAGATTGCGTGGTCGGACGTCTTCGACGTCATTCGAGACACGCCCGGCGTGCGGAAGATGGGCGATGCACGGCTCGATCTCACGCTCAACGGACTGCCCGCTGACGTGCGGCTCAACGTGCGCGAATTCCCGGTCTTGGGAAATGTCTCCTTGGTCAACGGTGACACGGGGGTGCTGCTCTGATGGCGCTGCTCAATCCGAGCTTCGAGGATGCAGGCGCACTTCCCGGCGAAGCCGCGCACTGGACGCTCACGGCCGTGACGAGCCTCGAAGAGCTCGCGGGCTTCGGCGCGGCGCCCGAGGAGGCGTGGGAGGACTTCGAGTGCTGGTTCGAGCGGCTCGCATTCCTCGACGACGTGGTCGTGGTGCTCGCGTTCTTCGACACGCTCAAGGGATACGAGGCGTTCGAGAGCGGTTGGGACAACGCCGTCTACCTGTACGAGCTGCCGCCCGCGCAGCTCGTCGCGGCGACGTTCGATGGCAAGGACGCCGAGGACTGCGAGACCGGCTGGAGCAACGTGCCCTACGCACGCGAGTGGGACGACGTCGCCAGCACAATGGGCGTGTTCGGCGGCGAGCCGCGCGAGGACTTCGACTGGCGCTCGAACGAGGCGTACGCGTGGACGTGGGCGGGCGTGATGTCGAGCCCCGCGATGTTCGACGCGGGTGCACAAGCCGTCGAGGGGTTCGAGAGCGCGTGGACTCACGCACGGACGCAATGAGGAGCTGACAATGAGTGAGATGGATTGGTCGTACCTGAACGATGGGCTTGACGTCGCGACGGTCGATCGCGGCGTCACAGCGGGTATCGCGCGCGCGCCAGGAGGTGGCAATTTTCTCTTCGCCTTCAACTCGCTCGCCGCCGTGAGTGGTTCAGTGGCACTGTTTGCCAACCTCGCGAACTTCGCGCCGATGCCGAAGGGTGGCTCGATTCGCGGGGTGCTTCAGCGCGGTCCGGGCGGCGGCCCCACGGGTTTCTCGCCGTTCCTGTTCCTGTGCTGCCAGGGCAACTCCGTGCGCGACGGCGCGTACCTGCTCGGTCTCTCGGACGACGATCCACACCGTATCGTGCTGCGCAAAGGTGCAGTCACCGTGGGCCTACCCGCAGCCGATGGGCCCGGTGCGCTGCTCAAGTCGGCCGCGTCCTTCGCGCAGGCGACGTGGCTGCACCTGCGCTTTGACGTCATCGTGAACGCCAATGGTGACGTCGTCCTCAAAGTCTTTCAGAACGACGTCACGATGCACTCGCTCGGCACGCCGCCCGACTGGCAGCCCGTGTCCGGGATGGTGGAGTTCATCGACGACCATCTCGGCATCAACTCCGGTTCGCAGCCGTTGACGTCAGGGCGTGGCGGCTTCGGCTTCTCGGTGAAGGATGTCACGCGGCGCACGTACTTCGATCACATCGAGCTGTCCCGGCAGGTGTGAGCGATGGCGCTGACCGCGTTCACAAGCCGTCTCGGACGTAGCCAGGGGCGCCTTGCGACGTCGAAGGCGACCAGTGGCAACTACGCTTTCGTCCTCGGCGACGACGAGCCCGGGCGCTTCTTCGAGCTCGCGCGGGGCGACTACGCCGAAGTCACGCAGGAAACTGACCTCACGGACATCATGCTCGTGCGCGCTCTGCTTCGGTTGCGCGTGCCGGCGAGCACGCCGAACGGGTTTGCGTGGGAGGCGAGCCTCGTCGTCGACGGCACCAAGTGCGCGCGCATGCGAGCCCAGGCCGACCGAGAGCGGCTCGTGACCGATCTCGCTGCCAACGTCTCGAAGCTCTCAGGGCTACACACCATCGGCATGCGCCTCGAGCTGGTGGCCGCGTGAGGGTCACCACGTGAGCATCCTCGAGCTTCCCGCGCTCTACGTCGACTCGGTCGCACTCGTCGCGACGACACCGAGGCTCGTACTCGTCAATCGCGATCCAAGCCCCGGCGAAACCGGTGTGCCCATCGATGCGACGCTCGCCCTCGAGCTCGTCGACACGGGTCCCGATGGCGTCCAGCGCGAGAGCGCGCGCGTGTGGATTGACGGCGTGCTGGCATTCAACGGCGGCGCGGAAATCGTTCCTGCGTTTGCCGGCTCGCTCGCCGACGTCACGCAAACCGCCGACACGCTGCGCATCGTGCTGCACCCGGTCATTCCGCTTGTGAGCCTCGCGACCGTGCAGG
>WQYX01000134.1 GCA_009781005.1 Polyangiaceae bacterium | reverse complement strand
TCGCGTGCCCGACCGTAGCGGCGAGCACGTCATCGGAAGTGACGGAGTCCCAGGTCCCTACCTGGGCAAGGCAACGTGCACGAATCCACTCTTCGCAGCCAGCCTTCCCTCCAAGGAAGGGGACGAACAATGCAACCTCCCGCCTGGCACCCGTACTGCAGATCTCATCTTCTTCGCAGTCATTGGCGGTGTTCCGAACAAGTTGCTCCACTTCACGCCGGACAACCCCGATGCAAGCGCTATCACTCCCAGCGACTGGACGCAGATCCTTGGCGCGAATCCGGCAAACTTCAATTACGACGGCATCTCGCCGTACATGATCCAATCCACCACGCCGCGTGGACAAGGCATTCCGGGGCCGAGCGCGTCAACGACGTTTGGTGAGAATGGCCCGGATCCAGTGGTTGGGCGTGATTACGATACGGCTGGCACCGACCTACAGTATGCATGCACGTTCGATCTCCCAGCCACGACGCCAAACCCGTGTGCGGATACCAGTTCATTATCATGTGACTGCTCCTCGACTTTGTCTCCGCCTGTGATTCCGCCACTCTGTTCGGCTCAGGGCGTGCAGACCAAGGCGAAGGCTTACCCAACCATCCGCCAGTTCCAGGTTGTCAAAGCGCTTGGCAATCAAGGTATCATTGCCTCGCTCTGCCCGATACAGCTCACCGACAATACCCGCTCGGACTACGGCTACAATCCAGCTGTCGCGGCAATTGTCACCCGCCTCAAGAACGCGCTCACGCAGCAGTGCTTGCCGCGGCAGCTCACGCGCGATGAAACGAATAATGTTCCGTGCCTCGTTCTTGCGCAGCTCGCCCAAAACGAAACATGCGACAAGTACCAGCTCGAACCGCCGGCGTCGGAAATTCTCTCCACGTTCATTGATCAGCAGAATGCGGATGGCTTCGATATCTCACCGTCTTCCGTTTGTGTGATCCCGCAGAGTGCCGTTCCACCGGGCGATACCTGCAAGACCGACACGAACATCGACTGGTGCTACGTGGAGAATTCCTCCACGGGGACACCAGCGGGTCGTTGCGCGCAGGCGCTGCTCTTCTCGGCTGGCAGCGGCAACGTTGCGGGTGCAAGGTTTTTCTTGCAGTGCATCCAGCAATTCACAGATGAGGCCGGCACCACGAGCCAGTGACGCATCCATGATGTGACAGTGGTGCCCCAAGCGCTGCCCACACGACAAGGCCCGAGCTCCTGACGGCTCGGGCCTTGCTGTTTTTGTATGTTTCCCTCTGGTCCTGCATCTCAATCCGCGCCATCATCGCGTCGGAAAAGCTCAGGAAGGCATCACGAGATGGCGGGACCAAAAAAGACAGTCCTCATCATTGAAGACGAGCCGCACATTGTGATGGGGTTGCGTGACGCGCTGGAGTTCGAAGGCTTCGGCGTGATCTCGGCAGGCAAAGGCAGAGATGGTATTACGCTCGCGCGGGCCGAAAACCCGGATGCCGTGATTCTTGATTTGATGCTGCCGGACATCAATGGCTACGCGGTTTGCGAAGAGCTCCGGCGCATGAGTCCATTTATGCCCATTATTATGCTAACGGCGCGCTCCCAAGAGACAGACAAGATTCGCGGTCTCGATGCAGGCGCCGATGATTACGTGACCAAACCCTTCAGCGTAAACGAGCTCATTGCCCGCATGCGCGCCATTCTCCGGCGCGCCGCGAGGCTTGGCGCCGCGCCCGAGCTCGTGGATATTGGCAATGCAAAAGTAAGTTTTTCCACGCACACACTCAAAGTAGGCACTGCCGAACACGCGCTCTCGTATTACGAGGTGGAGCTCTTGCGCCTGCTCGTGGAGCGCGCAGGGCAGCCCGTGAGCCGCGACGAGATCCTCCAGAAAATCTGGGGGCTGGAGGCCGTGCCCACCAACCGCACGGTGGACAACTTCATTGTGAAGCTTCGCAAGAAAATCGAAAAACACCCCGACAAGCCAGTGCACATTCTTACGGTTTATGGCTTTGGGTACAAGCTGGCCACTGCACCTGACTAGTTCTCACCCGGAAACGTCGCGAGCGACGCAAATCGTCGGTCGGCCTCGCTCAAAATACTCCGAGTATTCCTCGCTCGGCCTTCCTAGCTTTGCGTCGCTCGCGACGTTTCCGGATGAGAACGAAATTAACGCTTCTCGGCCAAAATGAGGGTACGGGGCGCCTCGCAACCGAAAAAGACCCCCGGCGTATTCACGCTGCCGCTCACTTCGGCAACGCGGAAGCCGTTGTCGTGGAGCATCTTGCCGAGCTCGTGCAAGGAATAGATGCGAATCGAATATTCAATCTCGCGCGCGCGCGCATCTTCCATCATCAGCGTGCGTTTGATTTTCATGCGGCTGGTAATGAAATCAATCTGCATCTCGTCCATGCAGATGCAGCCGTCTCCCTCGAACCATGCGGTGGAAGGAGTCTGCCGGATGACGTAGTCGCGATTGACGACGTCCAGCAAAAACTGACCGCCCTTTTTCAGCGCCTTATGAACTTTGGCAATGACGGCGTTGTTCTTCTCTTCGTCGAAGTATCCAAAGCTCGTATTCCACGTATAGATTCCGTCGAATGCCTCATCAAAAGATATCTCGCGCATGTCACCTTGCACGAAATTGATCTTTTGCTTGCGCTCCTGCGCTTCGTCAGAGGCACGCGCAAGCATGGCAAGACTCAAGTCGAAGCCGACGACTTGATAGCCACGCGCCGCCAGCTCCACGGCGTGCCGGCCGGTACCGCACGCGAGATCGAGAATCGTTGCGCCGGCTTCGCATCCAAGACTCTCTTCGATGAAGTCGACCTCACGGAGGATGGCTTGATCCGTGATCTTCGCCATTGTGCGGATGAAGTCGTCGTTGAAGAGATCCTCCCACCAGGGGCGGATCTTCTTGTTGCGGTTCGCCGCAGCTTCACTCATGGGCGGCGGCGCAATCGCCAGCGTGCCCCCGGACGGCATGAACAGCGACGTGCCGGACGTGCCAGCGGACGCCGCGAACGCCCCCGGCGTGCCGGCCGGAGGCGTTGAAACCGTACTGCTACTTGGAAGCGGAACGCGAGGAACGCGGTCAGGCTCCTGTGCAGGCGGCGCAACTGCGAGCGGGGGTGATGAAGGTGCCGCGGACGCTACTGCCGGCGGCGCTGGTATCGCTGGCGGAGTTGCGCTCACGCTGACGGGAGGCACGACCGCCGCCATCGCCCTGTTGGAGGGTGGCCCGACCGGCGGCGGCTTTGGCGGAGGCTCCGCGACCTCCTCGACGCTGACGAGCTCTTCGACGACGACCTCGTGAATGTCATTCGGATCGGTGATTCGTTCGGAGTCATCGATCGAGATCTCCTCTTCGGTTTCGACGTCGATCGGGATGTCGTCTTGCGATGCTTGCGACGGACGCGGGGCGGGCTTCGGCGCTGGCGTTGGAGGTTTTGCGTCCGCTACGGCTTCGACGACCGGTGGCGCGTAGGGCGTCCAACCCTCGTCATGCGTGACATCGATGCCCGAGGCAGGACGCAGCGCGTCTTGCTGGGCCGTGCTTTCGTGCGCCTCTGCCGAAGAACGCTCGTTAGGTACAACCATCGGTCCCACGGTGATGATGGGCATCGGTTTGAGTGGCGCCATCACGGGATCCGCGCGCTCGACGGCAGACGCCGACAACGAGGGAGAGCTGGTCCTCTTGCGCGTCGTCGCGGTCAGTTCAGGCTGCGACGGTCGGGGCACGGAGAGCGTTGGAATGTCCTTCTTCGGTCCCGAAACGGCGGGCCGTGGCGGCAACGGAACGATCATCGGCTCGTCGTCGATCATGTCTTCGCCGAGCAGCGGCGGCGGCGTCGAAAGCTTCGGGGGTCGGTCGCTCATCCAGCCCCTCCATCGCCACGAACACCGAGCGGATCTCCGAAGCGAATCGGTCCCTCGGGAGCGAGCCAGGCAAGCTTTGCGTGAGGTTCAAAGAAGACAACCGCAGTCGAGCCGAGGTGGAAGACGCCGATTTCGTCTCCACGTAGAACCTCGCGATGCGGGCTGAACGTGTGGTTGCCGACGGGGACGTCGCGCGCGTCGATCCCCGCGACCGTGATCCGACCGACGACCATTGCCGCAACCATCACCACCGTCACGCGACCGAGTCCGGAGCTCTCCGGCGTATCGATCATGATGGCAACCCGGCGGTTGCGAACGAAGAGATTTGGCACGTGCCGGACGCCAATGGTGTTGACCGGGTAATAGTCGCCGGGCATCGAACGAACAGCGACGATCTTGCCGGTCACGGGCGAGTGCACCCGGTGGTAGTCGCGCGGAGAAAGGTAAACGACGCAGCCCGCGCCGCCCGCATAGCGTTTGGCTTCGACCGGATCACCTAGGAGCTCGTCGACATCGTACGGCCTTCCCTTGACCGTGAAGGCCCGGCCATCCACGAGGCCGAGAGAATCGATGCGACCGTCCGCGGGGCTCACGACGACGCGCGGATCGTCCGGCAGCGTGCGCGCGCCGTCGCGCAACTGCCGCGTGAAGAATTCGTCGAAGCTCGCGAAGCCTCTGCGCTGGCGACACTCGTCGAGTGCGACATCGTAGACGCGACAATAAATGCTGACGACGGCCCTGCCAACGGGATCGGGCCAGGCATACTCTGCAAGGCGCCCCATGGCGCGAGTCATTTGCGTCCGCGGCAGAACGCGGAGGATCTGTGCGGTGGCGTACGTGATCAATCCGCTCTCCTGACGGTTCTCTCTCGGCAGATTCAACCCTTGAGAAGTATGCCGGGCCCACAGATTAGGTCAATCGTGGGGTACGTTGCCCGATGAAACATCAATCTTGACCTATATCGGGTTCGTTGCGCGCTCGCGCTGCATCGCACAAAGCACCACCAAAATCACTGCGTGTGTTTTGAGCCACCTCGTCCCCTGGTGCCCTCTCGCACGCGCTCTCGAAACCAAGCGGATCGTAGGCCACGGCCTCTTCGAACGATGCCGTTGCTTTGTCCTCGTCCCCTGCCTCACGCGCAAGCCTTCCGCGCACTGCCCAGCACGGCCCGAAACTCGCGATCCACTGCTTCGGATCTTCGAGCAGTGCCTCGGCCTGCTTCTTGGCGTTCGCGCGTTCGAGGACGCGCGCGCGAAGATGGCGCAGGCTTGGATCGGCGAGGAGATCGGGCTGCACCTTGTCGAGTTGCGTGAGCGCCTCGCCCGGGTGCCCGCGACCGAAGAGCAACTCGGCGAGCCGCGCTCGCTCGCGCGCGTCGGCCGATCCCGGCGGCTCGCCGCCGAACCCGAGCAAAGGAGAGAGAGCTTCGCGGGGCCGCTTTGCGAGTTGCGCGCGCCACTTCGCGTCCCACTGCGCGAGCGTTTCGCCGCTCACTCGACGAAGGGCATCATCGGCGGTCTTCGCGTCACGCAAGGCAACGAGAAGCTTTGCGAGAGTGCCCGGGGGTGAGGAATCGACGAGCATGCGCACGAAGCTCGTGACCTCGGCGAAAGCCACCATGGCTGCCTTTGCGCTCGGGAGCATCGCGATCGAAGGTCCGAGCTTGTCGAGCGGCAGATCGAGCTTCAACTCCATTCCGCGGAGAACCACGCTCTCGACGCTCGGCTTGTCGTCGAAGGGTCCCGGCTCACGCCAGCGCGCCTCTTGCCGACGCGCGATGCCTTCGTGCAACCAAAGCGGAGCGCGATCTCGCGACTGCATCGAGATCGCCAGGTGCGTGAGCTCGTGAGCCAACGTGTCCCTCAACGCGAAACCGTGAGCGCTTGCGCGCGGCGAAAGAATCGTGACCCGCCCCCACTTTGCAACTGCCACGGTGCCCGTGGTCTGCGCGGACGCGTACGGTAGCCCCGTCATCGCGCTCAGCGAAAACAGATCGCGCACGATGGTCACGCGCGTCGGTTTCTGCCATTCGACACCGAGATCTTGGCTGATCGACGCGCGTGCTTTGAGAACCGTGTCGGTGATGAGCGGTCCCAACGCGCGGTCGGCCTCGTCCTGATAACGAAGAACGATGCCGTTGACTTCATCGGTCTCGGAGATGGTCGCGGCCGTGACGCGTGCGCATCCGCGGGCAACTTCGGCAAGGAGTCTCGTTTCGTCATCCTGCACGGGCTCGGCTCGGCCGAGCAACGTGACCGCGAGGTCGCAGTTCTCTTCGTGGAGCGCGAGCCGCGCCTTCGCGAGGACAACGGCAGGATCGTTCGGATCGGCCTTTTCGAGCTCCGCGCGCGCCGCGTCGTACTCCATTGCCACGATGAGCTCGTTCGCGCGTGAAACCGCGTCGCGAAACGAGACGGAGGGCCAGCGACGGAGCGAGGCGTCGCTTTGTGCCCCTGCGCGCCGAGGACCGAAGAGCGCCACGAGCGCGACGCCGACGAAGAAAGCAACACGCAGCGACTTCATCATCGGAGCAATCCCTCTGCGTAGCGTTTCACGGCGTCCTTCAGGCGGCCGCTGCTCGGTTGACCGAGGCCTTTGATCACGCGCTTTCGGAAGTCCTCCGGTCCCTTGTGCTGATCGGCCTTCGGAATGTCGGCATGGGCGCGCGAGAAGCCTTCGCTGTCGACGTCACCGCTGTTTTGATCGCTGTCGCCGAGCGCGTCGCGCGCCATATCGAGCTTTTGCTGCGCCTCGCGCTGGCGCGAAAGGCCGTTGTCGGCGTCGCCTTGTTTGAGCGCATTCGCCGCCTCGCGCGCGGCCTGCTCGGCTCCTTCGAGAGCCTCGAGCGAAGCTTGAGGAAGCGAATCGCGCCCGCGACGCGACAGATCGCGTGCGCGATCCGCGAGCTTGCCTTCGTCGTCGCCGCGCTCGCGGAGCTCGGGCGCTGCTCGCCCGGCCGCCTGCTTGCGCATGGCGGAGAGTTTGTCCTCCGCCCATCGGACCTCACCCTCGAGTGATTTACGTGCATCTTCCACGGTTTTTTCCGGATTCGCATCGCTGCGCCCCCAGCGATCGGCGGCAGCGGCGCGCTTGGCTTCCTCGAGTGCGCTCATCGCGCTCCGTCCGCTCTCGACGGCGTCGGACGCGTGTCCTTGCTCGAGCGCGCGCGCCATCTGCTCCGCATGTTCGCGCGCAGCGGCACCCTTGCTCGTCCACGAGTTGCTTCCGCCCCCGACCGACGGCAGCGCACGCGCGGCGTCGCGAACCTTCTGAGCATGCTTCTTCGCCTCCTCGCGCAAGGCCTTCACGTCCTCCTCGTTCGCGGCGCCAGCGAGCGCCTGCTCCACTCTGCCCATCTGGCCCGCGTGTTCGGCCGCGAGCTTGTCGAGCTCCTCGGCCGCCTCGTTGAAAGCTTGCTCGACGTCGCTGCTCTCGCCGTCGGCCTGCGCGCCGGAGCTGCCGCGCGAGCCGCCCGATTCGCCACCCGCATGGGAGGGCCGGCCGCCGCGAGAACCGAAGGACGGATCTGGCTGGCGGAGACGCGCGGCGAGATCTTGTGCCGCGAGCGCGGCGTGGAAGAAATCCTCCTTTGCATGGCTCACACGAAGAAGATCCATGTCGACGATCTCGCCGAGATCGCGCCCGAGGGAGCCCAGGCGTTTCATCGATCGGCCGCCTCCTCCGAGAACCAGGATCGCCGCATCCATCCGCTCCTGTCCGCGCGACCTCTCCTCTGGTTTGTGCGCAGTGGTGGCGCCGAGAGCAAGATCGTCCGCAGCGACCGCGAGCTCCTTGGCGACATCATGCGTGTCTTTGAGACCCGTGCCTTGAATCACGGCGTCGACGACGAGCACGACGCGCTCGGTTGCCTTGACGACCGCCGCATGCGCCGACGTGCTCGGAGAGCGCGCCTGATTCGTGACGGCTTCTTTGAGCTTGCGCATCTTGCCGCGAAGCATGGCGGCAACGCGGCCCGACACGCGCGTACCAGCGTGCGACGCCGTAAGCGTGCTCTCGAGGAGCTCGCTATTTTCGTCGAACACGCGCGCTTCCTGGTCCAAAAATGCACGGCGCTCCTTCGTGCCTTGCGGCACCGCATGAGACACGCGAAAAGCGAGCGCATCGACGAGCGCACCTCGCACCGCGCGAAGAGCATCGAGACGGCGAGCCTCCGGCTCGCCCACGTCGGGCGGAACCACCGTGATGGCTTCGCTCACGCCCCACTTGGGCCCCGTGATGGGATCGTTGTCCTTTGCCTCGACGCGGATCTCGATCGGCGCGTGGCTCTTCTTGATGAACGGATCCGTCGTTCGAAGCGTGTAGCCGCCGCGATCGGCCTTCACCTCGCCGTCGAGGCTCGCGAGCACGCGCCGCTCTTCGCGCGGACCGGCGCGGAGCACGAGATGCACTTCGCGGAGGCCGTGGTCATCGGTGACGTCGTAGTGGATCGGGATCTCGTCGGCCTGCTCCGCGCTGCCAGCGGCCTTGTCTGCACCGAGCACGATGCGCCTCGGAGCACCTTCGAGGATCACCGTTGGCGGACGATCGGCGAGCGACTCGATGTTCGTGACGTCGGGCTCCGGAATGATGACGTCACCGAAGCGCGCAATGACGCGGAGCTTCGCCGACTCGGCAAGAGGCCAACGCGCGACGACGTGTCCCGAGCCATCGTCGACGAACGGCACCTCCACGTCGCCATCGGTGAGCAGCAGCAGGCGACCCACGTGCACGGGGCGACCGCGCATCGTGATCAGCGTGCCTCGCGGCAAGAGCATCTCGTCGTAAGGGATGACCGTGCGCTCCGCTTCGTGCAGATAGTCTGGGGGGCGCGCGATGATCTCGGGCTCCACGAGCCACGCCATGCCGAACGGCGCCACGCCCCCGCGCGAGATGAGAACGTCGAACCCTTCGACCGCAGCCCACGGCCTGCTCGCGCACGACGCGGCGCTCGCGGTTGCGAGGAAGAGAGCCGCGACTGCGAAGATGCGGCTGACGCGCAAGGCTTCGCGCGATACGCCATCCTTGGGCAGCGCCGCGAGCGTTCGCCGGACGTGCAGCTCGCCGAGTTCCGCTGACGCACCTTGCACGTTGGCCGGCGTAAGGAGCGATAGCGCGCGTATCGCTCGGTCCGCGGCCTCTCGGTCGGCCCGCCCTGCCACGCGAAGGATCGTGCGAACGGGATCACGGAAAACGTGTGCCTCGCGAAGGCGCAGCGCGAAGACGGTGGCAACCGAGAGGAGCAAGAGGACGAACGCGAGAAGCCGCCACGCCATCGTCCCCGTGCGCGCGACGAGCAGCGCGATCATGATCGCGAGACAGACGAGCGCGATCTCCGCTCGCTTCTGCGGAGGACGAACGATCGCCATCCACGCGTCGCGCAGATTCGCGAGAGGCCCGGGCAGCAGTGACGGCTTCATCGAGCCTTATCTTAGGGCGTGTCTATCCGTCGCCGCGAGCAGACCTAGCTTGGACCGCTTTCAAGTTGACGCGAGGTCGAGGCGGGGCATGGGATGCGACCGGACTCGAACTGTACGGAGTCCACGAAGTGGACGGAGTACAGTGAGAGCGACGGAGCGAAGCGGAGTGAACAGC
>WQYX01000133.1 GCA_009781005.1 Polyangiaceae bacterium | reverse complement strand
CGGCATCGACGCGTGCGTATTCACGGGGTCGACAGCAACAGGTCACAAGGTGCGGGTGCGCTGCGCCGAGCACGGCATCCCCGCGAGCGTCGAGATGGGCGGAAAAGACGCGGCCATCGTGCTTGGCGATTGCGATCTCGAGCGAACCGCAGCAGGCATCACCCACTGGGCCTTGAGCAACGCCGGTCAGGCGTGTGGCGCGATCGAGATCGCGCTCGTCGAGGACGCGATCGCAGATCCCTTCGTGTCGCTCATGGCGGATGCGTGGCGTCGGCTGCGCGTTGGTCCGGGCGAGTACGCCGAGCTCTCACCCATAGCCCACCCGGGCCAGCTCGAGATCGTGCAGCGTCACGTCGATGAGGCCGTTGCCGCAGGAGCAAAGCTCGTGTGCGGCGGCGGGCCGGCCGGTCGCGGCTTGTGCTATCCGCCGACGCTGCTCGATGAATGCAGCGAATCGATGAGCGTGGTGCGCGACGAGACGTTCGGCCCCGTGCTCGCCGTCGTGCGCGTTGCGAGCGCCGCCGAAGCGGTGCGTGTCGTCAATCGCGGACGCTACGGCCTCGGCGCATCGATCTGGACGCGTGACATCGAGCGCGCAAAGCGCCTCGCCCATCAGCTCGACGTCGGCGTCGTCGACATCAACAACCACGCCTTCACCGGCGCATGTTCGTCGCTCCCGTGGAGCGGCACGCGTGACACCGGCTACTCGGTCGCCAACGGCCCCGAGTCGCTGCTCACTTTCACGCGGCCGCGCACCATCGTCGTCGATCGCTCGCGTCACCCGGAGTCGTTCTGGATGCCGTTCGACGCCGATATGGCGAGGATCAGCGGGCTGCTCATCGACGCGCAGCTCATACGTTTGAAGAAGGTGTGGCAGTTGCCGATCCTCATGCGCCGACGCGTCGCCACCGTTCGCAAATTCTTCTCGAGATAGCTTGGATTTATCGTGCTGAGGCATCACCGTAACGCTCTTGCGCTCGCGCGCACCCTGATCCCCGGCACCGAGCGCCTCCCCGCGCCTGACGCGGCGCTCATCGCGCGCGCCGAGATCGTGCTCCGTGAGACGGCGCCGTCGCTGGTGCCGGCGTGGCGCTGGCTGCACGACGCGATCGACGTCGCGAGTTTCGCGCAGACCGGTCGGCATTTTCATGCGCTCGATGACGCCCGCCGCACCCGCGTCGTCGAGCGCTGGCAGTCGAGCGCTGGCGGACGCGTACCGCTGTCCCTCGTGGCGCTCCTCTACAAGCTCCTACACTTCGACACGCCTGAGATGCACGCGGCCATGGGCGGGCGCCTTCGCCCCGAGCGGCCCCTGCTCGACAGACCGCGCTGGCTCAATCAAATCCACCGCGCCAGCACCTGGTCGGACGGCGACATCGAGTGCGACGTGGTCGTCGTCGGCACCGGCGCCGGCGGCGCCTTCGTCGGGCGCGAGCTTGCCAAGCGCGGTTACGCCGTCGTCTTCATCGAGAAGGGTGAACACCTACGTCGCGACGCCTTCGACGGTAGCTCCGTCGAAGCGCACAGGCGGTTTTTGCGATCGAGCTTCGCGATCGGGAACGCCGTCATTCCGATCTTCAGCGGCGAGCTGGTAGGCGGCTCGACGGCGGTGAACGGCGGCACCTGTTTTCACACGCCGTCATGGATCCTCGACGACTGGTGCGAGAAGCTTGGCACCACGGAGCTGTCACCCGAGAACATGGCCGACTATTTCGCACGCGTCGAGAACGTGCTCGACGTGGCGCCGTCCCTCCAGCGTGAGGTCGGACCGATCCGCGACGTCATGGCGCGTGGTTGCGACGCGCTCGGTTGGCACCACTTCCCTATCCGCCGTAACGCCCGTGGCTGCACCGGCACCGGCTTTTGCCATTTCGGCTGCCCGTCGGATGCGCGGCGCAGCACCAACCTGTCTGCGATCCCGAATGCGCTCGAGAGTGGAGCCATGCTGCTCAGCGAGGCGATCGTCGACGAGATCACCCTCGCGGGTGACCGCGCCACCGGCGTCAGCGTCGTGGCCCGCAGCGGCCAGCGCATTCGCGTGCGCGCCGAGGCCGTCGTGCTTGCGGCCGGCACGTTGGCAACGCCGCTGCTCCTTTTGGACCAAGGGATCTGCAACACGAGCAGCCAGGTCGGTCGCAATCTGTCGATACATCCAAGCGTCGGCGTGCTCGGTTTGATGGAAGAAGAGATCAACGGTCATCACTTCACCCCACAAGGCTACGGTTGCGATGAGTTCTTGCGCGCCGGAGAGCTCATTCTCACGGCGCAACCCGACACCAACGTGGCGGCGAGCCTGTTCCCGCTCACCGGCAAGCCGCTCATGGACGTACTCGAGTCGTTGCCACGCCTCGCGGGGCTGGGGCTCCTCATTCGCGACCACTCGGCGAACGGCCGCGTCTGGCGCGATATCGGCGGCCGTCCGCTCATCACCTACCACGTGACCTCCGAGGATCGGGCGCGCTTGCAGTCCGGGATGGTGCACTGCATGGAGATGCTCCTCACCGCCGGAGCCACGCGTCTCTACCCGACGCTCGCGTCGATGCCGATCGTCGAGCCGCACCAGATCGGCGAGTTCCGCGCGATGCTCCCGAAAGCCGCGGACTACTCTCTCGTCAGCTACCATCCGCTCGGCACCTGCCGCATGGGGAAAGATCCGCGCAGCAGCGTCGTCGGCCTCGATCACCAAACGCACGACGTGCGGCGCCTCTACATCGCCGACGGCAGCACCGTGCCGGGGCCGCTCGGCGTCAATCCCCAGCTCACCATCATGAGCATGGCGGTGCGCGCCGCCGATCGCATCCACGACGCGCTCGGCCGGGCAACATCGATGCGCGCCTGCGCGTGCGCCTGAAATCGCGCGGGTGGCCGACCCATCGCGCCCCCATGGATATCGAATCTATTCTAGCGATATGATAATTATGAATTTCGTACATGCAGATCGTTGCAGCATGATTGGAAACGTGTGCGACTAAACTTATCGTAACTTGACGATATGTCCGATGATGCGCAACGATGCGAAGGAATCGATGGAGCCTATTCGCGAAGCTCGATTCCCATTTACAACATCATCGATTGGAGATGAGCCATGAACCAAACTTCCAGAGAACCGTCGACTGGCATTCGTAGAACCATCGGGCTCGCCTTTCCGATGGTTTCGTTGGTTCTGGCGTCGGCGGTTGCATGTTCGGGCTCGAATGCATCCTCGAACGAAGACGATCCCTCCAGCATGTCGACGGACCCCATTCATTCCGGTGCCAATTCCCTGCCCGACCTCGTTGTCACTTCGTTATCCTACAACGCTTCTTCTGGAATATTCGCGTGCACGGTGTACAACCAAGGCAGCGCCGCAACCCCCACCAATACGTGGGTTGGTGTAGAATTCTCGGTGGATGGGAAAAACGCCGCCTGGGGAGGGATCACCACCTCTTTGGCGTCCAATCAGTCGCTGACGATAACATCCAGTGACAATGGAAACGGAGCCTATGGCAGCGGCCCTTACACGATCGGCGCCGGTACGCACACCATTTCTGTATTGGCCGACGACCAGAATAAAATCGCCGAATCGAACGAAAACAACAATACGTTATCGCAACAGATTCAAGTTGGCGCCCCCAGCCCCAACCCTAGCCCCAGCCCCAACCAAACGAACGCGTCGAGGGCAGCAGATTTTCAACATATCTGGGGAACCGCGGGCCACGCTGGATCCTATAACAACACGACCAAATTGGCTGCCGATATTCAATATGCAGGCATCAAGCAATGGCGAGATGGAACTGGGGATGCGTCACGCGGGGCTTTTCAAGCGATCGCGTCTCAAGGTCTCACATTCGTCGCTCTGCCTTGGTACACATCTGGGACGACGGTCGATATTCCCACGACGATCAGCGAATTGAAGACCATGGCGAACCAGGGAGTGCTTGGGGCCATCGAAGGGCTCAATGAACCCATCAATTTCCCAATCACCTACCAGGGGCAGACATCCAGCGGTAGCTCTTGCAAGTCTGGCTGTACGTTTGCGCCCGTTGCTTCATGGCAGCGCGACTTTTACGCTGCCGTGAAGGCCGACCCGGTTCTTCGCAATTATCCCGTCTATGGCGCGACACTCGTCGGCGCCGAACAGAACAATGTCGGTTTGCAATATTTGACGATTCCAAGCCCCGCTCCGGCAGGCGTGATATTTCCGGCGGGAACCGTATTTGCCGATTATCAATGTGAACATATCTACACGATTTACCAGGGGAGCGCACAGACGATTGCCAACGGGACCGATTACATTCAACGGATATTCAATAGCGACTACGTGACGACCTGGAACGGATACTCCGGCTACCCCCAGGCCCAAGCGAATGCCCTGCCGAAGGTCATCACTGAATTTGGTTATCAGGTAGGAACTCCCAGCCGGAATGGGCTATTGGTCGATCAAACCACAGCCGGCAAAAATATCGTTACCGGTCTTCTCAATGCCTATGCCGAGGGCTATCAACTCGCTGCCATCTACACGTTTTACCCGTGGAGCGGAGACTCGGGCTGGAATCTCTTTTCCGCTCCGGGAGCGCCGCTGCCTGCAGCAACCTACATGCACAACCTAGCGGGGCCAATCTCGGACACCGCTGCGAGTGCGAGGACATTTGCCCCTGGAGATCTCTCCTACACGCTGAGCGGCATGCCCTCTACGGCAACCTCGCTGCTGCTGCAAAAATCGAATGGTCAATTCGAGCTCGTCCTCTGGAACAATGTTTCGAATTGGAATGTGGCCACGGGAGCCCCCATTGCGGTCAATCCGACGAATGTGACGGTCAATTTGGGGGCCTCCGCTGCAAACGTCAACGTGTATGACATCACTTCGGGAACCACCCCCATCAGCACCTTGACGCACACGAATTCCGTCACCGTTCCTCTCAAGGACTACGCGATGGTGGTTGAGATCACGTTATGAGTCAGTGCTTCACTCGATGAGTCAGTGTTTCACGCGCTCGACCACGGGCTTTCCGCCTGCCGCTCCCCTGATCTCGATCCAGTCGACGCGGAGCCAACCCGCAATGTGCACGAAGACGCTGCCCACCCGCGCCGGTGCGCCGTTGATCGTCGCGATCGGATCCGCGATGCACTTTCCGTCACGCTTGTGGATCACGATCGCGATTGGCCGGTCGGGGGCAGCCTTGATCGTCATGAGGACCTTGCTCTCCTTGACGGACCGCTGTGTTACCCATTGCCCCTTCACGCCGTAGACGCTCCGGTCGAGGAGGTTGAGGTCCTCGGTCACGTTCCCCTTCTCGACCTGAAGCCAGTACGCGTACACCGGCTGTTCACCAACGGGGACGCAATCGCCGTCGAGGTGAAGGCCGTAGTGCACCTCGTTGCGGTCATCGCTCTTGCCGACGAAGAACACGCTCTGGACGTCGCTCGGATGAAACCTCGGATCCGCTCGGGCGCTGGTAGAAGCCGCGGAGGCCGCGAGCAGGGCACTCACGAAGACCGCGTGCCGAAGAGGCCGAAGCGTCGAGATGAGAGGCACGCGGCACATCGGGAGACGTGATAGGCATCGGGACCCATGCTGTCCACCGATTCGGATCTGATGGAGGTGATGACGCGCGCAGGGCTTCGGGCCGCTGACGCGCTTCGCGACGCCGCGAGCCGCCTCGAGCGCCTCGAGGTCCACGAGAAGGGGGCGGCCGATTTCGTCTCGAGCGCCGACCTCCGATCGGAGGAGATCCTACGCGAGGATCTCTCCCGTGCGTTCTCCGACCACGGCTTCATGATGGAAGAATCGGGGAAGCGCGGCTCGGTGAGGGCATGCTTCATCGTCGACCCGCTCGATGGGACGACGAACTTCATCCGCGGCGTCCCAACCTTCGCCGTGTCGATCGCCCGCGAGCTCGACGGCGTCGTCACGCATGGTGTCGTGGTCGACGTGGCCCGCCGCGAGATCTTCTCCGCCGTGCGCGGCGGCGGCGCCTTCGTCGATGGCAAACGCATGACCACGTCGCGCGAGCTCGAGCCCTCACGCATGATCGTCGGAACGGGCATTCCCCACCGCGGGCGCGGCGGGCACGTAGAGTACCTCGAGGCCCTCGGCAACGTCATGCGCGAGGTCGCGGGCATTCGTCGGATGGGCGCGGCCGCACTCGATCTCGCGTACGTCGCGGCTGGCCGCTTCGACGCGTTCTTCGAGACTGGGCTCGCTCCGTGGGACGTCGCGGCTGGGACGCTGCTCGTCCAGGAGGCCGGCGGTGTCGTCACGCAGACCGACGGCGTCGAGGCTCACCTCTCCGGCGACGTCCTCGCCTCCTCGAGCCGAGGCACGCACGACGCGATGCTCGCACGGCTCGCTCCACTTCACCGTCGCTCGACGAGCACTTGAAGGCCACGCTTGTGATGGGACTGCATGGCCCTTGACAAGTTGGGACCTTGTCATACGATCAGTATGACATGCATTCTGACGCTCGCATCAATGCCCGCATCAACGCTTCGCTCGCTTATCGTATCGCTGCTGTTCGTCGGCGCACGGGCAAGAGTCTGAGCGAGATCGTGAAAGAGTCCCTCGACCGCTATTGCACTGCGGAAGAGCAGGAGACGCCGTACGACGCTCTTGCGGGATTTGTCGGTTGCGCATCGGGCGCGAAGGATCTCTCCAGGTCGTACAAGGACGAACTTCGCCGATCATTGGAACGGTCGAAGTGATCCTTGTCGACACAGGGTTCTGGCTTGCACTCGCGAACGTGAACGACTTCTTTCACGCTGTTTCCGTCTCGACGCTGCAAACGATCCGAGAGCCACTCGTGACGACGTGGCCTGTGATGACCGAGACATGTCACTTGCTTGCATCACGACTTGGGATCGAGGCGGAAAGATCGTTTCTTCGACGCGCGAACGAACACGCTTTTCAGATCTTCGACTTGACCGTCGCGCATCTCGACCGTGTCGATGCACTTCTCATGAAGTACGCAGATCTGCCGATGGATCTCGCTGACGCATCGCTCGTGATCCTCGCCGAAACGCTCGGCTCAGGACGCATTTTGTCCACGGATCGCCGCGATTTTCATGCGTATCGCTGGAAGACGCGAAAGCCCTTCAAGAACCTATTGCCGCTCGACTGAAATTGGGCAAACCCACGCGATGCTCGCACGGCTCGCTCCACTTCACCGTCGCTCAGCGAGCCCTTGACGATTCTGACGAGAGACGGCCGTCGCGATCGCGATGGCGGCGCTGGCCAATCCAAGTTGCGCAATGCGGACGAGCAGGGCGATCGACAAAGAGCGCGCCGGCGCGTCGGCGAGGCCGAGCGCCTCTGCGAAGAGGCGGTACGCTCCGTCGGTCGCGCCGATCTGATTTGGAACGGCGTCGCCGACCGTCGCGCCGATGAGGTGAATTCCCTGCGTCACGAGGGCCGACCGAGCGCCCGCAGATCCGCCAACGGCATGCAAGGCGACGCCGTACTGGGTCGCCTGGATGACGCGGCCGACGACACAAAGGAGCGCCGCTCGCGCGACGGCCCTTCGCTCGATCGGCACGGCGGGCGCACCCGGCACCGCCACTCGCGCGCGTAGCCATCGCGCGAGGCGCGACCATCGCGAGAGCGTCAGGACGAGCACGCCCAGACCTCCGCACAAGGCGGCGTTGAGCCCGAGCAGGAGCGCGAGCATGCGGCTCACCGTCGCTGCCGCGAGCGCCGCTGCCGTCGACGCCACGGCGTTGCCGAACAACACCGCCGCCTGGAGCGTAGACGTCGTGGTCGCTGCCGTTGCCCAGCCGACGTCACGCGAGAGCGCCGCTGCTCGCGCGGCCTCGCCTGCCGCTCTGCCGGCGGGCAAGAGGACAGTCATCGCGTACGCCAACGCTGTCGAGCGCGTCCACGTCATCTTCCGGACGGCACGCGCCGCGCCGCCAAGGAGCCATCGCGCCGCCAGCACGTCGCTCGCGACGATGCCGAGCTCGAGGATCACGATGAGCGGCAGCCATCCGCCGGCCTCGGCGAGGATGGTCCTCACGCGGTCGATGCCAGCTTGCTCGACGAGCCATCCGACGAGGATCACGCCGACGACGAAGAGCGCTGCGTGCAGAACGCGGCGACTCGCGTTCGTCATCGTGCCGCCGCGACGACGTCGCCGCGCGCTCTCCACACTCGTCCGAAGATCTCCGCATAGCGTTCGACGACGTCACGCGGCTGGGCGATGAGCGGGCATGACTGCGAGAAGAGCACGATCGATCCGTCGAGGAGCCTCTGCGTGCGCGGGAAGGCTGCCACGTCGTAGGCCGCCGCGAAGTCCGTCGCGGCATCCGTGCTCCACGGCCAGGAGCTGCCGCCGCCAACCTGGAAGGCCTGGAAGACCGGTTGCGCAGGGAGCGGCGCGGTCTGCCAGAGCACCACCTCGAGCCCCTCGGCGGCGAGCGCGTGCATCATCGCGTCGCGGAGCACGCGCGGCGGCACGTCGAGCCCCGCGGCGCTCGGATCGAGCTTGACGCGGAACTTGTGATGCACCGAGGTCGCGCCGTCAGGGACGATCGGCGGCGTGACGCCGGGTAACTCGGCGAGCGCGCTCGAGAGGAGCGCGGCGTTCTGGCGACAGGCTTCTGTTCGCTCGGCGAGACGCGCGAGCCCGGCGCGCGCGATGGCCGCCGTCAGCTCGGTCCCGCGGTACATCCAGCCGACACACTCGGAGGCCGTGTGCCGCGCAGCGTCGAGGGGGCGCTCCGCGTCGAAGTCGCGATCGATCGGCTGGCCGAAGCTCCGTCGACGGAGCGCCTCGGCGGCGACTGCGTCGTCATTCGTGACGAACACCCCTCCTTCGCCGGCCCCAAGGTTCTTGCTCGACTGCAGGGAGAAGCCTCCCGCGCGACCGAGCGCGCCCACGGGTCGCCCTCGCCACATCGCGCCGTGAGCCTGCGCGGCGTCCTCGACGAGCGCGATGCGGCGACCTTCGCAGAGATCGGCGAAGCGCCCGACGTCGAACGCGCAGCCGTGGACGTGGACGGGCATGATCGCGCGCGTCCGCGGCGTCAGGGCGCGCGCCGCGTCGTCCGCATGAAGGAGCCCCGTCGTCTCGTCGACGTCGACGAAGATGGGGATCGCACCTGCGTGGATCACCGCGAGTGCCGTGGCGACGAAGCTGTAGGCGGGCACGAGGACGTGATCGCCCGCGCGCACGCCAGCGGCGACGAGCGCGAGGTGAAGCGCGCTCGTGCCGGAGCTCGTGAGCAGCGCGTGCTTCGCCGACACGAACGCCGCCATCTCGCGCTCGAAAGCCACGCACTCTGGCGCGGACGCTCCGGAGAGGACGCCGCGCTCGAGCACGCGCGCCGTCGCGCGTCGCGCGTCCTCACCGAGGATCGGCCAGATCCGATGAGCAGATCGGGAGAGAGCTGGCTCGCCACCGAAAATCGCGAGCCGACCGCTCATTTGCCCGCGTCAGCCACGGCGAGCCGTCCGTTCGCGGGCGCGGGCGCGGGCTGCGGCGCCGCGATGCGCCGCGCGTGCTCGCGGACCCACTTGAGCAGGAGCGCCTCCTGCTTGAAGAGATCGTGCACCGGCACCTCTCCCTCCGAGCAATAGGGCGACTTGAAGAAGAGCGAGAGCTGTCGCTGAATCCCGCGTTCCCCCGCGGTCTTCGCCACGTCGAGCAGGCGTACGAGGTCGATGACGAGCGGTGCGGCGAGCGCTGAATCCTGGCAGAGGAAGTTCACCTTGATCTGCATCGGGATGCCGGCAAAGCCCGTGATGTCGATGTTGTCCCAGGCCTCCTTCGAGTCGCCGCGCGGCTTGTAGTAGTGG
>WQYX01000132.1 GCA_009781005.1 Polyangiaceae bacterium | reverse complement strand
GACCGCTTTCAAGTTGACGCGAGGTCGAGGCGGGGCCGAGGAGCGGACCGGAACAGCCTTGAAGGCTTTGAGGACCGCACCGCAGGCCCCAACGATGAGATCGCGTCAAATCGAAAGCGGTCAGCGTTGCGCCATGAATACGAGCATGAACGCCACCGCCACGATGATCCAGAGGATCCACGTCCGCTCAAGAAAGTCGGACATGCTTTGGCCGAAGGCTGCTGCCGCGCGTCGGTTCGCCTCGCGTGAGCCAATCACACGCCGCACGTCGGCCTCGATCTGGGCATGCTCTTCGTCGTCCATCGGATCTGCGCCTTGAAGGAAGTAGATGTGATGTTTGAGCTCGTGTTCGATCGTTTCGACGAGCGTCTCGTCCCAGTCGAAGTCTCCGATGTCGTTTTCGGAGCGGAAACTCTGATAGTAGACGGTGATGGTCGGTGCGGGCGGCGGTGGCACGTACGCGCCGAGGAGCGGACTTCCGCCGTCGTCTACCGCGGGCGTGTCTCCCTCCACGATCAGAACGATGGGGTCGCCGGAGATCTTCGCAAAGAGAGGCTCGGCGATCGCGTGCGCGCGATCCATGAACGCTTCGAGTGACGGGAAATGGGCGTCGTCACGTCTTGTCTCTCGAGGTGCGGGCAAGAGCGAGCCTTCGAAGAACGTCGGGTTCATCTCGCGATCGAACGGTGCGTCGATGTCATTTCTCGCATTGCAGACTGCACACATCGCGATGGCAGCGAGACGCGCCGGATAATGCGAGTCGATCCAGATGTCGATGATCGCCGCGAAAGCGTCGTCGTGGCATGTACGAAGCGCCTTGGCGATGGTCCCTCGATCGCGCACGGGGCCCAGGGCTTCGATGCCCAGCGCGTGAACGACATCGGCGCTCACCGACATCCGTTCGCCGTCGATGCCATCGAAGAGTGCTCGCGCATCGCCTACGGTTCGTTGGGCGAGCGTCACCGTCTTTGCTGTCCGGAAACGATCTAACGCGATCGCGGGGATCTCGAACGCTACGCCGAACGGGAGTGTGGCGTCGAGTTCCGGATCGCCGAGCTCGCCATCGACCCACGGCGCGATCTCGAGAGCTTCGCAGGGGCGGGCGCGCAACATCGCGGCGCAGTTGAAGCATTCGACCTCGACTTCGTTTTCCTCGACAGCGCCTGCTTTCGCGAGCACCGCGGCGATGACGTGGAAGTCTGCGAGCGAGAGCGCGTCGGGCGCGATCGCCTCGCCCGTGTTCTTCTCGATGATCGCGATCGCACCCTCGTCGAGCAGCGCGATCGCCGAGCCGAGCAACGAATCATGTTCGTCCTCTCGACGCGCCATCGCTCCCTCGGCTGCGCGCAGACGCACGATCTGGCCACTTGGAAGCGTGAGCTCGGCGGGCAGCGTGCATTCTTTCGGCATGCTCAATCTCTCTTCTCCAACGTCACAAGCGCATCGACTCAGGCGGCGGTACTTCACTTGCGGGTGGCGGACCCTCGATGGGCAGGAGCAAACGGAAAACCGATCCGCGTCCGTTCGCACTCGGACCGGCGTACGAGAGCTCTCCATTGTGTTCGAGCGCGATGCGCTGTGCGATGGCTAGACCGAGTCCAGTGCCGTTTGCTTTCGTCGTCGCATACGGCTCGAAGAGCCTGCCCGCGATTTCCGGCGCGATGCCCGTACCGTTGTCGGTCACGGAGATGGTCACGTCGTGGCCGTCCGTGTCGGTCATGATCGTGACGGCGCCACCTGCAACGCTCTTCGCAGCATCGAGCGCGTTCTGAACGAGGTTCGTCAAGACTTGGATGATCTGATCGCGATCCGCGCGAACGATCGGCGCGCGGCGCTGGGCAACGAAGTCGAGCATCGTTTCGCCGGCAGCCGCCTTGTGGATCTGCACCACGTGACGCACGACGTCCTCGATGTCGACGTCCTCCGGTTTCGGCGCTGGCAGCCGCGCAAAGCGCGTGAACTCCGTCACGATCGTCGCGATGCGATGCACTTCGTCGAGCACGGTGCGCGTGGCTTCATCGAAGTAGTCATTGAAACGCGGATCATCGCGTGCGCGAAGACGGCGCAGTGTTTCAACAGCGGCGCGGATGGGCGCGAGAGGGTTTTTGATTTCGTGCGCGACGCGCCGAGCGACTTCGCGCCAAGCCGCAACGCGGCTCGCAGCGGCAAGTCTGCGGCGCGTAACGGAGAGATCTCGGAGCATCCGATCGAACGCCGTCGCAAGCTCGGTGACCTCGCCCGACCCACGGACGTCGAGCGGACGCGCCTCGCCAGAAGCAACCTTGCCAGCTTCGCGCGCGAGGACGGCGAGCGGCCGGCTCAGGCTGCGCGCGAGAAAGATCGCGGCGACGAATGCAACGAGTGCGGAGACGGTGGCGGCAAGCCCCACGGTCTTGTCGACGTTGCGGAGATTGTCTTCGAGCTCGCGCGTCGACTTGAGAACGTCGAAGCTAACCGATGCGCCTGCGTCGTCATTGAGCTTGCACGTTGCACGCGTGCGCTCGGCGTCGGGACTCGGGGGGGAAGGCGCTGCGGTGTTTTTGCGCGAGGCACGGCGCTCTGCACCCGACGGTTCCACCGTCACGTCGAGCGTCTTCGAGAGTCGATCGAGCAATCCATCGAGGTGACGCGCGCCGGCGAGTCCAACGACCTTGCCGCTGTCCGTACGCTTCGTGCACACCGACAAAATGGACGGCTTTGCACCGGCTCGCAGAACGAAGCCTCGTGCGCCTCTCTCGAGCAGGTGATCGACGTCGCGCGAAGGCAGCCCGAGCAAGGTCGTGGGGCTTGCGCCGACGATGTCTCCGCCTTCAACGGCGAGCAGGAGCTCGTCGAGATCGAAGGCCGTTCGCTCTCCCTGGACGATGGAAGAGAACCCCGTGCGACGCTCACCGAGCTCACCGCGATCGATCGCGATGGCGACACGATCGACGAGCTCGCCGCCTTGGCATGCGCCCCCCATGAGCGTCTGATCGACTTGTCCCTGCCGCCGCACCTCGTCGACGATACGCGCGCATACGCCGTCGACTTCGTGCTGGAAGCGCTCCGTTTCCTCTGCGGCGAGACGCATGCGCAGCGCGAAGCCGACGCCCGCCGTGGAGACGGCTGCGAGCAAGCCAAACGTGAGCGCGAGGCGGGGAGCAAGACGCACGACGATGCACCATACATAGTTTTTTCATAAGCGGTGGCGCGACGATGCTCCGAGATCGAATCCCGATACGTTGGCGGAGGCCGCGAGTGAAACGTCCTGTGCGCGTCCGCCTTGAACGCGGATCTCTCCGACGATGCCACACCGAAGTGTCCGCGTAGTCGCCCGCGGGGGGACTTCTCCGAGCTTGGGGGCGTGCGTGACGAGATCGCCTGCGCGTCCCGCGCCGTCGGACGTCGCGAGCGAGACCATCGCGCCGAGCGCTCCCGGTGCGATGGTCCGCACCGTGTCGAGTGCGAGCGCATAGTTGCGCGAGGTTCGCCGCTGCGCGAGCTCCGATGCGTTCACGGGCCTGGCCGTGACTTCGTGCGAGGGGCGCGAGATCGTGGCGGCGATGGCGCGCGCGAGCTCCACCAGCCATGGTGCGTCTTCGCGAACGAAGATCGCCGCGGGAGCGCCGCCCCAACCCTGTTCGGTTTCCGTTGTCCAGTTCGGGCCGAGCGCGAGATGCGAGAGCCGCGACGGGGCGATGCCGTTGCAGAGCCGCTGCGCGACGCCGGGTGCGTCCCACGAGAGCGCATCGCGACCCGTGTAGAGTACAGCCCATCCAACGGCACCGAGGTCGAACGGGCGCGATCCTGCGCGCGGCTCGTGCAAGCCAGAGCCGAGCCAACCGATGTCGTCGGTGCCGCTCTCGAAGGCGCGGAGCGACGAGGCGAGATCGGGCGCGGCGCGGATGACGACCTCGTCGAGGAACGACGGACCGCTTGCAGAACGCACGTTTCGTACGAGCACCGTCGCGTCGCCGCGCGTGGTGAACGCGAAGGGGCCGGTGCCGTCGGGTGACGCGGTGGAGTAGTTTGCAGGCACCATCGCGAGGATGGGCGACGCGAGCGCTCGGACAAGACGATTTGCGTCGCGAAATGCAAAGAGCAAGGACGGTCCGTCGACCTTCGGAGTGGGGATGTCCGCAAGCCACGCGCGTGCGCCAAGGCTGCGCGCGCGCGCAATGGCCGATGCTGCATCGCGAGCTTCGAAGGCAAGCCCCTTCGACGTGCGTATTCCGGATCGGAGACGCACGCGCAGGTTCATGCCTTCGGGCTCAGGGTCCGTCTCGGCGAGTGAAGGCGTGATGCTGCCCTCCTGCGCGCGCGCGAAGAGCGTGTCGAAGAGCGCGGCGCCGAAGAGCGCGGCGAAGCCGTCATCGAGGCGATGTGGATCGATGAGGTTCACGGGCCATGGCACGCGGAGCGAGATTCGTCCCCCGATCGTGGTGCGCCCGCGCGCGGCCGCGATACGCGGTACGAAGGCGCCGAGCGCCGATGCGAGCGCTCCCACGAGCAATGGCCGCCTGCCGAGCGATGTCGATCGTTCAGCGGACAAGCCAGACCTCGCTGCCGACGACGGCGACGAGCGCGGGTACGCCTCGCTCCTCCGGAGGACACACGCCGAGCGCGCGCACTCCTTCTGGAGCTGGGATGCGCAGGCGTGGAACGAGCGCCGACTTTTCGAGGCTCGAGACCGTGATGACGTCGTCGCCTGCGCCGTTGGCGGTCGTAATCACCTCCGCAACGCCATCGAGATCCAGATCGGCGAGAGCGAGTTGTGCACCCGCGTCGTCCATCGTGGCCTCGACGTTCGGCGCGCCCGGTGACGTCTGTCGGATGTGGAGCGTGCCGTTCGGTTCACGAGCAACGAACACCTCGGCGACGCTTCCGTTTTTACCAACGAGCGCGAACGCCGATGCCGCATCGATCTTCGGTAGAGTTGCGATGGTTGCGGGATCTTCCTTTGCTGGGAACATACATGCAACCGCGCGAGCTTCGAATGCTCCTGCTTCAGGGAGCTGCATTATGCATGCATCGCCATCGAGCCCCGGAACGGGCAATCCGGTGAGCGTGCGTCGGGTGACGAGGTCCGCATCGGCGACGATCCCATTGCGATCGGTCGTGCCGATGAAGATCTCGCCTCGATGTCCGCGCGGAGATACGAGCACCGTGCCGATCGGCTCGCGCATGGGCACCGGCACTCGCGAGGCGAGATTTGGCCACGGTACAGACTTCTCTACGACGAATTTTTCGCCGCGCACGCGCCCGATGCTCACGCGCGCGCGGCTCACGACAACGAGTTCGGCGCCGCCGTCACCATCGAGATCGCCGCAGCCGATGGCGAGCACATCGCCTTGTTCGTACTTGGCTTTGTGGACGCTCGCTTGCTCGAGCAAGATCGGAGAGAGGAACGTGCGCAATTCGGCGTCGAGCGGAGAGCTTGCGAACGCATGCGCGCGCGGCGGAGGACGCGGGTCCCGTAACCGGTCCCATCCGTTCGACACTGCGGGGTAGAGATCGCCGGTCGCGCGGAGTGTCCCGTGCTGGATCTCGAGCTGCACGAAGATGAGGGGTGCACGCCCGGAGACACTTCGTGCGACGGCGAGCGACGCAGATTGCGGATGCGCGCGCGCGCTGCTGAAACGACCGGCAAGCTGCGCTGCGAACCGTGCTGCGAGCTCCTCGGACCGCGGTGCATACACGTCGCTTCGAACCGGCGACGCAACGACGAGCGCCCCCGCGGGTACTTGTCCGAGATTGGTTGCGATCTCGGTCACGAGATGGATGAAGGCGCTCGTTCGTGGTGCCGGCGTTGGCGCGTTTGGTGTTGGACTCGGCGATGGCGCTGCCGCGGCTGATCTACCGAACGCCAACGCGCTCGCGATCATCACGACGAATGCGTTCGCACGCATTTTAAGCGAGCCGTTCACAACGCGGCTCCTCCACCGGCCGGAGGAGCCGCGAGCGAACCTGGTGGATCGGCGACGTCGGCGTCCAGCGAAGGTGCGGGCGGCGCGGTGGCTTCCTCGTTTGCCGGGCCACCGTCTCCTTCCTCGTCGTCGACTTCTTTCGGCTCCGTCCCTTCAAGGAACACTTCGTCGATACTGCCTTCGGATCCAGTCACCGCGGCCTTGCCGGTCTTGGAGTCGATGGCAAGGGTGACCACGCCCGGCGGGCGCGGAAACTCGGCGCGCGGTCTGTTTTCGTGCGCAGCCTTCATCACGTTGATCCATGCAGGCAGCGCCGTCTGCGCGCCCGTCTCCCCCGAGCCAAGCGGTTTGTTGTCATCGTAGCCAACCCACACCACACTCGCGATCTCCGTCGAATAGCCTGAAAACCAGGTGTCTTTCGACTCGTTGCTCGTGCCCGTTTTTCCGGCAATCGGCCGCGCAAGCACCTTTGCACGCGTGCCCGTTCCGTGATCGATGACGCTCTGGAGCATGTTCGTTATCACGTACGCCTCGGCTGGTTCGAGCACGCGCCCTGGAGGTGGCGGCTCCTTCAACGTGACGTCGTGACCATCCGGATCGACGATGCGCGTGACGATGCGCGGCTCCTCGTAGACGCCGCCGGCCGCGAACGTGGCGTACGCGCCTGCAAGCTCCATTGGATGCACTTCGTACGAGCCAAGTGCGAGAGATAGATCGGGCTTGAGCGTCGAGCGAATGCCGAGCGCTTCTGCCCAGTCGACGACGTTCGCAGGCCCCACGTCTGCGAGCACGCGTACGGCGCCAATGTTGACGGAGTTCGCGAGCACCTCGCGCAGGCGCAGCGGATCTCTGCCGGTGTAACCTTCGTAGTTTGCGGGCTTGTAGCCACCGGCGAACGTCGCTGGCTGAACGTCGATGAGCGTTGCGGGGGTGTAGCGCCGTGAGTGGATCGCATACGAGTAGACAATCGGCTTGAACGTCGATCCCGGCTGGCGCCGCGACTGGGTTGCGCGGTCGAGTCCGCCAGCGCCGCCCTCGTAACTTCCGGCCAGCGCGAGCACCTGCCTCGTTCGCACGTCGAGCACGATGACGGCCGACTCGGGACCGAGTTCGAGGCGCAGCGGCACCTTCGCGACCACGGACGCGGCGCTGTCGTGGGTGTCCTTGTCCTTCGGCACGGGTGCGAGCAGGCTCACGCGCAACCGCGCACCAGCCTCGGCGAACTGGCTTGGCGCAAGGTTCTCTGGATTGTATCGCCTGTAGTCTGCAAGTTTCACCGAGCCGGCCACAGTGCCGACGCGCACGTCGAGTGTTCCGGCAACGTCATCGTGGCCCGTCACGACACCCACGTAAACTTTGTGGGATTCGAAGCTCGGCGTGCCTTCGAAGGCCGCCGGCGCCGGCGCTACGCGTTTGCCTTTCTGCGCCGGCGCTTGCGCCTTGAACGGCGCGTGGAGGCCGTGCCGCTTGTCGAACGCGGCGAGGTTTTCGCGCAAAGCTTTACGCGTGGCGGCCTGCATGTGCAGATCGATTGTCGTCGTGATCGTGAATCCTCCGTGCGGCGCGCGATCGGGCTCGAGTTCGAAGAGCATCTTCTTCGCGATGGTGACGGCCTCCGGCGCGAGCTCGCTTTCGATCTCCTGATTTGGCGAAATGCGTATGGGCTCGTCTTTCGCCGTTTCGTACTGCGCGTCGTTCAGAAAGCCCTTGTCGTGCATCTGTCCGAGCACGAACGCTCGCCGGGCGAGCGCTCGCTTCAGGTCGTGCCTCGGCGAGAAGATCTCGGGGCCCGCCGGCATGCCCGCGAGCATGGCAGCCTCGGCAACGGTCAGCTCGTGCGCCGATTTGCCAAAATTGTACTTTGCAGCTTCTTCGATTCCGTAGCGGCCGCCGCCGAAATAGATGTGATTTAGGTAAAGTTCGAGGATCTTGTCTTTGCGACGCCTCTTGCCTTCCTCGTCATTTCCGCACGACGGACAGAGCTCTTGTTCGAGCCGGCGTGCAAGCAGCGCCTCACGCATCTTGCGCTTGTAAGTTCTTTCTTGAGTATCGAGAAGAATATTTTTGACGACTTGTTGGGTAATGGTCGACCCGCCCTGGCGGGTGCGCCCGGAGCGCAAATTCACGATGAATGCGCGCAAAATACCAAAATAGTTGATGCCTTCGTGATTGTAGAAGTTTGCATCTTCTGCCGCGAGCACCGCCAGCTTCACCTGCGGTGGCAAATCTTCGATGCGTACGAGCGTGCGCCGTTCGGTGAAGAGTTCCGCGAGCACCGATCCATCGCGCGCGAGGACGCGTGTCACCTGCGACGGGTGATAACCGCGTTCGAGTTCGGTCACGTTCGGCAGTTCGGCTTCGTAGTGCCGAATCAGGAGATAGGCGCCGACGGCGGCCGCGGCGGCGCCCACGACGCACGCGATGGCGATACGTTTGGTCCAGCGCAAAAAAAGAGACAATGCACGCTTTGGTCGCGAGTTCGGTGATTTAGGGGGATCGGACGGCACGGGCGTACGGAGCCTAGCAGCTTGTATCATCGCATGTTTGCCGTGAAGCCCCTAACTGCCGTGTGTATATGGTAGTCCATCCACATATGATTGTGGTGCTCGTCGAAGAGCGGGATGCGAAGTATCTCCGGGATGGATCGGAACGTCTCCGTGCCTTGATCATCGATCGTTCGCAGGAGCGCTTGGTCGCTCGGTACGTAGTTTCCGTGGCGCTCGCGACGCCAGAGTTTGCGCGCCGGGACATACGTGGAATCGACTTCGGCGCGTGCGAGGACCCCATTCCAATAAATGCGACGTCGCCGCGACTCTGCAACGACGGAGCGAGGGAACGCGGCAAGAGTCTTTTCGCTGAAGAAGGTTGCGCTAAATCCTTTTCTCTGCGAACCGGACTCCGCGTAAAGCGTATGCATCATGGCTATCATGGCGTTGAGGACGAAGAATTCGCCTTGATTTCTCGCGAGCCGCAAGAGGCGTCCGTCCACTTTCAAATCAAGTCCTGTGGGGCACAACAATTCATAGAGTGCCCCGAGCTTTCTTTCGGCAAAGTAAGGGGCTTGGAAAGAAAGCCGCAAAGCAAAATGAAGCGGCATTCGACCCAGCGTGTCGACGGCGTCGATGCGTGCGCCTCGGTCGACCAGCGCGGTGACGAGCTCGATATTGCCTTCCCATGCCGCCATCATGAGCGGTGTGAGTGACATCGGATTGCGGTATTCCAGCCCGTAGCGTTCGATCTCGTCGAGAATCTTGCGAATGTCTTTGCTGCCGTGCGCCGCAGAGAAGCGCTTGGCCACCGACTCTGCGGTGACCACGAAAGATTGTTGCGGACGATAATTGGCATATTTTTCGATGGCGTGCCCGAGCAACAGCAATCCGTGGAAGGCAGCAAATTCATAAAGGCGCTGCTTGGCTTTGTTGAACACGCTGTTCGGTGCAAAAACCTTCGCATAGGTATCTGTGAAGCCTGCGTCGTCGAGCACGGGCCACGGCACCGGGATGGTGCGCAGGATTTGCTGACGAATGGCCTGCGCCTGCTCTTGCTTGCCCTGCAATTCGAGTTTGCGTGCTTCCTTTTGCCAATCTTCGAGCGACGATGTTTTGGCCGTAAACGCCGAGACGTCCTCCGAGAAAAGGATAGGCAAAAGGCCGAGCAAAGGATGATGGGCGTCGCTCTCGACGATGTAGACCGTTTCGACCGCACGCGTGATCGCCACGTAGAGTGCGTTGACGAAGAATTTGTAGATTTCGAGCGATTTGTCTTTCTTGTCCTTTGCGCGTGCGTATTCGAGCTCATCTGCGTCGATATCTGCTTGCGACACTCCCGAAGCAATTTCGCGATATGCGTTGCGCTCGGTCGAGACGATATCGTAAAGAATGACGGATTCGTATTCGAGGCCTTTCGCTTCATGCACGGAAAAGACGAGAGGCGTGGAAAACTTCTTTTTTGCTTCTGCTTTTTGATCGTCGGAAAGGACGATGACCGCCACGCGCGCCGAACCACGCATGCGCTTGTCGAGCTCGCGTAGGACG
>WQYX01000131.1 GCA_009781005.1 Polyangiaceae bacterium | reverse complement strand
CACGCCGTATCGCAGGACCGAGGCGTACTGTATGTACGCCGCAGGTCCGAGAAACGCCGTACGTCCTTTGCAGCAAAGGGATCGGCTCTTCTACGCGGAGTCGTCATGAATGATTCGGGCTAGGGCCGTTCGGCAGAAGTTCGGCTGGATTCGCCGAACTTCTGCCCGATGCGCTGCTTCGCAGCGCCCGAACGGCACTCTCCCTTTCTTTGGGGGCTCCGCCTCCCGTCCCCCCGAAGCCGCTCCCGCGGCTTCTCCTCGTGCCGCCCTTTCCGGGCAAGTCCAACAAAACTTCTGCCCGGCGGCACTAGCCTCGATTCGCTCGCGACGGCTGCCCTACACGCTCGTCAGTGATGGTGAGAAGCCCAAATCACTCGAATCATCTTGATGTTGATCGCGATGAGTCGCCAAAGCTGGACCAACACGTTGCGGCGATGCTTCAACATCTTGCTCGTCGGCAGAGGCGCAGCCTTGACGGCCAGTTCGGCCTGGGGATCGAAGTCGTTCATATCCATTCCTTCCTAGTACCTCGACTCATTCGGGGATAAGCCACCAGAACGGATGTGCCTTGGCCTTGTAGAGGAACAGGAAGTGTAAGATGTGTTTCATCCAGTGGCCCGCCAGGCCGATCTCCCCAGAGGTGCCCCTCATGTCGCGCCCCGTATCGGGATAGGCCTTCCAGTCAGGCACCACAGGATGCATCGTCATGGTTGCGGCCGATCCGTCGAATATCCCCATACCCGCCGAAGCAACACAAGCAGCGCCCATCTTGGTCATCGACGCCTTATGCGCAGTCCTGCCCTTGCCACGTAGACGGTCAGAGATGGTAAGCACTATCGCTTTGGCAATCATACCCGACGGCATCCCGGTGCGCGGCGGTGCCGGAGTGATCACCGTCCCGTTGGGACTGGTGCGTGGTTGCGAGATCTGGTGCGGCGGCGCGAACGCAATCCCAGCAGCAAAGACGTTGTCATGGAGAGGCGACTGATAGGTTTTCGGCCAGTCGTCCGCCGACCAGTTTTCGTAACTGCCCGCTGCGTAATTGGCGTCGACCTTCAGAAATCCGGCCGGATTAAACATCTTGTCGGAAATGTCTTTACCCTTCCGGTCGTACGCCTTGAGGTCCGCTCCCCGGAAGGGCGGAAGGAGCATGGCGAAGTCGAAACCTAGTTGATGGATCGTTCCGTCGAGTTTTTCGTACGTGATGAGCCCTGGCTCGATCTTCTGGCAATGCGCTCCGAGGATCGGGTGGATGTTCCGTTCGCGGTAGAGCGACTCCGCCCACAGCTTCGACGTGGTCTGGTAGCCTTGCTGGGTGAAGATCAGTCCGCCAACACCGAAGTCGCCGAGCTGGGCCTCGTTGGTCAAGTAGAAGACTGTAGCCTTATCCCTGACTCCGTTTTCGCGCAGGACGTGATCCACGTTGAAGATGTACTCGAAAGCAGCCCCCTCGCAGGTGCAGGTGCCGTGACCAACACCGACAACGAAGCGCAGACTCTCCCCAGCTTTGAGCCGGTTGATGGCTGCCTTCAATTGCTCGGCAGCCTCCGTGGCGTGGGCGGCGGTGCAGACTGACAGCGAATGGCCGTCGGGGCCGAGCCCTTCGGTGGCCGCGAAATTCAGTTTCGGACCGGTGCAGTTGATGAGATAGTCGTACTCGATCGTCACGTCCTGACTCTCGGAGCCGGGACGAGTGGACCTTGCGACGACATAGCCCCGGTCGTGTCCGTCGCCACCCTCGGGATGGATGGCGGTGGCAAGTGCCTGATGGAAGGTGATGCCTTTCCGGCGGTAGACGGGTTCGAGGGGAAAGGTGACTTGCTCCATGGTCATCTTTCCCACACCGACCCAAATGTTCGATGGAATCCAATTCCATTGAGAGTTCGGCGATACGACGACGATCTCGTGCCGAGAACCGAGCAGGCGTTTCGCGTGAAGGGCAGCGGTGTGCCCCGCGACCCCTGCACCAAGGATGAGCAATCTGGCCATTCACGCTCCAATGCGGCAGAAATAAAGTATCCTGTTGATGAACGAGACCGCTTTCAAGCGCGTCAACTTGAAAGCGGTCAAGCGAGAACGATACGTACAGTCCACGCTCCAAGACAACAACGGACGCCGACTCATCCGCGTCTCATTATTTGAGCCGAGCGCGTCGACAGAGCTCGAAACGCAGGATGGGGCATGAGAATGTGCGCTCCGTCCACCTCGAGCGGCAATGAAAGTTCCGCTTCGTGCGGGTTGCGCAAGAACGTGACGACACGTTTTGCATTCGACGGCAAGCGAAAGCCACGATAGGGGTCCAACTCGAGGATGCTTTGCAGCTTCTTCGTGGGCCGCACAATTGTGTAAAATACACGTTTTAGGTGCTTTGCCATGGCAGCTTCGGCTCGACGCTCGAGCACGGCTTCCGGCGCAGCGCGCGCATCGAATGCGACGTTCCCGCTCGACAGCACCGTCTTGACCTGGGTATAGCCGGCAGCTTCGAACGTGCGCTTTAGAGCGTGTTCGACAGCCGTCGCGAGCGAATCGAGGCTAGGGCGGAGCGCGAGGAGCCCGCGCAAGCGTACTCTTCGTACGTGCGCAGGCACCGCAGCGCCCAACCGACGTATCGATTCGCGCAGCAGGCTGTCGAACACGCTCTTAGTTCTGGCTTCTTCGCGTTCATAGGGCTCACGCCCCGAAGAAAAGCAACGTAGCGAGGCATCGTCTTCCACTATATCTCGCACTCGCGTCGATGCGCATCTTGTGCAGCGCCTCGTGCATCAGAGTCGTCTCGAGAGGAACCATGACCATGAACACCCCGAACCTTTTCTCCCCTTACACCCTCGGTCGCATATCACTCGCCAACCGCATCGTGATGTCGCCGATGACGCGTTCACGCGCGCTCGGCAACGTCGCGAACGAGCTGATGGCCCGCTATTACGTGCAGCGCGCCGAGGCCGGCCTCATCGTCACCGAGGCCACGTCACCCTCGCCTGATGGCCTCGGATACGCTCGAATCCCAGGCCTTTTCAACGCGGAGCACGTCACCGGCTGGAAGAAGACGACGGATGCAGTCCACGCCGCGGGCTCGCGCATCTTCATCCAGCTTATGCACACGGGCCGCGTCGCACACCCCGACAACCTCCCGAGCGGCGCACGTGTGGTCGGCCCCTCGGCGGTAGCATGGGACGGCAAGATATGGGTCGACGGCAAAGGCGAAATGCCTGTTCCCACGGCTCACGCTCTAACGGTTGCGGAAATCGAGCGCATCATCGAGGACTTCGCCCGCTCTGCGGAACTCGCGATCGACGCCGGCTTCGACGGCGTCGAGCTGCACGGCGCGAACGGGTACCTCATCGAGCAGTTCCTCAACACGGGTGCAAACCAGCGTACCGATGAATGGGGCGGCAGTGTCGAGAACCGCGTGCGGTTCGTCTTGGAAGTGGCAAAGCGAGCAGCCGCACGCATCGGCGGTGACCGTATGGGAATACGCGTTTCGCCTTATAGCAACGCTGGCGGCTTACGGTCCAACGACGACGAAGTCGAGACGCTACACGAGATTCTCGCCAGCGAACTCAAGAAGCTTGGCTTCGTCTATATGCACCTGGTCGATCATTCCTCGATGGGCATGCCGCCCGTGCCAGAGAGCGTAAAGGAAAAGATCCGTAAGGCTTTTGGCGGCACACTGATCCTCGCGGGCGGCTACGATCTCGAGCACGCCAACGCAGATCTCGCTGCGGGTCGTGGCGACCTCATTGGGTTTGGGCGGTCGTTCATTTCGAATCCGCGTCTCCCCTCGAAGCTGCGCGACGGCTCAGAGCTCGTAGCGCCCGATTTCGCGACGCTCTACACCCCCGACGAGAAGGGCTACTCCGACTACCCTTAACGACGATGTTCGTTGTAATCTTCCGCGCCAAGGTCCGAGCCTCGGACGACGAGTACTCGCGTGTCGCCGCACGTCTGCGCGAGCTCGCGCTCACGCACTTCGGTTGCATCGAGTTCTCGTCGGTGAGTGAGAAGGGCTCGGAGATCGCGCTTTCCTATTGGCGCGATCAAGAAAGCATTCAAGCCTGGAAGTCGCAGAGCGAGCATTTGCTGGCGCAAGAACTCGGGAGAGAGCGCTGGTACGACTCTTACATCGTGCAGATCGCCAGCATTGCCCGCGAATATCGATGGCGTTAAGCCCTTGGCTAGCGTAACCGCGCTCTGAACGCGCGGTTACGCCTGGACCGCTTTCGATTTGCCGCGATCTCAGAGCGTGTTCGACAGCCGTCGCGAGCGAATCGAGGCTAGGGCGGAGCGCGAGGAGCCCGCGCAAGCGTACTTTTCGTACGTGCGCAGGCACCGCAGCGCCCAACCGACGAATCGATTCGCGCAGCAGGCTGGCGAACATGCTCTCAGCCATCTCAAGCCCGGTCGCGACGTCGACGAAGCAGGCCCGCGATCGCAATTGCCATGAAGCTGAATACCGAGCCGATGCCGACGCGACGCTCAATGCCCGAGCCCACCGCGCACGATAGGACGCCGCCGCCGCCGGGTGAAATGCCTGACGCCAAGGAGCCGTTGTTGTTGTTGTTATTATTGCTGATAGGCACACACGTGTCATCTGCCTGGCACTGCGCCGACCGACACACCGTCGTAGCGTTGTCTGTCGTGCACAAGCCGCCGCTTGCGAACCCGCACTTATTGTCCGCGGTGTCGCAAACCCCACTCTGACAAACCAGGGCGGCCGCCTCCGTCGTGCAGATGCCATCCAAGGTCGGATTCGTGTGTGAAGGATCGTTCGGTATTGAACTGCCATTGTCAAGCTTCGGAGAGCACGCAGCGTTCAATCCATTGCACCACATGCCTTGGTCGCAATCCGTGTCGACACTGCAGGTGGTTGGAGCTGCACACTTGCCGTCGTCATTGCACTGTTTGGATCGGCACACCTTTGCACCGTTCTCCGCCGTGCACGGACCCGTACCACCCCCGAACCCGCACCTGTTGTCAGAAACATCGCAAACTCCGCTCTCGCATGTCAGAGCAGCAGCGGCATCCGAGCACGTCCCGTTGAGAACCGGGGAGGTACGCGCGGAATCTGTTGGCATATAGCCGCCATTGACGACCTTTGGGGTGCAGGAGTGAGCCGATTGGTTGCACCACATGTTCCCGCTGCAATCTTGGTCGACGTTGCAGCCTCCGGCCGCCATGCACGTGCCGTTGGTACTGCATGCCCCCGAACGACAAACGGTGTTTGCATTCGAGGCATCGCATGGGCCCGTACCGTTGGTGAACCCACACTTCGTGTCCGCCGTATCGCACACGCCTGACACACACACTGCAGCTCCCACGTCCTCGGTACAGGTGCCGTCGAGCGTTGGGGTGTGGCCAGGGGGATTGGGGATAACAGGGATAGCCGCGCTGTTGGCGAGCTTCGGCGTGCAGACGGGGACGGCCGTGTTGCACCACGAGCTGGCGTCGCAATCTTCGTCAGCTCCGCAACTGACTACCGCCGCACACG
Organism: Polyangiaceae bacterium; assembly: GCA_009781005.1. GTDB lineage: Bacteria > Myxococcota_A > Polyangia > Polyangiales > Polyangiaceae > Labilithrix. The sequence goes on along the minus strand of WQYX01000131.1, from coordinate 4,575 downwards.
TGCTGGAGTCTTCATCGCAAACACCCGAGCGACAGACCGTGCCCCCATTTTCGACCGTGCACGGTCCATCGCCTTCATTGAAGCCGCATTTGTCGTCGTTCGTATCGCACACGCCACTCGCGCACACGGCCGTTCCAACATCCGCCGTACACGTTCCATCGAGATTCGGCGTATGGCCCGCAATGGTGGGAACCGTAAGGCCGTTGACGATCTGAGCCATGCAAAGCTGCGTTTCCGTATTGCAGAAATTACCTGCACCGCAATCTGTGTCCGCGGTGCAGCCTGCAGTCCCGGAAATGGTGGTGATATGGAACCCTTGATTGCCAGTCACGTTGGTGACAACGAACTCGATGGTGTTGGTCCCCGCCTGAAACGGACTTCCTGTTGGGATCGAAAAATCAGAAAAAGTCTTGAAGTTGTCGCCGTTTGGAGGAGGCTGGTCTGAAACCCCTGTCGGCTTACCGTTAACATTAATGGTGCAACCATCGTCGCAACCCCACTTGCCGCTGATCGTCACCGTCGAGGGCGGGACGCCTGCAGGCAACTCGAAGGTGGTGGTGTACCTAAAGGTGCCGCCATCAGCGCCCGTCCCATCCGTGGTGCAGCTAATCCATTGCGACGTCGCTGGGTTCGCCGCCCATTTGGTTTTTACATTGGCCAAATTGGCAACGGTCACCGCAGCCGGACCTGGACAATTGGGATCATCGCTTGACAGCGTGTAGTGGGGATCCGTAGCTTCTTCCGCAAGCTTCGTCCCGTTGTCGTCCACGCCAGTCGGAAATAGCTTGATATCCTTGCCGATACCGAAGATGAGCGGGGCAGATATAGTTCCGGTAGCCTCCCCCGGCGGCGCGGCAGCGCATGCAATCACGCCACTTGCGACCAAGATGGACGCGAGTGAGGTTCGATAACAGAGTCCTCGGATGGTGAACGATGAATTCATGACCTTCTTATCCTTACAAATGTGGAAACCATCGTGTTTGAGTCAGGTTGTCGGAAGCCCTTCGACCTGTACCTTTACCCCCCACCTACAACTTCACTTCTCATGACGGATCCCCTCCCGCGACGTCAATGGAGCATGCCCGCCGCCGCATTGCCAACCTACCCCCGATTTGCAGTTGCCGCTGCAAAGACCAGACCGACACGCCAATGTCCCATTGTGGATGCGGCACGGACCATGACCCTCCGCAAATTCGCACTGGTCATCCGTCATGTCACAGACACCGCTCCCATGAACGAGGGCAGCGGCCTCAGACGCGCACGCGCCATTGAGGCTGGTGTGCGTCCTATCCACGGCCATACCAGCCTCAATGGCGCATGGCCCCTCATCGTCCCTGAAGCCGCATGCGTTGTCATGGATGTCGCACACCGCCAACCCCACGTCCGGCGCGCAAATGCCAGTCACGATACAGCGCAACCCCGTTGCGCTGTATTTGAAATCGGCGTGTTCGAGAAACGAGGAATCCATGTGTTGTTTGCCCCTCCAAACCGCGACTCCACATGACGGCTGGTTCTATGTCCAAAAGGACCTACACATCCCAGGAAGTCGTCCGCGGGGGGATTTTGACTATGGTTTGGTCACGTTGAGATGCAATAGGGGGAAATACCGACTGCCATTTGCGTAGCGAGTCTCGCGGCCGAACGGCACCAAGCAAGGGCCCTCGCGCTACGAAGTTCGTTGCCCCAACTTTTCAAACATTCTCAGAATCCGAGTTACGAAGAAAGCAAAATCGTAATGCCGAACAGAACTTTGTTGTACCTTCTTTTGCCGCCCTTCCCCTCTAGGATCCTCCATCCCCTCCTCCAATCCTCCTTCAAATACAAAGTAGGCACTGTGCGTCGGAATTCGGGCACGCAGGGAATGCCAGAATTCCCAATTCACATTCATTCATGACATACGTTGTTTGCCGATATACGATAACCGCGCCATGGAGATCGTCCTTACGCCGCGGCTGTCGCTAGAACCGATCACGCTCGCACTCGTCGAAGCGGTATTCCGCGGCGACCGTGCGGAGCTCGAAACGATCACGCGCGCACGAATTCCGTCGGCGTGGCCGGGCCGCGTCCTCGTCGAACGCGCCTTCAGCACTTCGCTCGATGCCGTCCGTGCCGACCCGATTCGGCAACTCTGGGGCAGTCGGCTGATAGTCACGCGCGGTGACGAACGCATCGTCGTTGGCAGCGTCGTCTTCCACGGCGCGCCAGATGCCGCTGGCGTCGTCGAAATCGGCTACGGCGTGGAAGAGACGTGGCAGCGTCTCGGAATCGCGAGCGAAGCAACCTGTGCAGTCGTCGCGTGGGCGCTCGCTCAACCCGATGTATTATGCATTGCTGCTATCACGCCACCCTGGCACATGGCATCGATTCGGGTGCTCGAGAAAGCGGGCCTCACATGTGCTGGGCTCGAAGAGCACGACGGGCTCGGTGAGGTCGTGCGCTTCGAAAAACGCCGCGGAGTCCACGGCCATCGGCAATGACGGTCGTGCTTGGGGCGCTCGCGCTCGACTTCCGCCAAGAGCCAGAGTCGACTTCCGCTAAAGGCCAGAAGTAAGATGTAAAAACCGTGTCGCCCGCTGCTGCGGCCCCCATCATGGTCGATCCCTACATCGGTACGCGCATTGGCGATGATATCGAAATCCTCGCCCTGGCCGGCCGCGGGGGGATGGGGCGCGTCTACCGGGCGCGCCAAGAGCGGCTCGATCGCGATGTCGCGGTGAAGATTCTGCACCGCGAGCTCTCGTGCAATCCGGAGCTCGTGCAGCGCTTCCATCGCGAAGCAAAGATTGTATGCAAACTACAACATCCGCACGTCGTCGAAGTGTTCTTCGTAGGGCAGCTACCAGACGGTGCGCTCTACATCGTGATGGAATATCTCGACGGACTTTCGCTCGCTTCGGCGCTCGCGCAGGCCGGCGGGACGATGCCGATCGATCGAGCCCTCTCGATCATGGTGCAGATCTGCGACGCCGTCGGCGAGGGACACGCGCGCGGCATCGTTCATCGCGATCTGAAACCGGAAAACGTCATGCTCGTGCGCCGCGGTGACCGCACGGATTGGGTGAAGGTGCTCGACTTCGGCATCGCGAAGATGAACATCGACGACCGATCCATAGAGACCGCGGCGGGCCACGTCTTCGGTACGGGGCGCTACATCTCACCCGAAGGCGCGGAAGCGAACCCGGTGGGTCCGCAAGGCGATGTCTATGCGCTTGCCACCATCGTCTACCAGATGCTTGCCGGTCGAACGCCGTTCGATGCAGACCATCCCGTCGCTCTGTTCATCAAGCAAATCCATGCCGAGCCGCCGCCGCTCCACTCGTGGCCGAGCGCCCAGGGTGTGCCTGCATCCATCGCAAAGATCGTGATGGACAACCTGGCGAAGGATCCGGCCGAGCGAGCGCCGGATGCACGTGAGTTCGCATGCGCGCTGGCGTCGGCAGCTCGCGACGCAAACATCACGCTCAACGACTCCTTCGTTGGCGCGCGCCTCGGTCAATTCGCGAAACAAGAGCGATCGTCCCCCCGTCCAATGACGGACGTCACGCTCGAACCAACGATCGACAGCAGGAACTTCGTTGGTGAGGGCACGAGACCCTTGCCAACCGTCGTCTACGCGCCGCTATCTTCCGGGGCCCCAACGAGCACACGGACGTCGGCCGCGCGCGCACTGCGAAGCAAGCGGTGGCGCGGATTGGCCGTGATCGTCACGCTCGCATTTTTACTTGGCGCTGCCGTCGCCGTGATCGGCATTCAGAAATACCGCTCTCACGACGGCGACAGAATTCATCTCATCGCACAGGCCCGGCGCGCGCTTGCCGAGAGCCGCTATGTCTCGCCACCCGGTGACAACGTTCGCGATCTCGTCTCCTCGGGCCTCGCGCGCTGGCCCGACGACATCGACTTCGTGAGGGTCCGCTCCAGTGCCTTGCGCGAAATGGTGACACGCGCCATGGCCGCACGTTCGGCGGGCGATGTCGGCGGAGCGTTGATACTCGTCAAGGCAGCAGCAGAACTCGATACGACGGATCGCTCCGCGCGCATCTTGATCGGCCAGTATGAAAACGACCTACGTTCTCTCGAGACGAGCGGCACAACGATCGACGGTCCGAAAGTGCTCTTCGACATTCCCGCACTCGGCCGTCCGTCTTCACCGGTGAACGTTCGTTTGCACGTGATCGCAACGGCGCCAGACCCAACGCTCACGGACATGACGCTCACCGTCTTCAACAGAGGCACAACGTCGAACGGAACGGCCGTGCCCCTTCAACCGATCGACAAGATGAACTTCAAAGGAAGTTTTTCCGCGCCCGCCGTTGGAAGCTACGACGTCGTCTTCACAGCAAATGTGGAGGGACGCGCCGTTCGTGCCGAACGCGATCTCGACGTGCTGCACTGACAGGGGCTCCAGTAGCTTGAAAGCACACGCTTCTGAGTCACACCACTCAAACAGAAGTGCCCAGGGACAGAATCGAACTGTCGACACGCGGATTTTCAGTCCGCTGCATTCGTTCGTTTTCTCGATGTTTTTACCATCTTTTTTGCTCTCTGTGCACTGGTTGTGAACGCGAGTCTTTG
>WQYX01000130.1 GCA_009781005.1 Polyangiaceae bacterium | reverse complement strand
TACGGCGCTTCTCGGCCCTGCGGCGTACGTACAGTACGCCTCGGTCCTGCGATGCGGCGTGCGCCCTTCTCGCTGCGGTCTCGGCCTTCTACCGCAATCGCGTCATGAATGATTCGGGCTAGCGGCCCTTCATTGTAAAACATTGTAAAGCGCATATCCTGGCGGCTCGGAGATTCACGTTGTCCAATTTGACGTCGTTTTTGGCGCTGCTCGAACAGGGATCTACCGGCGAGCTTCGCCTCGTCCCAGGCGACGTTCCCCACGTCCTCGTCGATGGGAAACGGCACGATCTCGCTTCGCAGCCAATCCACCCGCGTGTCCTTCTCGCAGCAACATCCGAGCTGCTCTCGCGAGAGGAGATGAACGAGCTGCCCGCAAACCGACCGCGCATCGTGCGTCACGAACACGGCGACGTCACCTACGTCATCGAAGTCGGCCGCACACCGAGCGGCATCTCGCTCACCATTCGGAGTCGCGGCCCGAACGCGCGCATGTCCAGCACTCCACCCATATCGACGCGCGCCAGTGGAGCTCCACCCGACTCGAAAACGCGTACCCCTCACCCGAAGACCATCAGCGATAGCAGCATCAACATCGAGCACGAGGATCAACGAAAAGGCCCTGCCACAGGCGGCGCGCGTGCAATCAGCATTACGACATCGACCGGCAGCGGCCGCCGCATCGACGTGCTCCTGCAGGGCATGGTCCTGACCAAAGCTTCTGACCTTCATCTGTCTGCAGAAAACTCGCCCGTGATGCGGGTCGACGGCGAGATAAAATTCATCAAGCAGTTTCCAACTCTCGCCTCGAGCGACATTGCCGCGATGATCGGCGAGATCATGACTCCGAAAGCGGCGGCCGATTTCGAAGAGCTGCACGACGTCGACTTTGCCTACGAGCTCGCAGGCACCTGCCGCTTTCGGGTCAACGTCTTTCAGGATCGTAACGGTGTTGGCGCCGTGCTTCGCCACATCCCGATGGATCCCCTCACTGTCGAGCAAATCGGTTTACCAAAGGCGTGCATCGATCTCTGCAATCTACATCAAGGTCTCGTCGTCGTGACGGGCCCCACCGGCTCGGGCAAGTCGACCACGCTTGCGGCCATGGTCGATCGCATGAACAAAACTCGATCCGATCACATCATCACGATTGAACAGCCCATCGAGTTCGTACATCGGAACAACAAGTGCCTCGTCAACCAGCGCGATGTCGGTCAGCACACCAGAAGCTTCAAGAGCGCCCTTCGCGCAGCGCTCCGTGAAGATCCGGACATCGTGCTCGTTGGGGAGATGCGCGATCTCGAGACGATCACCATGGCCGTCGAGGCAGCAGAGACCGGCCATCTCGTCCTCGGCATCCTCCACACACAAACCGCCGTGAGCACGGTCGATCGCATGATCGATCAGTTCCCGGCGGACCGCCGCGTGCAAATCCGCACGATGCTCAGCGAGTCACTCCAGGGTGTCGTTGCACAAGTGCTTTGCAAGAAGATCTCCGGTGGCCGCGCTGCTGCGCACGAGATTCTGCTTGGCACTCCCGAGATCGCTGCGCTCATTCGCGACGCCAAGACCTCCCGGATACAGAGCGTCATGCAGGCATCGACGGCGCAGGGCATGGCAACGATGAACGATTCGCTCTTTGCTCTCGTGCAAGAAAATCAGATCGAGCCGAGGGAGGCGTGGCTCAAGTCCACCGACAAGAGCGGTCTGCTCGACATGTTCAAGGCAGCGAACCTCTCCACGCTTCCTTGAGCGTCGAAGGGTTTCGGCTCGGGCTCAAGTAGGTTGCGCGCTTGGGAGCGGGGGCCATGAGCTGGGAGTACCACGAAGCGTCAGCCGGCTTTCTTCTCGTCGTCGCCTTGGGTGCCTGGGGGTGACGATGCATCGTCATCGTCCGGCTCGTCGCCATCGGCGTTGCCGTCGCGCGGTTCGTCCTCGGTCTCCGCACCTGCAGCAGCCTTCTTCTTCGACGTTTTCGTGACGCGCGGGGGCACCTCTTCGCCGTCGTCCTCCTCGTCGTCCTCGTCTTCGTCATCGTCACGACGCTTACGAGGCATCCCATCCTCCGGCGCTGGCTTGACGTCGCCGAGCGACTCGAGGCCCATCGCGAGCTTCGGGCTCTTGCGCGCGGTCTCCCAGAATTTCGCGTAGAAGAACGAGACGACCATCGCGCTGAGAAACCCAATCCACTGGCTGGTGGATGGATGCATCTGCACGACGCCGCTGAACGACGCGGGGTGAAGCGCGAGGTAGGCGACGACCGGAGGAACGAACGCGAGAACTCGCGCGAGCGTGCGAGCTTGCTTGTTTCGAATCCCGAGCGAGATGCCGAACGCGAATGCAATCGCCATGAGCAAGAGCGCACCCGGGACGAACAGGTGCTCATCAAACGTGCCGAACTCGCCGCGCTCCGAGTCATCGCGCAGCATCTCGATGATGAAGCGCACGTAGCCGTACGCGAAGGCGAACAAGAAGAAGATCTGTCCGCGGAATTTCTGGTTTTTGCGCTGCCAGAGCAGGAGCAAAAGGAGCGCGAGACCCACGACCGACTCGTAAATCTGCGTTGGATGAACCGGGAACGAGTGGTTCATCTTCACGAGGTCGGCAGCCGCCGGCGTTCCATGTCCCGCTGCCTCCAGATGTTTGATGAATGCGGGTGAACCATCGCCGCCGTCGAGCATGCCCGTGCCCCAGTGCGGGAAGGTGCCGAGTCTCTGGAGCACCTCGGGCGCCGTGTCTGGCAGACGCTTTCCGAAGTCGCAACCGAACAGGTAACAACCGATGCGCGTGATGAACAGACCCGAAGCAAGGCTCGGTACGGCGACGTCCGCCCAAGGCATGAGGCGGATCCTGTGACGTGCAAGATACAACCAACTGCCGATGAGGCCACCGAGGAAGCCACCGTACGCGACGAGACCGCCGCGACGGAGCGCAAAGAAACTCGAGACGAGCACGTCGCTGTTCGGATCGTGCGCGTTGACGCGGAACTCGTCGAGATTCGTGACGATGTACAATACACGTGCTCCGAGGATGGCTGCGAGCGCCGTCACGACGTAGCAGTTGGCCATCGTCTCCTTCGGCAGGCCGTCCTTCTCCGCGAGCTTCAGCGTCAAATACCAACCTACGACGAGGGACAGTCCGAGCATCACGCCGTACGAGTAGATGGGCAGATTCGGCGCCTCCAGTTTCATCTCGCGAAACGCGAAGCCTGCAGCGGCCGACGCGACGATGACGAGGAACGCAGAGATGGCAGTGGCGCGATCCTTCCGTCGCAAACCGATGAGCGCGTAAACGGCGGCGATGGCTGCCACGGCCGCGAGCACCCACCAGAGTTTGAGCGGCGTGTGAGGCAGCGGAATGCGAAAGAGAATCGGGTGCATGATTGGGGCAGGTTCTTACCTCAATGCGTGCATTCGGCCGAGACCTTCGCGCAAGACGTTTGCTCGCGCTCGCCTGTGATACAACGGCCGCGTGAAAGCGCTATTTTCTCGGGCTCTCGTGCTGTCGTGTGCCGCAGCTTGCGTTCCAACCGGGAGCGCGCCAGCGTCCGATGCTGGCGCTGTGTCCACAACGACAGCACCCTCGTTCAAGCCGTCCACGAACATCATGACGGCGCCTTTCGAAGACAACTTCGATCGGCCGGACGGCGGCGAGAGCACGTCGCAAGCAGCAACGTTAGACGGCGGCAACGGTGCAGAGGCCAACGGTCGCGTGGAATCTGCAAGTAACTTGGGCCCGAATTGGACGGCTGTTCGAACGACGGCGTGGACGGTAGAGAATGGAAGACTTTGTGGCCAAGGTGCTCACAACCACCCCGTCTGGTTGAATCGCGTTTTACCGGTCAACGCGCGCATCGAGTTCGACGCGATCGCGGAAAGCGACGACGGCGATCTCAAGGCCGAAGTGTGGGGGGACGGCCGCAGCGCTGCAACCGGCACGTCCTACACGAATGCGACGAGCTACCTGGTCATCCTTGGCGGTTGGAAAAACACGATGCAAGTCCTCGCGCGCCTCAACGAGCACGGCACCGATCGCAAGGAAATCCGTATCGACCGGGACTCGGACGATCCCCGGCAACGCCCCGTCGTCAAAGGTCAAGTCTATCATATCAAGATCGAGCGCAGCGATAGCAAGACCATCCGCTGGTACGTCGACGATGTCGAGTATCTGAGCTGGGCGGATCCTGCGCCGCTCGCAGGCCAAGGCCACGACCATTTCGGCTTCAACGAGTGGGAAGCCAAGGTGTGCTTCGACAACGTGAAGGTCACACCACTCTAGCTAGCCAGATCGCGCCAAATCGAAAGCGGTCTCACGGTCGCTCTTTACTCTGCGGCGGCTGTCGTCAACACTTGCAGGATGCACGGGCGTAGGAATGCGCTGGCCGTGACTGCGCTGCCATGAATCCCAAGGAGCAAGAGATCGCGATCGGACAGCTCGAGGAGCGCGTGGAACGTGTTCGCATTCTCTATGAACAATACTTCCTCGGGTTCGAGAAGCTCGAACCCACGGTTCCGCGCAAGGACGTCGATCGTCGCTTCGCAGTTCTCAAGAAGCTGCAGATCCGCAACACGGCGCTGCGCTTCCGGCTCAACGTCGTCACGCAGAGGTACAACACGTTCTCGATGTACTGGTTGCGCATCTGCCGCCAGATCGAGGAGGGCACGTACAAGCGTCATCTGCGACGCGCTCAGCGGCGCTTCGGTGACAACGCCTCGCTGAACGGCGCGCTCGACATGTCCGTCGACGTCGATCTCACCGAGCTCGACGCCGACGAAGACGTAGACATCCATGCGATCCTCGCCGAGGCCGACGCAGCGGCTGCCGCGTTCGAGCGCGGACCGGTCGACACGGCCCGCCCGTCAGCATCATCCGGCACGCCGATCCTTGTCGCCCCCACGCCGGAGGCATCGCTCACAAAGCCTGCGCCTGCAAAGCCCAGTAGTGAGCCGCGTGAATCGCCGATCGTGCGCGCAACAACGGCACCGGTTCGCCCGCCGCAGATGCGCCGGCGCGCCCCCATCCCACTGCCAAGCAAGTTCGTTTCGTCAACAAAAGACTGAGGTCGAGCCGGGGCAGGCACGGGGGCCTGCCCCTACGACCGACAAAACGCATTCGTAGGGGCGGCCCTCTGTGACCGCCCTCAGTGCGTGGGGCGTTGCGTGGAGGCGGGCGGCGGGGTCTCTTCCTCTGACTCGTTACAAAACAGAATCGCGCAGCGTCGATTTTCGCTCTCGCGAATGCGCGCACAGAGTTCCGCGAGGTCCTCGTCGGCGTCGACGATCGTGCCTTCCACGGGTTTCGCGGTTCGCGCATCGTAACGGCAATTGTCCAACGCAACCCAGCGGCCTCGATAGGCGTCGTTCATCCGTATCTGAGGCCATGTCATGCGACTACCCATTGCAGCTTGTTATGCATCGCTACAATGCGGCTCGCCGATCGGTCAAGGAATTCGAGCGCTCGTTTGCTGCCGCGCTCGCGCTATTGCGCGAATGTACTCTATCAAGTAGTACAATCCCCGTTCCACCCATGGACTCGTCGGACTCGCCGGCTCTGCGGCTCGCCCAAGAGCTCTCTGCGCCCGTCGCCGAGGTCGACGGACGGCGCATCGCTCCCATGCTCTGCGCGCAAGACGACTCGGCCGCCCGCATCCTCGCGGAGCCCGCATATCTGTTCGAGCTGAAGCTCGATGGCGTACGCATCGTGGCCGACCGTCGCGATCACCAAGTCTCGCTTACGTACAGGAAGATCCGCGACGCAACGGAGAGCTATCCCGAGATCGCCGAAGCGATAGCAAAACTGCCGGAGCCGCGCGTCGTGCTCGATGGCGAGATCATCGCGTTCGACGAGGCGGGCAAACCGAGCTTCGAACGGCTCGGTCAACGCATTCAGCTCTCGGGCGTCGCGGCCAAGAGGGCGGTCGCGAAGGTGCCGGTGGTGTACGTGGTGTTCGACGTCCTCGCACTCGGCGATCGCGACCTGCGCGCGCTATCCATCGAGGCGCGCAAAGAGATCCTCGAGCGGCTCTTGTCCAGCGCGCCCGGTGCGAACGCGGCGAAGGACGCTCTCGTTCGTCTGCATCCGACGTTCAACGATGGCCGCATGCTCTGGTCCTTCTGCTGCGAGCACGGTCTCGAAGGTGTGGTGGCCAAACGCCGAGGCTCGGTCTACCGCACCGGCGAGCGCGCGGTCGACTGGGTCAAGATCAAACGCGCGCTCGACGCGGACTTCGTGATCGTTGGATGGGTCGAAGGCGAGGGAAGTCGATCGCGGCTCGGCGCGCTCGATCTCGCGGCGTACGAAGACGAGCGACTCGTGCTTCGCGGTTCGGTCGGGAGCGGACTCGACGACCGAACGATCTCGACGCTCCTCGAACGACTCGTCGCGATGGAAGTGGGCGAGGCCGTTGCCGAGGGCAGTTATGCCAAAGCCAGACGGCGTCACCATGCGCGGCCAGAGATCGTCGCGTCCGTTTCGTTCGCGGGGTATTCAACCAAAAAGTTGCTTCGTCATCCGGTGTTTCGAGGGTTGCGCCCGGACGTGGATCCGCGCGACTGCACCGCGGCGCCGTTCACGATAAGGTCGTCCACGTGATCGGTGCACTGCGCTGGATCGGGCCGTCGTTGTTTCCGGCATTGCTGCTCTTGGTGATCGTCTACTTGTCCGATCGCCGCCGCGAGCCGTGGCCGCTCGTCCTTTTCACGTTCATCCTCGGCGGCGTAGGGAAAGCCGTAACCGCCTATCTCGAAGCGCGCGCCGCAGCATGGACGGGCCTCGACGTCGTGGCTCAAGCTGCAGACAATGCCGGCTCGCTCCTCTTTCTCTTTGGCTTCGCCGCGCCGTTTCGCGAAGCCTCGAAAGTCTGCGCGGCGTGGCCCGCGTTTCGCTCGAAGTACTTCGACGAGCCGCTCGACGGCATCGTCTATTCGTCCTCCGCCGCACTCGGCTTCGCGTGCGTCGAGAACGCGTTGATGCTTCGCGAGCACGCGTTCGGCTGGGTGTGGCTCCTCCGCGCGCTCGTCGCGCTGCCGGCGCACGTGTTCTTCGCGGGTGCGTGGGGCTACGCGCTCGGCCGCGTCAAGCGCGACAAGCGCCCGGGTTCGAGCTTCCCGATCGCGTGGGTCGTTGCCACAGCCGCACACGGCCTCTACGTCCACCTCGTTTACGGTCGTGGCCCGGGCGCGCTCGTTGGGACGATTCCGCTGCTCGTCGCCATGGCCGGAGTGAGCTTTTTTGCCATTCGCGATCTGTCGCAGCGCGAAGTTCCCTCGTCGCGCAGCCCGATGTTGCTCGGGCCGGTCTCCGTGCGGCACATCTCGGGACCACCGAGTCTGCGCGTCGTCAAAGAAGCCATGCGTCGCGAAGGCCAGCCCATCGCGTTGCGGTGGATCCTCTTCGGTGTGTTCGTCACGCTCGGCGCCGTGACGCTCGGTCTCGCGCTGTCCGTCGCGGTCGGTTACTACGCGCACGTCGACTTCTCGACGGTCGACGAACACGACGTGACGACCACTGCGCCCGTTGCGTTGCTTGGTGCGGGCTTGCTCGCGGCGTTTCCGGTGAGCGGGTATCTCATCGCGCGCGCGTCGAGTTTGCCAACGATGCTCGAGCCCGCGCTCGCATCGGCTCTTGCGATCATGGCGACGCTCGCTCTGCTCGGCGTGACCATCCCCGTCGCGTTGGTGTTCGGGCTCGCGTTCTCACCCGTCGCGTGGGTCCTCGCGTGCGCGGGCGCCTGGATTGGCCGCCCCACTTGACTTTCTCGTCACAAGGTCCGAAAGTGCGCGGTCCCTTGCCCATTTAGGGGCTTTTTTCCCGAGGATTTCTGTCGTGGCAAATCACCCGTCCGCCGAGAAGCGCAATCGCCAGCGTATCGTTCGCACCGCCCGCAACCGCGCGATCACGAGTAGCGTTCGCACCCTGGTCAAGCGTGTCCGCACGGCGATTCACGCCAAGGACAAGGCTTCCGCAACCACGGCGCTGAAGGCCGCTACCATCGCTCTCGACAAGGCTTCGACCAAAGGCGCGGTGCATTCGAAGGCGGCATCGCGGACGATCTCGCGTCTCTCCGCGCAAGTTCACCGCCTTACATAAAATCCTCGCGCACCGGCGCAAACGCGTTTGCTGTGTCGCACGTGCGCAGGCATCGCGGCGCGCAACAGGTGTTCGTGGCCTACCCTTTGCGTAAAGCTCGCAGGGAGGCACACGTATGGACGCCGACGAGCTCTTCAACCACGCGATCGCGGCTTTACCAGAGGCCGTTGGCGATCTCCTTCGTGAAGAGCGCGATCCGTTCGACTACGTGTTTGCCAACTTCGATGGCTCGAGTGAGCTCGGAATGGCGCTCATCGCATCGGATCTTGCGAGCGGACTCGGTGTCGATCCGCAGGGCGCGCGATCGGAGGTCGAGCGGATGATCTACGCTGCTGGCCAGCGGGGTGAAGAGCTCGTCGTCTCGCTCATGGTGACGAAAGACGTGCTCGGCAGAATCCTCGCCGCGTCGAACGTTGACCACTCAACACGCATCGCGGTGCGCATCTGGCTCGAGGATCCGGTGGAGCATGGCCACTATCGCGTCGTGGCGATCGCCGGCCAAGACGTGCGCGCGGCCGCCGTGGACGGAGGAATGTCCGAGGAGCTCGACGCAGTGCCATCATCGTCGATGCTCAATTGAACGAGGGCACGCACAACGCATGTGTCGACACCGCCAAAACCCGCCGAATCCGCTGACGCGGAGGAATTCAGACGGGCCCTCATCGCGGTGAGATCTTTACATAGTGTGCAAGCGACGGTATGAGGGGCAGCCTTGTTGGTCCCCATCGTCTAGAGGCCCAGGACAGCGGCTTTTCACGCCGCCAACAGGGGTTCGAATCCCCTTGGGGACGCCATCGTGAAATTTGGAATCGTACGTCACTTGTGCTCGACGGTGGCATGCACGGCAAGGATCTTCAAGCCTGCGGCCATGGCATGACTGCTAGTTCTCGAGTGTAGTTACCCATGCGTTCTGCGAGGCGGCGTTCCATCCCGAGCGTCCTGCACAACTTTCTCGACACGCTGAGCAGCCGATACTCGGACTACGACGGCTACTGGATCTTCGGCCTCGTGATCTCGGATCTGAACTGCTCGACGATCAGTCTCGTCGCCGGCGCGCTGACGACGAGTGGCTCGCCGTCGTGGTGCGCTTTCGTGACTCTGGCAAGAAGCCGATTCGCCGATCAGGCGAAAATGAACTCGGTCACGAGCTTCATTCGCCGGGCCGAGCTGAGTATCGAGAGGGGACCTTCGCATTTGGAAACGGTAAGCGGCCAAACGCGCAACGGTTACGACGTCGCTCTCGTGATCGGCTCGCTCATCCTGCTCCCGCCGCAGCCACACCGCGCAGTAGAATAGTGGAATGGGAAGACAAGCAGCCGTCGTGCTTTACGTGCTCGCGCTGGTCGCCGTCGTGGTCAGCGTGGACGTCTTGTTCTTTAGAAACCGGTTCTGGGAGCGACTGATGGCGAACGTCGGAATCGTCCTGGTGTTTGTCGCATTCTATTTGAGGTTCCTGAAACGACCATGAGCGCAGTAACTGGGATTGGGACAGGCGCATTGAATGAAATAGCTTGAAGTGGCCATTCGCAGCGAACTCCATGGTAAGCACGCTCCTGACATCACGATGCGACTCCGTTCGATCGGCATCAGCGCTGCGTTTCTCGCGAGCGCATCCCACGCGGGAGCGCGCGACAAGGATCAAAAAGGGCCTGACGTCGAGCCAGAGCCTTCGTTCGACGGCGCACCCCTCGAAGTCACGAGGCAGACGCAGGAGTACGGCATCGCAGTCTCCTCTATCCGCTCGCGGAACGCATCGACCGACCCATGGTCGGACGGACTCGACGTGATGCTGACGTCCGGCCTCTCACCCAGAGTGCCGTGGCTTCGCGTGTCCGGTTTTCGCGGCGTGGTTTTTCGCGCCTTTGACTCGAAAAGCTATTCGTTCACACCGTATTATCAGGGGCTCGAGGGCGGGCTCGGCGTCGGCGTCATCGAACTTGCTGCAAGCATCGGCCTCTCGCCGCTCTCGATCGACGTGGCTCACACGAGATGGAGCGTAGGTTTTCTTCAGCCGCGTACGAGCGCGCTCGTGGGCCTAAGGTTCCGCAATTTTCACCTTCGCGGCGTTATCTATTCAGAATATTATTGGCGATGGTTCGGACGAGACAGCGCGCTCGTTCAGGGCGTCGGTATCCAACTCATCGTCGGTTCCCCCAACCACTAGCCCGGATCATTCATGACGCGATTGCGGTAGAAGGCCGAGACCGCAGCGAGAAGGGCGCACGCCGTACCGCAGGACCGAGGCGTACTGTACGTACGCCGCAGGTCCGAGGAGCGCCGTA
>WQYX01000129.1 GCA_009781005.1 Polyangiaceae bacterium | reverse complement strand
GACACTCCATGGTGGAAAGTCATGGGGCAGATAGCGCCATTGACACCCCGTTCGCTTTTGATACAGAATCGCATTGACGACTTCCCGTCGTTCGTAGACGACCTCCTGCGGACCGGGTTTCGGCCCTGAGGTCCCGCCGCAGGCGGGCCGACAGCGCTGAAGGCGCCGCCGAAGCGTCGGTTGTCTGCAGAAGTCGCGTCATGAATTCTCCGGGCTAGCTGTCTCGAGAGAGCCGCCGCCACCTTCCCTCAAGCTCATGCCCTCCACGCCCTCGCAGGTCGCCAGATCGAGCGCAACAATTACATGGCCTCACGACAGAGCGGCTTTTTCGCAGGACTCCCCGGCGGCTGATCACATCTCGAGCTTCGAACGGATTTCGCGTGCTGTTCGACGCGAACGACGTCTCGTTTAAGTTCGATTTGCTACGATCTCATCGTTAGGGCAACATCGGGGCGTGAAAAAGCTTGCCCGCAGCAGCGCAGTTCCCTTGTTCGCCGTACTTTCCATCGCAGCCTGCAATCCTCCCGCGCAATCCGTGCAGCCCACACATCCGCCGCAGGCATATCCGCCGCCGCAGGCGTATCCGCAGCAGACATATCCCCGGAATCCGCAGCAGCAGTCGTATTTGCAGCAGCCAACGTATCCAAATTCTCCGCCGCCCGCGCAGGCCTGGCAGCCCATACCCACCGGGCCGCTCCTGCCGCCGCTCATCGGCATCATCGCGCAGCAGCAGGAACTTCGCGCCGTTCTCGGCGAACTCATCAACGCTCTCTCACCGTCGAACCAGGCGCTCGTGCGCGGGATCCCGCTCGTTTTTGATTCCACTACCGAGGTCAATGCCTTTGCCGGATGCGACGAGCACGGCTCGCCGTTCCTCGCGGCCACGGCCGGCATCTTCGATGCAATCGACGCCATCTCGCAAACGAAGGCGACCGACGAGCTCTTTGGCACTCGTACTTACGACGCGTACGCGAACGCTGTCCTGCCGGCGATGGCAAAGAATCCTTCGGCGCGCGCAACGCTGCCCATGGGAATCATTCCGCTCAACCTCGGCGCCGATCCTCGGCGCTGGTCACGCGCTCACGAACTTTACGACGAGATCCTCGCGTTCACGTTTGGCCACGAGCTCGCGCACCACTACCTTGGACACACCGGATGTGCGAAGGGGCAGGCGATGGGCTCGGGGCCCGATCCCGCGCGGCTCGGGCGGCTGCTCACCACGGTGCCGGCTTTCAACCAAGTTGCTGAGGCCGCCGCGGATTCGTCGGGGATCATCAACGTGCTCGACGCCGGTCGCGCGCGCCGCCCGCACTACGCGTGGAACGAGCGAGGCGGAGTTTTCTTGCTGCAATACTTTGCCGACATCGAGCGCCTCGGCGGCGGCGGCGGTGTGGCCAGCCTTTTGAGTCCCGTGCAGTTTCTCCGTACGCACCCGAACCCGCTCGCGCGCATTCCCATCGTGCAGACCGTCGCCAACACCTGGCACGCCCAGCACCCTTGACCGCTTTCGATTTGACGCGATCTCATCGTTGGGGCCTGCGGCGCGGTCCTCAAAGCCCTACAAGGCTGTTCCGGTCCGCTGCTCGGCCCCGCCTCGACCTCGCGTCAACTTGAAAGCGGTCTCGAAGCGGAAGCTCTGATCGATCGGCGACGTGATCGTTGACGTTGACGTGAACGGCGACGGCGACGAATCGTTCACGTCGCCGTCGCTGTCTACGATCACGCCAACGGAAGGCTCACACGAGAATCAACCGAGCAGCTGCAATGACAGGCGCGTGCGTCCGATGATGATCTCGTCGCCGGCCACGAGCTCTTGTTCGCCTTTGATGCGCACGAACACGCCGGTGCGCGAGTTCAGATCCGTCAAGAGGATCGCGCCCGCTTGCTCCTCCACGAGGCAGTGCTGATCGTCGACGAGCGGATCGGCGGTAAAGACGAAGTCGCCGATCACCGCCCCGATCTGCATGGTGTTGCCGCGCGCGACGACGCATGCCCCTTTGCCGCCGCCCTCGAAAATCTGCGCGATGCGGAACGACGAAGTCCACTTTGGCGACGAGTAAAAATAGGTTGGGCCAGGGCCGGGGCCGTCGTTCGAGTCGGGGTTTCGCTCGAGGACGAGGAGCTCGTCGCCGACGATGAATTCGTCGCCCATCTCGAGCTCCACGGGCTGGCGGATGCGCAAAAACACGCGGCCGCCCTGTTGGAGATCGCGCAGCCAAATGCGCCTGTTCTCATCCACGCGGATCTCGGCCTCGCGCGGATGGCAGAATTTCTCGCCGACGAGCGCGATCGTCCCCTCGGTGCCGATCAGCGCGCGCTCTCCCTTTGGCTCGTAGTACGCGGGTCCGCCGCCAAAGCTTCGCTGCACGCCAAGGCGGAAATAAGCCTTTTCGGCCTTCGATTCAGGCACGACGGCCGGTTTGGACGGCGCTGCGCCGTCGTGCTTTGCCGCGGCGTCCGCGGCCTCCACCGAAACGGCTCGCATCTCTGGCGAGGACTGAATGCGAACCTCTGCGGGCACCTCGACCCGCGTCTCTTTCTTCGTTGCGAGCTTTTGCAGCTCGATGCGCGGCGGACCCTTGAGTGTCTCGATGCCACCGATGGCGCGACCGGCGATGATTTCGTCGAAGCGCCCTTCGCGCAGGAAGGTCACCATCTCCATGTGCTGCCCCTTCATGAGGGAGCGGACGAATCGGGCAATGTCGGGCCGGTGGACTTCGCTCGCGTAGATACGCTTGTGAGCTTTGACGACGCGGCCGCCGTCGGCAAAGAGATGCGTGATGACGTGAGGGCGATCGAGACCGGAGTCTTCCGTTTGGATGTGGAAGACGGCACCTTTGTACTTGGTGTTGTTGTTGAAGCCGACCTGCGCGCGCATGAAGATCGGGCGGGCGATCTGTCTTTCGAGCTTCGCGACCTCCTCGGCGCTGTATTTTGCAATGGCCTCGTCGAGCGGCCAGTGATCCTTCGATGTGATCCCCTCCATGCGCTCGAAGGCGAGCTTCGCGAGTCCCGAGCGCGGGTCGATGCGCAGCGCCTCGGCGAGCAGCTCCTGCCCTTCATGATCATTCGGGCCACTTGCGGCCCACGCACTCAGCAGCGAGACCGCCTCGTCGCTTCGCTCCCGGGCTACGAGCCAGTGCGCGACTTTGGCAGCGGAACTACGCGAAGACATTGCGGTTCGCATCATCAAGGGTTGGGCCCCCTCGGTGCAAGTTGAAACAAGCGTACGAGAGACCACCGCTTTCAAGTTGACGCGACTTCTATTTTCCGACCGAAGCGTAGAGGGACAATCCTCGAAGATTTTCGTCGACGCGGAGCGGAACCTTCAGGGATGGAAGCGCTCGTTGCTCGCAGTCCGTGCGCTCGCAGAGGCGGCACGTCACGCCGACCGGCACGCATGCCTCAGGGTTGTCGAGGTCGATGCCGTCCGAATAAATAAGTTCGCGCGCGTGCTGGACTTGGCAGCCGAGACCGATGGCTTGCACGAGGTGCTGTTCGTGGTAGCCGCCGGCATCTTTCTGGATGGTGCGCGCGATGCAGAAATAGATCACGCCGTCGGGCATGCGCGACACCTGAATGCGAATCATCCCCGGCGTGAGAAACGCGGCGAAGATGTTCCACCGCGGGCAGACCCCGCTGAAGCGCGCGAAACGGATCCCCGACGCGCTGAAGCGCTTCGAGATGTTGCCTCCGACGTCGATGCGGATCAGGTGAAACGGCACGCCCTCGGCGCCCGGCCGGCGCAGCGTCGTTAGGCGATGGCAAATTTGCTCGAAGCCCACTTTGAAACGACGGCCGAGCACGTCGAGGTCGTAGCGCTCTTCCTTCACCGCAGACGCAAACCGCGCGTACGGCATGATGACGGCGCCGGCGAAATAGTTTGCGAGGGACACCTTTGCGAGCGCGCGCGATTCGTCGCTCGTGAGGTGCGGATCGAGCGACAAGCGATCCATCGTGGATCCAAGGGTCAAAAGGCCGATCTGGTGAGCAAGCTGGAAAGTCCGGCTGCGCGTCGGCAAGAGCTCCGAGAGCACCAGAACCTTCTTGTCCGGATCGAACCGCCGGAGCACGCCTCGCTCCGAGCCCCAACGTGCAATCTGCACCTTTACGCCGAGCTCGTGATCCATGAAGCGAACGAGCCCCGGGTAAAGATCGTCGAGCGACAACTTGGCGCGCGCGGCAAGATCTTCGGCGCCCTGTTCGAGCTCGGGGAAATGGTTCGATCCGCGCTGGACGAAGTCCGACACTTCCTCGCTGGGCAAATGCGGTCGGCGCAAAGCTCCGCTTCCTTCGGTGACGGACTCGACGCCGCTCATCTCCTCGCCGTCCGACAGATGTGACGAGAGCTCGTCGGCGGCGGCGCGCGCCGTTTGGTACGCGCGATAGAGCGACAGAACGGCGCGTGCGGCTGCGGGGCTCGCGAGTGACATCTCCCGAACGTCGACGGACGTGAGGTCGTGGTCCTCGAACAGCGGATCTGCAAAGGCCTCCGTGAGATCTGCCACGACGCGCGCATCTTCGTCCGCGGCGAACAAGTGAACGTCGATCTTGAAGAGCTGCGCGAGACGAATGAGAACGTTCGCCGGCAGCGGCCGGCGGTTGTTCTCGATCAGGTTCAAGTAACTCGATGAGACGCCCAGCTTGTCCGCGAGCTGCACCTGACTGAGATTTTCGCGGCGCCGCAACGCTCGGACCTTTGCTCCGAACCGCGGCGTCTCGGACGTGGCGCTGCGACGCTGATGCACTGCCAAAAATTACCTCGCTTGAGCGCTGTCAGTGACAACTATTACAACATGACACGCTGTCATTGACAACCATAGACCCCTCTTTCTCCGGCAATTCATATCCAAGTTGACGGATGGCATGCATTCCCGCAACCTTGCGCGTTCCAAACGCACGCTCACGGTGCTTTGAAGCTCGCTAGAAGACGCCAATCGAGGACATTCGATGACGACCCCCGGAATCACTCTCGCAGTCACAGCCGAATCCGCAGCAGCAGCAGACAGTACGATCCTCACGGACGCGGCTCTCGCGTTCGTCGCCGATCTCGTTCGCACCTTCAGACCGCGCGTTCGAGAATTGCTCGCGAAGCGCGCGGAGCGCCAGGCGCGTTTCGACGCAGGTGCCTTGCCGGATTTCTTGCCGGAGACGGCAAGCATTCGTAACGGCACGTGGACGTGCGCGCCCCAGCCCGCAATTCTGCACGACCGCCGTGTCGAGATCACGGGACCGGTCGATCGCAAGATGATCATCAACGCGCTCAACTCCGGCGCGAACGTCTTCATGGCGGACTTCGAAGACTCCACGACGCCGACGTGGAAGAACATCGTCGAAGGCCAGCGCAATCTCTACGACGCCATCCGGCGCACGATCTCGTTCGAGCAAGGCGCGAAGAAGTACGCGCTCAACGAAAAGACCGCCGTGCTCTTCGTTCGGCCGCGCGGCTGGCACCTGCCCGAGAAGCACGTCGTCGTGGACGGCGAAATTTCGCCCGGTGCCCTCGTCGACTTCGGTCTCTACTTCTTCCACAACGCGAAGGAGCTCCTCGCTCGCGGCGCCGGCCCCTTCTTCTATCTACCGAAGATGGAGAGCCATCTCGAGGCACGTCTCTGGAACGACGTGTTCTTGCACGCGCAGAACAAGCTCGCCGTCCCGCGCGGCAGCATCAAGGCCACCGTGCTCATCGAGACGTTGCCCGGCGCGTTCGAGATGGACGAGATCTTGAGCGAGTTGCGCGAGCACTCCGCAGGTCTGAATTGCGGGCGCTGGGACTACATCTTCAGCTTCATCAAGAAGCGCTCGAACGATCCGACGGTCGTGTTGCCCGATCGCATCCAGGTCACGATGGACAAGGCGTTTCTGAACGCCTACGTGCAGCACCTCATCAAGACGTGCCATCGCCGTGGTGTGCACGCCATGGGCGGCATGGCCGCGCAAATCCCCATCAAGGACGACCCGAAGAAGAACGAAGAGGCGCTCGACAAGGTTCGCGCCGACAAGCTCCGCGAAGTCAAGAACGGTCACGACGGCACGTGGGTCGCGCACCCCGGCCTCGTCCCCATCGCGAAGGAAGTGTTCGACGCTCACATGAAGGGCAAGAACCAGCTCGACGTGAAGCGCGAAGACGTCCACATCACGGCGAAAGATTTGCTCGAGCCAACGCCGGGCACGCGCACGGACGCGGGGCTCCGCCACAACGTGCGCGTCGGCGTTCAGTATCTCGAGTCGTGGCTGCGCGGCACCGGCTGCGTGCCGATTTACAACCTCATGGAAGACGCGGCAACCGCCGAGATCTCGCGCGCGCAAGTCTGGCAATGGATCAAGCACCAGGCTCCGCTCGACGACGGATCCACGGTCTCGCCCGAGCGCTTCAAGAAGACCGTTGCCGAGGAGATGACTCGCCTCGAGTCCGAGGTCGGCGACCGCTTCAACAACGGAAAATTCGAGGAGGCGCGCGCCATGTTCGAGCGCCTCTCCCTCGCCCCTCGCTTCGAAGAATTTCTCACGATCCCCGCATACGAAGTCGTCACGAAAGACGGCGGATGATTCGTGGATCATGCATATCCGTCAAGAACTGTAAGTAAGGAGACTTCAACAATGACCGCACGCGCCGTGGATACTGCAAATCTGCACGCGAAACGCTTTGAAGGCATCGTTCGTCCGTACTCGACGGCCGACGTCGAGCGCCTCCGGGGCTCGTACAAGATCGAAAACACGATCGCTACACTCGGTGCGCGACGTCTCTGGGAACTGCTCCACACGGAGGACTACGTACACGCCCTCGGTGCGCTCACGGGCAACATGGCCGTTCAGCAGGTGCGCGCCGGCCTCAAGGCGATTTACCTCTCGGGCTGGCAAGTCGCGGCCGACGCGAACAGCAACGGGCAGATGTACCCGGACCAGAGCCTCTACCCCGTTGACAGCGTTCCGGCGGTGGTCCGGAAGATCAACAACGCTCTGCTTCGCGCCGATCAGATCGATCATGCAGAAGGCAAGCATGAACGCTACTGGCTCGCGCCCATCGTGGCGGACGCGGAGGCTGGCTTTGGCGGGCCGCTCAACGCGCACGAACTCATGAAGGCAATGATCCAGGCCGGCGCCGCCGCCGTCCACTACGAAGACCAGCTCGCGAGCGAGAAGAAGTGCGGACACATGGGCGGCAAGGTCCTCGTGCCCACCAGCCAGCACATTCGCACGCTCGTCGCAGCGCGCCTCGCGGCCGACGTCCTCGACGTGCCAACGCTCCTCGTTGCGCGCACGGACGCGGACGCCGCGAAGCTCATCACGAGCGACGTCGACGAACGCGATAAGCCCTTCATCGTCAAGGGTGAGCGCACGGCCGAGGGCTTCTACAACATCAAGAGCGGTGTCGAGACGGCCATTGCGCGCGGTCTCGCGTACGCGCCGTACGCGGATCTCATTTGGTGCGAGACGTCGACGCCCGACATCGCGGATGCGAAGAAGTTCGCCGAAGGCATCAAGAAGCAGTTCCCGAACAAGCTCCTCGCGTACAACTGCTCGCCGTCGTTCAACTGGAAGAAGAACCTCGACGACGCATCGATCGCCAAGTTCCAGCGCGAGCTCGGCGCCATGGGCTACAAATTCCAGTTCGTCACGCTGGCCGGCTTCCACGCGCTGAACTACAGCATGTTCGATCTCGCGCGCAGGTACCGCGACGAGGGCATGAAGGCGTACTCCGAGTTCCAGGTCGGCGAGTTCGCAGCGGAGAAGGACGGCTACTCGGCCACGCGCCACCAGCGCGAAGTCGGCACCGGCTACTTCGATCAGGTTGCGGAAGTCATCTCGGCTGGCAAGGCCTCGACCTTGGCACTCAAGGGCTCGACCGAGGAACATCAGTTTTAAAAACGCGTTCGCTAACCTGCTGCGCGCCGCGATGCCTTCGTTGGGCCCTGCGGTGCCTGCGCACGTACAACAACGTACGCTTACGCGGGCGCCTCGGGCCCGCCTTGGCCTCGCGTCGCTCGCGACGGTTATCAAACGCGTTTTAGCGTAGCGGCTAGGCGAACCACACGAAGCCCGTGAGACGACTCGTCTCACGGGCTTCGTGCTTTTGAATACGGTAAGAAACAGAAACCATGAGGTTTTCGACTCGAGTGGCGATGTGGCTCGCCATGACGCTGCTCCTTCTCGCAGCAGGTGGATGCAGCCGGCGCGGATCAGAGCCTCGTGTCGAACCCACCAACTCGGATGCAGCAGCGCCGAGCGCTGTGCGTGCTGTTCGCGTCTTGCACCCGCCTGAAGGTTCGGATGTGGCAAAGATCGTTCGCGACGCGAGCGTGCGCGAGAAGGCAGAGGGGCGCGCTCTCGTCGTGTACGTGGGCGCAACGTGGTGTGATCCGTGCCGGCGCTTCCACCAAGCCGTTGAGCGCGGCGAGCTCGATCGCGATTTTCCGAACCTCACGCTTCTCGAATTCGATCTCGACAAGGACGGCGAGCGCCTCGAAGCGGCTGGTTACACCTCCAACCTTGTCCCTTTGTTTGTCTTGCCAGGTGCAGACGGGCGCGTATCCGATCGGCGTTTCGAAGGCTCCACGAAGAGCGAAACCGCCATCTCGAACATCACTCCGCGTCTCCGCTCCTTACTTACGAAGTGACTGCGTCACGGGTTGATGAGCGCTGCTGTTCAGACGTAAATGCCTGTCGCTTGGCCGGCTCTCGCACGTGCGTGTTAGACATCCTGATCCATGCGCCACATTGTCGTCGCCACTCATGGGCACTGTTTCGACGGGCTCTGCTCGGCGGTCATGTTCACGCGGCTCATGCGCCACCTCCATCCGGGACAAGAATTATCCTTTACATATAAAGCAATGGGCTATGGCCCCGGGCAAAATGGGGTCGATCCGGCGGTCCTCACGGGTGACGAAAACGCGATCTTGGACTTTCGTTTCTCTGCGTCACCCAAGCTCACTTGGTACTTCGATCATCACGTCAGCGCCTTCCCAACGAAAGAGGAGCGCGAGGCCTACGACGCGCGCGTGCACGACGACGCCTCGCGACGCATGTTCCACGACGGTGGCTACGGCTCTTGCACGAAGCTCATCGCCGACGTGGCAAGTTCGCGTTACGGGTTCGACGCGAGCGCGTGCGAAGAGCTCGTGCAATGGGCCAACATGATCGACTCCGCGGCGTTCCCGAATGCAGAGATGGCCGTTGCGCGTGCCGAGCCGGAGCTCGAACTGATGACGGTCGTGGAGCACAAGGGCGGAGACGCATTTCTTCAGGCCATGGTGCCGCGCCTCTTGTCGGAACCGCTGCACGAGGTCGCGCGTGGCGAGGAAATCCAAGAAGCTTACGCGCCGCTCGCAGTGCAGCATCGCGCGTTCATCGATCTCGTCAAAGAACACGCAGCGCTCGTTGACAACGTCGTTGTCGTGGATCTCAGTGGCGTCGTCGTCGACGTGGCCGCCAAATTCGTGACGTATGCGCTCTGGCCCGAGAGCGCGTATTCGGTCGTTTTGAGTCGGTCGAACACGAAGTGCAAGATTTCGGTTGGATACAACCCTTGGTCGAAGCGGCCGCGCATGCACAGCATCGCGACCATCTGCGAGCGTTATGGTGGCGGCGGGCATCCGGTGGTCGGCGCGATTTCCATTCCGGCTCACGAAGTTGAACAGGCCCGCGCGATCACGAGCGAGATTGCCAACGAACTCGCGTCGTAGACCAACTCAACGATCACAAGTGACGTGACGCACCTCAATGCCGCTCGGGATGGGTTGGCTAAAGAGATCCGACGGCAATGGCGGATTCCACGCAACGTGCTTGTCGTAGCGAAAGACGACGTCCTGGTTGCGACTGGGCACTTCGACGTGGATCTTGCGCGGAAGCCCCGCGTTGCACGATGGGCCGCTCGGCATGATGGGAGGATCGATGCCATCCGGATCGACGCGCGGCTTCGACATCTCCGCTGGTTTCAGATCATCGAGCTCGACGTGATAGAGCACGATGCCTTGCTGGCGGATCTCGACGTCGATGACGCGCATCCGTTGTTCCTGCCAGGGTTTGCCGAAGTCGTCGGAGAAGGGCGCGATATGGATCTCCTCCTTGGCGCCGTTCGTGCCGGCGATCTTCACGACGTAGTAGCCACTCTTGCTCCATAGAACCGTTGCGGCGCCGTCGTTGTGTTTGAGAACGGGAACGTCGCCGCGAAGCAAGGAGACGAGGACGTGCCCGGGCATGGGCACCTGGGTGAGGCGTGCGATGTTGCACGCTGAAGCGGGGCCAAACAAAAAGCGCTTTTCGCGCACGTCGAGCAGCGAGAACTTGCCGGCGTCGGCCGTCAATGTTGCGACGACGCCCGCGTTCATGGGGCCGATGACATCCATGCGCAGGCGTTCGGGCCAGAGCGCGAACATGAGAAGGTCGGCGCGAATGCGTCCGCCCTTGCCGAAGTGATCGATCTTCGCCTGCGCGTGGATGCCGACCCCGCAGTCTTGTGTAGCATGCACGCGATCGATGGCGGCGCGGGCGCTGGGTACCTGCGATGCCGGAGCGACGACGGATCCGCAGCCTGCACAGCCGGCAACGGCGACAAGAGCGAGGACGCGCTGCTTTCGCATGCGCGTCGTCCTATCATGCCCTCGCTAGTGCCATTCGGCAGAAGTTCGGCTGGATTCGCCGAACTTCTGCGCGATGCGCTGCTTCGCAGCGCCCGAACGGCACTCTCCCTTTCTTGGGGGCTCCGCCCCCCGTCCCCCGAAGCCGCTCCCGCGGCT
>WQYX01000128.1 GCA_009781005.1 Polyangiaceae bacterium | reverse complement strand
GGCGTACGTACAGTACGCCTCGGCTCTGCGGTGCGGCGTGCGCCCTTCTCGCTGCGGTCTCGGCCGTCTGCAGAAATCGCGTCATGAATGATCCGGGCTAGGGCGGAGCGCGAGGAGCCCGCGTAAACGTACTTGTCGTACGTGCGCAGGCACCCGAGCGCCCAACCGACGTATCGATTCGCGCAGCAGGCTGGGAAACATGCTCTTAGGGCGTGTCCCTCGATACGGTGCAAGCGATGGAGACCACGGGGCACGCTCATGAGCGGGATCGTTGACTTTGACGTTTGACGTGAACGGCGACAGCGACGAATAGACTTTTTTCGTTCACGTCGCCGTCGCCGTCAAACGATCACGTCAATGTCAACGAGACGATCGCATGGCCTCCCCGTCGCGACGATCCGACCGGGGCACGGTCACGGGAGTCACGGTATCCTCTTGACATGATGGCAGCAGCCTTGCATTCCGCATTAAGTGCGGCCGCTTCATAGCCGCAGAAGGCAATGGTTCTGTCATGCTCCGCTCTAACTCACTTCGAATTTCGCTTGGTGTGATTTTGGCGACAGCGGCAACGGGTGCATCTACCGCGCACGCAGCCAACCGCTATGTGGCGGAAACGGGATCGGATACGTCGGACTGTTCGAGCAGCGCAGCTCCATGCCTGACAATCCAGTATGGCATCGATCAAGCCGTTTCCGGTGACACTGTGCACGTTGACGCGGGCACGTATACGGCTTCGGATCCCACGGGGGTCATCACTGTTAACAAGGGGCTGACTCTTCTGGGCGCGCAAGGCACCCTTCTTGCCCCGGCCCGCTGGGTAGGTGACGAAACCGTCATCGTTGCCCCAGGTGGGATTGCCGTCTCGGCGAGTGGCCTCTGGCTCTCCGGATTCAGGATCCAGGACAGCACGAACCCGAACGGCACGGGGTTTGGGATTTTACTGGAACCTGGTGCGGAGGAGGCGCTCATCACCAACAACATCTTCCAAGACAACATCGCGGGAATCGGGATTTCCAACGTGGGCACGGCGGAGATGCTCATTTCGTACAACGTCTTCCAGAACAACAACGCGGCCGGTCCTCACTCGGGTTCAGGCATTTACACCGACGAAAAGATTTCGGTTGCCGAATTGGTCATCTTGTACAACCATTTTACAAATCACAATTTCGCGGCGATCGCCTTAGCCTCCCAGGGTATGGACAAGACGGCGCCAGACATGGATTTCCTGATCTCTGGCAACACGATGGATGGATGCTTGCACGGCATCATCCTCAACAACACTCACGGGTCGAACGTCGTGGGCAACAAGATCACCAACACCAACATGACTCCACCGCCTGGAGACATGGCTACGGCGATTGGCATTTACGGTGGAAACAGCGACACCTTGGTCGCGGGCAACGATCTTGAAACAGGCATCGGTTATGGAATTCATCTCGTCAATTCCACGGGGCCAAATTCAAATATCCAAGTTAACCAGAACAACATCGTCGGATTTGGGCTTGCGGGGCTCTTGGTCGATGACGCTCCGGATAGCGCAGGGGACTATGCGACGTGCAACTGGTGGGGAGATGTCAGCGGCCCCACCAACCCCACGCTAAACCCTGACGGCACGGGGGACGCAGTCGTCGGCAACTCGCTCGTCGCGTCGATCTTCAACCCATGGCTCACGGCACCGTCCCCAAACGGGAAATGCGGAGAGCCCACTCCTCCCGTACCCTGCTGCGGGAGCGCGGAGGTTGGCGACGCAGGCTGCATGGTCTGCATGGACGGTGGAACGCCGGTCGACGCAGGTGTCGATGCCTCGGATGCTGCTAGCAAGAACAACCCGTCCACCCCGCCCTGCTGCAAGACAGATGGTGGCATCACCCTTGGCGCAGAAATAGGCAATGCGAATTGCGTCGTGTGCACAGACGGCGGATCGTCGGCGGATGCAGGTATCGGTTCCGACGCTGCCAACAGCACCGCCAAGGACTCGGACAACACGGTGCAAGATCAACAAGGATCCAGCGGCAACAACCCCGCGGTGTCCACGGGAGATGGCACTTCGGCCAGCAGCGGTGGCTGCCAGATGGGTAGCGGAACCTCGAATGCAGGCCTCCCCATGGCTGCCGGCTTATTGGCCATGGCAGTGGCGGGCGCTGCACGCCGCCGTCAGAAGGCAGTTCGGGACGGCAGCAACTCGTCAGCGTGATCGTTGACTTTGACGTGAACGGCGACGGCGACGAACCCGTTTCTTCGTTCACGTCGCCGTGCCGTCGCATGGTGCGCCTCGTCGACGATGATGCACACGGCGACGAACCCGTTTCTTCGTTCACGTCGCCGTCGCCGACAACGACCACGTCAACGATCACGCCTTACTAAACCCCGTCCAACTTGAAAACCGCAGCTTTCCCTCCACATTCGGTGCATCTGGGCCAAGAAACCTGCGGTTCTCAACCTGGACGCGGTTTAGCTACGGGGCTCCCCTGGCGGCGCGCAGGAAGGCGGGCCCCCGGCGCCGTAGGCGCCGGAGACTAGGCCCGCCTGACGAGCACCAGCCCAAGGGGAGCACGCGCGGCGAGCGAAGCGAGACCGCGCGGAGGGGTCTACTCAACTCGCGGCGTACCACTCTTGGATGGATCGCACCGAGCCCGTTGCATGGTCGTCTTCCTCGAGGGCGGAGCAGCCGAGGCGAGCAAGAGCCGCCGTCGTAAAACACGTGACGCTCGCCGAAAGCGCAGCGTGACGGAGTCCGCGCGTGCGCTCCGTCTCTTCGTCGCCCTCGGCGGTGACGACGGCCAGCGCAACGGTGCCCGAACGCAGCGCGGCGCAGGCCGTTGCCACGTTGGCGACGCCGTGCGGAACGCGCGATCCCGCGAGCGCCGCCGCCGTATCCCCCACCGCCGTCACCTCGAAACCGAGGGCACGCAGACGCCGCCCGAGCTCGATGGCCGCCATGCGATCGTGCTTGGTCACGCACAAGATGACTTCGCGAGCGCGCGCGCTCTTGCCGGGGCGCGAGAGCGTGGCGCCAATCGCGCGGAGCGCCTTGCCGTACGCGCGCGCGGGAGTGTCGCCGATGCCCATGACCTCGCCCGTGGAGCGCATCTCGGGGCCGAGCACGGTGTCCGCGCCAGGAAGCTTCTTGAAAGGGAAGACGCATTCTTTCGCCGCGACGTGGCGCGGCAGCGGGCGATCTTCGATCCCGAGCTCGTCGAGCGATTTGCCAAGCATCACCTTCGTCGCGATGCGCACGAGCGGCAGACCAATGGCCTTCGCGACGAACGGCACCGTGCGGCTCGCGCGCGGATTGACTTCGAGGACGAAGACGCGTCCGTCTTTCACCGCGAGCTGCGTGTTCATCAGACCGACGACGCCGAGCTCGAGAGCGATCGCGCGCACGATCGTCTCGATGCGCTCGACGATTTCGGGGCCCAGCGTGAACGGCGGCAGAATCGTCGCAGAGTCGCCCGAGTGCACGCCGGCGCGTTCGAGGTGTTCGAGCACGCCGCCGATGACGATGCGCGTGCCGTCGGAGATGCAATCGACGTCGACTTCGACCGCGTCCTCGAGAAAGCGATCGACCAAGATCGCTCCACCGCTCTCGCGCGCAACGTCGCTCGTGAGCATGGCTTCGAGATGCGCACCGAGTTCTCGCTGGTTTCGCGCGATTTTCATCGCGCGCCCGCCGAGCACGTAGCTCGGGCGGATGAGCACCGGGAAGCCGATGCGCTCCGCCGCGACGGCGACTTCGACGCGCGAGTGCGCGATGGCGCTCTCGGGCCGCTCGAGACCGAGCTTCGCGAGCACTTCATCGAACCTGCCGCGATCTTCGGCGCGATCGATCGCGTCGCCGCTCGTGCCGAGCAGGCGGATGCCGCGCGCTTCGAGGGCCTTGGCGAGCTTGAGAGGCGTCTGTCCTCCGAACTGCACGAGCACTCCGTCGGGCTTCTCGGCGTTGCACACCGCGAGCACCGTCTCGAGCGTCACCGGTTCGAAGTAGAGGCGATCGGCCATGTCGTAGTCGGTCGACACTGTCTCGGGGTTCGAGTTGATCATCACGGCTTCGAAGCCGAGCTCGCGCACCGCGAAGAGAGCGTGCACGCAGCAGTAGTCGAACTCGATGCCTTGACCGATGCGATTGGGACCCGCACCGAGCACGACGACCTTGGGCTTCGTGCCCTTCGCGATCTCGCTCTCGGTCTCCCAGGTCGCGTACATGTACGGAGTCGTGCCGGGCATCTCGGCCGCGCACGTGTCGACGCGAGCAAAGGTCGGCTCGACGCCGGACGCGTAGCGCAGGAGTCGCACGTCGTCTTCCGTGCAGTCTGCAAGTTCTCCGATGCGCGCATCGGAGAACCCCAGTCGCTTGTATTCCACAAGCATGTCCTCCTTCATGCCCGCAATACCGGCCTTCGCGATCACGCGCTCCTCGTCCACGAGCCGCCGGAACTGCGCGACGAACCACGGATCGAACGCCGTGGCTTTTGCGACGTCGGCGTCGCTCGCGCCCGCACGCATCGCGCCGAGCACGCGAAGCAGGCGATCATCCGTCGGCCTGCCGAGATCGGCGAGTTCTTGTTCGAGCGACGGTGCGTCGCCACGCCGACCAGCAAGCCCCGTGAGACCCGCCTCGAGCGCGCACGCCGCCTTCTGCACGGCCTCCGAGAACGTGCGCCCGATGGACATCGCTTCGCCGACGCTCTTCATCTGCGTGCCGAGCGTGCGATCGGCGCCCGCGAATTTTTCGAACGCGAAGCGCGGCCACTTGACGACGACGTAGTCGAGCGCGGGTTCGAAGGCGGCGCTCGATCCTGTGAGATCGTTTCGGAGCTCGTCCAAGCGGTAACCCACGGCGAGCTTGGTGGCGATCTTCGCGATGGGATACCCCGTGGCTTTCGAGGCGAGCGCGCTCGATCGCGACACGCGCGGATTCATCTCGATGACGCGCACCTCGCCGTCCGACGGACGCACGGCAAACTGCACGTTGGCGCCACCGGTCTCGACGCCGATCTCGCTCATGACGGCGCGCGCGGCGTCGCGAAGGCGCTGGTACTCCTTGTCCGTCAAGGTCATCGCAGGCGCGACCGTGATCGAATCGCCGGTGTGGACGCCGAGCGGATCGAGGTTCTCAATCGTGCATACGACAATGAAATTGTCCGCTCGATCGCGAATGACCTCGAGCTCGAACTCCTTCCAGCCGAGCAGGCTCTCTTCGACGAGGACTTCGTGGGTGGGCGACGCGTCGAGCGCGACGGCGATCTTCGCTTCGAGATCGCGCTCGTCGTACGCGATGGATCCGCCGGTGCCGCCGAGCGTGAACGACGGACGCAAGATGAGCGGCCAGCCCAGATCGCGACTTGCGGCGCGTGCCTGCTCGAGCGAGCGGCACGCCGTCGCTCGCGGGCAAGAGAGGCCGATCTTCTCCATCGCCTCTTTGAAGAGCGCGCGGTCCTCGGCTTTGCGGATCACTTCGGGGCGTGCGCCGAGCAGCTCCACGCCTAAGCGCGCGAGCGTGCCGTCGTCGGCGAGAGCGAGCGCGAGATTGAGAGCGGTCTGTCCACCGAGCGTCGGCAGAATGGCGCTCGGTCTTTCGCGCTCGATGATCGCCCGGAGCGCGCGCACGTCGAGCGGCT
This sequence comes from Polyangiaceae bacterium, assembly GCA_009781005.1. GTDB lineage: Bacteria > Myxococcota_A > Polyangia > Polyangiales > Polyangiaceae > Labilithrix. The sequence continues at coordinate 5,396 of WQYX01000128.1, read as the reverse complement.
CGATGTACGTGCAATCTGCAAGCTCCGGATCGGTCATGATCGTCGCCGGGTTCGAGTTGACGAGCACGACCTCGTAGCCCTCGGCGCGCAGCGCGCGGATCCCTTGCGTGCCGGAGTAATCGAACTCGCAACCCTGGCCGATGACGATGGGGCCAGCGCCGATGACCAGGACGCGCGTGAGATCAGAGCGGCGCGGCATGAGGGATGTCCGCAAGGGAAACGCCGCGGTTCTCCGGATATCCGAGCGCGAGGTTCAAGTTGCGGACGGCCTGCGTGGCAGCGCCACCAAGGAGGTTGTCGATGGTGGCAACGATGGCCGCGTGCTTGCCGTCCGAAGAAACTTCGAGCCCGCCGAGGGCGACGTGATGCCTGTTCGCGATGTCGCGGACGAGCGGCGCGTCCTTTTGCAAGACGACGAGCGGCTCGTTCGCGTACGCCGCGCGGTAGCGAGCCGCAAGCGACTCGCGTTCTTGCGGTGCCGCGAAGGACACGGACGCCGTGACGGTGAGGCCGCGGAAGAACGACGCGACGTGAGGCAGAAAGAAGACGCGGCGACCGAGCTGGCGCGAGATCTCGCGCTCGTGCACGTGCGTGGTGAGTGCGTACGGCAAGAGATTGTCGCGCAAGACTTCCGGATCGTTTCGCGGAGAAGGCGTGGTGCCCGCGCCGCTGTAGCCGCTGACGCCGAACACGCTCGGAGGCGCGTCGAACAGATCGACGAGCGGAGCGAGCGCGAGCTCGGACGCCGTCGCGTAGCACCCCGGGTTTGCGATGCGCGTTGCGCCGATGATTTTCGCGCGGAGGCGCTCCGGCTGACCGTAGACCCAATCCTCGGTGAAGCGATAATCCGCGCTCAGATCAACGATGACGCTGCCCTTGCGCGCGTCCGTGATAGCTGCCACGTACGGCGCGGCGGCACCGTTCGGCAGCGCGAGCACGTATGCGTCGAGGCGCTCGCTCGCCACTTGCTCAGGCGAGATCCCGTCGCGCTGCGAGATCGCGAGGCGAACGTCGAAGCCCGCGTGCGCGCGCACGAGCGCCGAGAGCTCTTGGCCAACGTGACCGCGCGATCCAACGATGCCGAGGGTCTTCATAAGAGGGTTCACGCCGCGGGCGCCGGGGCGTCCGGGTGCGCGGGAGGCTGAGGCTCATCGTAGAACGTTGCGGGCATGGCGAGCGCGCGCTCCACCGACGACTGAATCTCCGGGAACTCGGTCATGCCGCACCAGAAGACCCACCACTTGTCGGTCTTGTAGAGGCCATCGGCGTTCTGCGCGTACCACGAGTTGATGGGATTGTTCGCGCGCGATCGCCAGAACATCTTCGGGTTCTCACGCCGCACGCGCTGCCAGATCGAACCGCCGATGCCTTCGCCCTGGGCTTCGCTCGTGACCGCGAATTTGTCGAGGTACGGCACGCCGTCTTCGAGCGTGAGGATGGCCGTCGCGCGGTAAGAATGTGCAAGATACACGCGATACGGCGCCTTCGATTCGAAGTACGTCTTGGCGAGTTTGCGGCCGAAGCATTCTTCGAGAAGGACACGCAGGCGCGCGGTGTCGATGGTGGACCAGTCTTCGTGGCGCGCAACGCGCTCGCCGCGGCGCACGAGCGTGCCGTGTCCGCGGTGCGTGAAGAGCTCCTTGGCGAGATGCTCCGGCGACGTGATGGAGACCGACGACGTGGGCGGCAGCTCCTCGAGCAGCGACGAGATCTCGATGATCTTGCGACGCGGCTCGGCGCCGAAACATCCGTCGGACAAGAGCTGATCGAAATCCTCGGCGAGGTTCACGGCCGATCGAAGGACGCCCGACTCGTCGATGAGGCCGCCCGCTTCGTTCAGGTAGACGATCTTGTGCGGCTTCAGAGCGAGCGCGATGGCGCGCGCAACGACGTCGGCGCGCAAGACGAGGATCCGGCCTTTGGAAGTCTCGCCGAGGGGCGCAACGATGGGCAGGATGCCGGACCGCGCAGCCTGCGTGATCACCGCGTCGTGCACGCCCGTGACTTCGCCGATGATCCCGAGCTCGGGAGATTCGATCTTCTTCACGTCGAGCACACCCGACGTGAAGGGCCGCGCATGCGTCCCGAGGCTCTCGAGCGCGTCGACGACTTGGAGGTTCGTTTCACGAAGAACGCGGCGCGCGATTTCGATCACCGCGGGCGTCATCTTGCGCACCCCGCCCACGACGGGAGCGTCGACGCCGGCCGCAGCGAGCGCACGATCGAGCTGCACGTTGCTGCCGTGCACGACGATGGGAATGAGCCCCACTTTCTGGAGGAACGAGAGCGACGAGGCGAAAGCGTCGAGACCGTTTTCGATGATGCTGCCGCTCGCCTTGACCACGGCGAACTTCGGCGCATCGACGCTCGCGTAGTGACGCATGTACTGCTCGACTTCTTTTCGCGAACCAATGTTCGCTAGGAGCCGAACGATGATGTCCTGAGTTTCTTTCGTGCGGTGCATGGCTTGGCTCAAAGCAAACGCGGTCATGGTGAAATCCCGCTCAACCCAACGAGGCGGCGGAGCAACGCTTTTTGCACGTGGAGACGGTTCTCTGCTTCTTCGATGACGAGCGATTGCGGCGAGCTCGTGACGGCATCGGTGGCTTTGACGTTGCGGCGCATGGGCAAGCAATGACTGAAGTAGCCGCGATCCGTGAGCGCCATCTTGCGCTCGTCCACGATGAAATGTTTGTATTTATCACGGATCGGTTTTTCGGCTTCCCAGCGGCCAAAATACGGCAGCGCGCCCCAGCTCTTCGCGTACACGACGTGCGCGCCCGAATACGCCGCGTCGACGTCGTGCGTGACCGTCACGCGGCTCCCCTGTTCCTTCGCGAACCCGCGCGCGGCGTCCATGTAACGTGCATCGAGCACGTACTCGGGCGTCGGGCAGAGCAGCGTGACGTCGAAGCCGAACTTCGCCGCGATGATGAGCGCAGAGTTCGCGACCGCGGTGTTGAGCGGACGCGGATGATACGTCCACGTGAGGAGGAACTTCTTGCCGTCCGTGGTGCCGAGCTTCTCTTTGAGCGCCAGCATCAGCGCGAGCTCTTGGCACGGATGCGTGATGGTCTCCATGTTGAGCACGGGGACCGTCGCGTATTTCGCGAACTGACGGATGACGAGATCTTCGCGATCGTCTTCCCAGCGCTGGAACTTCGGGAACGCGCGTACTGCAATCAAGTTGCAATACCGCGACAGGACCCGCGCCACCTCGGCCACGTGCTCTTCGGCCTCGCCATCCATCACCACGCCGTCGCGATACTCGATGGGCCAGGCGCCTTTGCCCGGCTCGAGCACGACGGCGTGACCGCCCATCTCGAACACGCCGATCTCGAACGACGTGCGCGTGCGGAGCGACGGATTGAAAAAGACGAGCGCGACGCTCTTGCCGGCGAGATCTTCTCGCGCAAGCGTGCCTCTCTCCTCTTTGAGCCGCGAGGCATCCGCGAGGACGCCCTCGAGTTCTCTGCGCGACCAGTCGAGCGTGGACAGGAAATGACGCGGGCTCATCGTTACGGAATGCCAATAACCGGATCTGCCGCTGAATCAAGCGGGAACGACGATGCTCGCCGCGATGCGCGGACGGCGAAGGGCGGCCGCGCCAACGCGCTCGAGGTGCGCCGCAGCCGAGAGCACGGTGGCTTCGTCCCACGCGTCTCCAACGAGCTGCAAGCCGACGGGCAGATCCTCGCTCATGCCGACGGGCGCCGAGAGCGCGGGCAGACCCGTCAGGTTTGCAAGAAAGCAGAATCGACAAAGATCGTTGATGACGGACGCGTCGAGGAAACCCGTGCGCATGTCCGTCTCCGAAACCCTTGCGGCAGGTGCGACCGTCGACGGGAGCGCGACGAGGTCGACGCTCTGAAACGTGCGCGCCATCTCGCGGCGCAGACCCGTGCGAAGGCGGCACGCGTCGAGGTATTCGACGGCGCTGAAGCCGTCGAGTGCAGCGAACGTCACCTGGAGATCGTCGCTCATCTCGGCCCGATGATTGGACCATTCGGCGCGAAGGCTCGCGCGCGCCTCGACGGCGATGACGACCACACCGATCGCCAGCGCAGCCTCGGCGAGCTCGAGACGGATCGGCACGAGCTTCGCGCCTTCTTTTTCGAGCGCAGCGAGCGCCGCCCTGCCAGCGCGCGCAACGGGCTCGCTCGCCTGTGACCACTCCGACTCGGGAACGCCGATGACCAGGCCGCGCACGCCGCGGCGAACGGCGCCGACAAACGAACCGGGATCTCGATACGGGGCCGCGAGCGTTTGCGGATCTTCACCGTCGTAACCGCTGACGGCCTCGAGCGCGAAAGCGAGATCGAGCACGGTGTTAGCGAGCGGACCGACGTGTGCGACGGTGCCCGTCGAGATGTCGCCCGAGCGACTGACGCGACCCCAAGTTGGCTTGATGCCGAAGACGCCATTGAGGGCCGCGGGGATGCGAATCGAGCCGCCGCCGTCGACGCCGAGCGCGAACGGAACGAGACCGGTGGCAACCGCAACGCCGGATCCCGTGGACGAACCTCCCGCGATGTGACCCGGCGCGTGCGGGTTGTGCGGCATCACGCGATTGGCGTTGGCACCGTTCGGCGTCATGCCGTACTCGGTCATGGGCGAAGTTCCGAGCGTGATGACGCCGCCTGCGCGAGCGCGCGCAACCGCGGTGGCGTCGTGCGGTTCGGGCGTTGCGGGCACGAAGCGCGTGCCGGCGCGCCGCGGCAAACCATGAACGGCAGTCTCTTCTTTGACGACCCACGGCACGCCATCGAGCGGACCGAGCGGACGGCCTTCACGCCAGCGCGCGGCGGACGCTTCCGCCTCGGCGAGAGCGACCTCGTCGTTGAAATCGTAGATGGGTCCGACCGTGGGCGTGAGCTTTGCGAGGCGCCGCGCTTCGGCGAGCGCCTTCTCTGCCACCGCACGCGGCGACAGGCTGCCATCACCATACGCCGCGATCAGCGATGCGCTCGTTGGAGCCCACGTGCGCCAGACGGGTTCGAGGTCGTCGCTCGCCCACTGGCGCGGCGGCCGTCCCGGGTGAGGACGCGTGTCGAGCGGAACGTCGAGCCGAAAGCGATCGGGCAGACGCGCGAGTCGATCGACGCCGAGATCGGCGCGGAGAATTTTTTCGAGCGCGATGGCTCCCACGCGCGTGTGCGCGATGCGGGCCAGGCTCTTGAGCGGAGTACCACTGAAGCGAGGGGAGTGACGCACGGCCCTGCCTTAGAGCATCGAGCGCGCGAGGGAAAGCCCCTGGTTGGATGGTGCTACGAAGAGCGTGTAGGGCAGCCGTCGCGAGCGAATCGAGGCTAGGGCGGAGCGCGAGGAGCCCGCGTAAACGTACTTGTCGTACGTGCGCAGGCACCGCAGCGCCCAACCGACGAATCGATTCGCGC
>WQYX01000127.1 GCA_009781005.1 Polyangiaceae bacterium | reverse complement strand
GTGCGTGCCGGCCGAGAGGTCGACTACGGCTGGTTCTTCATGGGGTCGAAGCACCGCGAGAACTACGACGACTGGTGGCGCTGCGAGATCCAGTTCGATCCGGTGCTCGACGAAGCGTTTGGCATCACGCACACGAAGCAGCAGGCGCGACCGCAGACGCACCTACTTGAGGCGCTCACACCGGACCTCGAGGCGACAGCGCGGGCGCTGAACGGCCGCGCGCGGAAGGCGCACCTTGCGGTGAAGGCGAGCGCGCGCTTCTCCGAGGCTGAGCGCATCGCCAACGATCGCGACCACCTCCTGCGACCGCTCCCGCGCGGTGCGGACCCCACCGCGAAGGCGCTGATGCGGGAGTTGGAGGCGAGCCACCCCGGGCTGCTCAAGGAGCGCGCCGATGAGGCCGATCGCTACAGCATTATTGAGCACGCGGTGAAGGATACGTCCTTCTTCACGCTGGCGTACGACGGAGACCGGCTCGTCCTCGTGCTCAACCCAGACCACCCTTTTTATCGAGAGATCTACAAGCCGCTCTCCGAGGGCGAGGCTCCGCAAGACCCGCGGCTCCGCGCGAAGCTCGAACTCCTCCTCCTCGCTGCGGCGCGCAGCGAGGCGGCGGCGCGCGGAAAGATCCCCGCGCTCGCGAAGCATCGGCTTGAGTGGAGCAACACCCTGGCCGCTTTCTTGAACGACAAATGACCACCGTGCCTAACAACCCATGGATCGCCCTTGAGCCGCCGCTCCCGAGCAGCGCGTCGCGAGACGTGTTCGTCGGGCACGCGCGTTCGCTCGCGAAGGTGCGCCGGGACGAGCACACCGACGATAACATCGAGTGGCTCCGCGCACACTTCGTGTCGGAGGTGAAGTCGTCGCATCGCGCCGATCGCCAGGCGCTGTTGGCGGCGGGCCTCGTGGTCACCGACCTCGCGATGCAGGGGTGGATGCTGCGCACGCGCGCCGAGCGCGTCGAGATCCGCCCCCCCGATCCGGTCAGCGACAGGGCGGCCGAGAAGGCGCGCGTGCGCAAGCAGGAGTTGGTGAAGCGCGACGCGCAACTCCGCAAGCCCCCCGTCCAGCGGTTCATCGAGTCGATGGAGCGGCAGCGGCTTCACAACGGCGAATTCGTCTCCATCTACTCGTTGATGCGCGACGGGCGCGAACTCGCAGACGGACTGCGAGAGGCGCGCACGCACATGAACAATGGGTGGGCCGACACGCTCTCGAGGTTGGTGGACCCGTACCTCGACTTCATCGCGTCGGAGGACGCGACGTGCCCGCACACCGGACTTCGCCTCATGGATATCTGGCGCTACTTCCGCCACACGTGGACGAACCAGTACACGAGCGTGCCTGGGCGGACGATGGTCTTCCTCGTCCGCGATCGCGCCGCCAACAAACACCCGGTGATGGGAATCGGCGCGTTGAGCAGCCCCGTCATGCAGATCCGCGAGCGTGACTCGTGGATCGGCTGGCACCCTGAGACGTTCATCGAGCGGGTGCGCCGCGCACCGACGCGAGAGCTGGCGCGCTGGCTCGTCGAGACAAACGAGGCCGCGATAGGCGAGATCTACGTCGATGATCTGATCGAAGACAAAGTCCTCTCGATGCGAGATCTCTTGTCGCCCTCCGAAGTGGTGTTCGAACGGTTGGTAAGAGAGGGCACGGAGCAGCGACGGCTCCACCACCGCTACGCCCGCTCGCGCGACCTGAAGCGGAAGCCCGCCGGCATGTCTGGCGATGATTACTGGATCGCGCGTGCGCGTACGCACCTCTTTCGGAGCAAGCGCGCCATCGCGCTGGCGACGTACTTGCGCGTGCGCGCCGTGCTGAACGAGACCTTCAAGGGGAGACCGACGGCGGAGAAGCTCGGCGCGCTTGCGGCTACGGGCTACGGCAGCGACGTGATCTGCCGCGTGCTCAAGAAGGCGAAGGCGGATCGCGTTGGTATCGCGGTCGCAGACATCTCGGTGTGCGGCGCGGTGCAGCCGTACAATGCGCTGCTTGGCGGCAAACTCACGGCGATGCTGGCGGCAAGCCCCGAGGTCGTCCAGCGATACCGACGTCGCTACTTGGGTGCGGAGAGCGAGATCGCGTCGTCCGTTGCGGGACGATCCATTAAGCGTGCGCCGACGCTCGTCCTGCTCGGGACGACGTCGCTCTATGGCGTCGGCTCCAGCCAATACAATCGCATCAAGATCCCCGCCGATCGCCTGGGGGGCGCGGCAGCTGACGTTATCCGCTACGAAGAGGTCGGACGCTCTGAGGCCTTTGGTACGTCGCAGTACTCCGAGGAGACCATCAACGCGCTCGTCGACCTCGTTCAGCAGTCCGACTCGCAGCGCGTGAACAGCATCTTCGGCGAGGGCATAAGCCCGAAGCTGCGCAAGGTCCGGCAGGCGCTCGACATGTTGAACCTGCCCTCTCGTCCGTTGCTCCAGCACCATCGACACCGTGTCGTCTACGGCGTGAGTTTGATTCGGAACCTGAGCGATCACCTCATCGGGCTCGCGCGCAAACCCGACTACATCGTCCCGCTCGACAGGGGGCGTGCCGCGACGGCGAACATCAGCGCGTGGTGGCGGGAACGGTGGCTCCGAAACCGGATCACCTCGGACGAAGTCCTCGAAGAGGTGGCGCGCCATACGCGTGTTCACCCTGTCACCCACGGCGCGCGCGTGTCGCCGCAGCGCCCATCGAGCCAGCAGCCGCTGTTCGTCGAGCAGTCGTGAAGACCAAGAGCGCCGTGCGGCTGCGCACAAACCAGATCGCGACGACGAAGGAGGTCGTGCGGTGGTACCTCCGCCACCACTTCGGACGCCCCTCCGACCCGGGCGTCGTTGAGATGTTCTGCGATCCGTCGAAGGTCGGCGCGTTCGCCGTGGACCGAGGAGCGCTGCGCAGAGGTGAGCCGGGGGCACTCTTCCGGCTGCTTGTCGCGACCTCGATGTTTCAACGGAGGCAGGACGTCCAGATTCTCCGCATCCTTCAGGGCATCGGCGCCGACGACGCGCGTGAGCTCACCGACGCTAGGCGGCTTGTCGCGCTGGTCGAAGAGGGCGGCTGCCCGCACATGCAGACCACCATCGACCTCGCGAACGAGTGCGATCTCGACAAGGACCCGAAGACCCAGCAAGGGTGTTGTGGTGCGAACCCGACGCTCGCGTGCCACATGAAGCGGCACACGGTCTTGCTCAAGCGCTATGGGCATTTCGGCAAGGTGCCAACGTCGATCGCGCTGATGGTCAAGGAGTCGGGCGCCGAAGACCTCGCCGCGCTCCGACGGCTCGTGATGAAGCGAGAGCGAGACCCATTGACGCGCGCGCATGCGATCGCACGCGAGCTCTCACGTGCGTGGCGCGTGAACCAGAAGATCGCGAGCATGTTCCTCTCGATGATCACGAACCCAGACCTCTCGCGAGATCTCGCGCCTTGGTCGCGTGGGATCGATTGGAGTTTCTACGTTGTCGTCGACAGCAACGTCGACCTCTTCCTCGCGTCCATCGGGTACAAGGGCGCTGGCACCTACGACGCGCGTCGCGATTTTATCCGCGACCTCGCGCGCAGCATCGACTTGACCGAGTTCGACGGCAAACTGCAGGCGTACAACCCGCGCCTCGTCCAACAAGCGATGTACCTATTCATGAGCGTTGCGAACCGCCGGGCGGCTGAAGGCGACTGCATGCACCTCGCGCCGGCGCTGTGCGCGACGTGCCCTCGCGCCGTGCGAAGCCGGTGCCCTGCTCGACCCGAATAACGGCGCCGCCGCTGATTCGAGGCCGCGCCAAGTTCTTTTCGCTACTGAACAAAGTTGGGGTAGCATGGCGCTAGGCACCGCTGCGACGACAGTGACCACCTCAATTTCACTCGACGCTGCATCGGATAGCCGGCGGGGCTTCGGCGAGCATCGGGAGGTGAGCGGCGACGATGGAACTGGGGGCGTGGAACCAACGGCTGGCTGACCATTTTGGGGCGCTCGCGCGCGATCGGAAGGAGATCCCGCTGTTCGCCCTGGAGCACGACCTCGCTCCCGCTGAGGTGCGTGCTCTGTCCGACAAGATCTGCGCACACATCCTCGTCTCCCGGCCAAGGCGCGAACACGCGCTCGTCTGGACCGTCTACGCGGCGGAGATCGGGTACGGCTACGCGGGCGACGAGTACTGGCAAACCTTTGAGGAGAAGACACCCGGATGGACTCAGAACGGCGATCGCGGATGGATCCGCGACATCTTCTCTGCCTTCCAGGAAAAGTTCGCGGGCGCGAAACCCTCCGGTCGGTGGGCAGAGCAGTTCTCGATCATCGCGTGGCCGATCACGCACGCGATCCTCCCGTGCGATCTTCAACAACAGCTCGCCCGTGTCCTCTACGACCTTCGGCATTCGTTCTCCGCTGAACTCTTCGACGAGCCGGAGCGATTGGGGGATTTTATCGCGGCAAGGAGTTGGAACACATCGACCCGCTTCCAGAACCTCGTGCAGGCACCGGCGCTCGTTGGACAGATCGCCGCCGCGCTCCTCCTCCAAGGAAGGGAGGGCTTCAAGGCGCTGCTTCACCCGACGACGCTTAAGCGCATCGGCGATGACGTCGATCGTGAACGGCGTGGTCGCGATTGGCTACGCGGCGCGCGACGCGCGGCGGAGGAGCGCGCGAAGATTCGCGGCCTGACCGTCGGCAAGCCAACGAACACGATGTTCCAGCGTCGTGACGAGGCCCACGCGGAGGTCGCCCGGCTCGGCGTCGAGCCACGCCTCGTGCTCCGACCCATCGAAGGTGCGCGCTGGGAGGCATTGCTGGAGGTCCCTGACCTCTCGCACCTGCTCCTTCGGTTCCCGCAGGTGCGGGACGCCCTCATCGAGTCGCGCTGCACTGTCGCGGGCGCGGCTGGTCGACCACTGGCGCGTGGGTACTTCCTGCATGGACCGCGGCGCGTCGCGCTCGCCCGTTGGCCACAGCCGGACGACGTGCTGCTGAAGTTCGAGCGCTCCGATCCGCAGCTCGACTACCTGCTGCGCGCGGAGTGCATGCTCCGCCCCGGCACATCGTGGCTCTTCAAGGTCGCGAGCGATGGCTTCGCCTACGAGTCGCGCGGGATGCACGTCCGCGCAGACTCGAGGTACGTCCTAGTGGGCACCGAACCCTTCGTGCGCTTGCCCGTGGCCCGCCACGTTCAGCTCATGTGCCATGGCGTCCACGCGATCCTGCTCGACATCCCGACCGTGCTCACGCCTGAATGGGAGCAGGCACTGAAGCAGTTCCAGGTCACGCAGGCGAAGTCGATCGAGGTGTGGCCCGCAGGCCTCGCGGCGGTCGCGTGGGATGGTGAGGGTTACGGCGAGTGGCTCGCGTCGGAGACGCCGACCCTCGCAGTCCGTTCGGACCACGCGATCGACGTGCTGACCATTGCAATGAGCGACGGCCCGTCGCTCTCGCTGGCGTTGAGCAACACGCCGCCCGGCGATCCAGTCTTCATCGAGCTCCCGTCGTTGGCCGTTGGACTCCACAAGTTCAGCGTCGCAGCGCGTAGCGGGAGCGGCGCTGGCTCCGAGGTGATCGGCAACCTTGATGTCGTCATGCGCGTACGAGAGGCGCGTCCATGGTCGCCTGAGGTGACCTCACACGGCCCGCTCGAAGTGGAGTTGGACCCTGCAGCGCCCTCGCTCGAGCAGATCTGGGACGGGCGGGCTGCCGTCCTCGTGCGTGGGCCCGCCGGGCGCCAAGCAAAGTGCCGAGTGCGGATGCTCGCGCGCGCGCGTGAGCCGTTGTTCGAGAGAGAGCTGCCGCCGATCACGCTTCCACTCTCGAACGAGGAGTGGGCTCATCACTTTGAGACGCACCTCAAGGAGGACAAGGACGCCCAGCGCGCCTACGACGACGCCCAGGCCTGCGCGGTCGAGTTCGCCGCCGACGAACTCGGCACGTTCACGCTCCGCTGCGAGCGCGAGTTCACGCCGCTTCGGTGGTCACTAAGGCGGAGTTCGTCTGGCTTCACGGCGCGCCTGCATGACGACGCCGACGCCGGCGATCCGAGCATCGAGCGCTTCTCGTTCGAACGACCCACCGTTGGAGAGAAACTGCAACCAGGCCCGAAACACGAGGTGCCTCTCGTGGGCGGGCTCTATGTCGCGACGCTCAGAGAGTTCAAAGCGACCATTGTAGTGCCGCCGATCGTCGCGGATCTCCAGCGCAAACCCCAGATCGACGCGGGGCAACGTACGCCCGAAAACATCGCGAAGCTGCTCACGTCCGCGCAGCTCTGGGGGACTGCGTGCCTACCAGGCGATCTCATCGCTAGTGCGTACCGAAGGGCCGTGCTCCGCGCGCTCTCCGAGCACATTGTTTCGCTGCTGGGCGGGCGCGTGTGGGCGAGCGCGGAATTGAAGCTCAAGGATGAACGGGGGCTCCTTGAGCTGAAACGTTGCATCTCGAACAAAGGGTACGAGCTGGCACTCGGCTCGGTGCTTCAACTCGATCACAAAGTGCTCTCGGAATCGCCTCCCTCGTTGCGCGCCGTACGCCTCGCGGCGCTCGCCGAAAGCTTCCAACTCGCGCAGCCGAACCCAAACCAACGCGAGATCAACGAGCGGCGCAGCTCTCGCGGGGTGACGGAGGTGCGTCGTGTTCAGGGCGTCGGCCCCGAACATTCGGCTTGGTTTGCGGAGTTCGCACTGCGCATGGCAAGCGATCCCGTAACGTTGAGCGCGTGGGCCGGAGAGCATGTCGACGCGAGCATCAGGAAGCTCCTCGACATGCCGACGCTAGCGCGCGCCGCGCGCTTCCTCGTGCTCGCCGTGGACCAGCAGAAGAAGTCGCTCGCGGCGGCGGGTGAACTCTACGCGGGATGGGGATGGCCAGCATGAGGCGACTGACCGTCGAGGAGGTCCACGCACAGAAGATTCGTGAGCTCGGGCTCGATCCCGAGGCACTTGACCTGATGACCTCTGAGGGGCTCGCGGGAGCGTTGCGGCGGGCCGCGAGCTACCTGTGCCCATGCTCGGCAGCGACGCTTGTGCGAGCCGTCGTTCAGCCGCTCCGAGGGCTCGTCCCCGATCTCGATAGGGCGAAAGAGCTGACCAAGGAGACGCTCGAAGCGATGATTTCGCACGGCGACTTGCTCGAGCAGCCGGAGGTGCAGGAGGGAGCGCCGTCGACACGCATGCTGCTCTACGCTGCACCCGCGAGCTTCGTCGTGCGCCAGAGCGGGCTCGTGGTCGTCCTCGGAGTCGCGGCCGACCAACTTTCCCCGCTGCCCTCCGAGCTTGAGCAGCGCATCCAGTATCTGGGACATGTCCGCCGACTGACCCCTTCTTCGGAGACTGAAGATCTACGCGACGAGCTGCGCCAACTCGGCCTCCTCGAACTCTCGTCCGACGCATGGCTCAAGAGGCCGAGGTACAGCACTGCGTCGCAGGCTGTGGCTACGAGTGATCGAGCCCTTGATATCGTCGCACCATCGAGGGACATCCCGGGGCTCAAGCTCCTCGATCCGACGAAGCCGGTCTGGTACTACCCGGGACGCTGGAACGAGCCGAGAGCGCAAACCGGACGCTTCGTCGCAGGCCTACGGCGCCGACCTCTGGTGCTACGTCCAACTCACGAACGGGCAACCCGAGCGGATGGTCGACTTCCCCCAGAGAGGGAGCCGGTGGCGTGGATGCGACGAGGCTTGGCATCTCCAGATGGCGATCGATGCGCAGCGAGGTTCACCCCAGCGCTTCCGCGTCACGCCCAGCGGCGACGCGGTGGTCCTCGAGTTCTTTTCGCCGACGCCAGCGTGGGCGCGCCGACGGTGGGACGCGATCGGGGAGCCCGTCCCGCGCGCGGGCAGCCTTTTCGCGTACCGAATCTCGAAGGCGGAGATCGAGGAGGAGCGGCGGTTCGTGCGCGAGGCACTCTGGCTTGAAGAGATGACGACGAGTCCCCGGTAAATCAGGAGTACGACGATGGCACTTACGATCGGCGAGACGACTCAGCAGCTCCACCGGGCCCTGCGCGACTACATCGAAGCCACGTACCATGTGAGCCACAAGATGCTCGTGGACCAGCGCAGCGCACTCCTCGATCAGGTCGGCGTCATCCACCAGCTCCCCTACATCGAGAGCACGCCGCGCTACCGGACCGGTGAAAGGTTCGCCGACCTCGGACTCGACCCCGCCGCGCTGGAGATCTTCACGTCCGTCTCCTCGCCGAAGGGCGACCTCGGACTCCTGATCCACGACCCGCCGTACCAGCACCAGGCGCTCTCGACGCAGCTCTCGCTCGTCGACGAACGGAGTCTTGTGGTGATGACTGGCACGGGCTCGGGAAAGACCGAGTGCTTCCTCCTGCCGATCCTCGGAAAGCTCGCCACTGAAGCGAAAGCGAAGGGCAAGGAGTTCGGCGAGACGAGCGCCGTGCGCGCAATGGTGCTCTACCCGATGAACGCGCTCGTCAACGATCAGCTCGGCCGCCTGCGGCTGTTGTTTGGTGATCCCCGTATCGTCCAGCACTTCGTTGATTGGTCCGGGCGCCCCGCGCGCTTCGCTCGCTACACGAGCCGAACGCTGTATCCAGGCGTGCGCCATAAGGATCCGAAGAAAAACAAGGACGGGGATCGCCTGAAACCTATCGGGAAATACTACGTGAAGAACCTCGAGGTTGCGTCGGGCCCGCCATCGCGTGAGGCTGCTGCCGCACATCTCGTAAGCGAGCTGAAGAAGCGCGGCAAATGGCCGGCGAAACCCGACCTCGCGGCATGGTATGGGAAGAAACGCGGACGCTGGCTCGACAAGAACGGCGACTTCAAGCGCTGCGTCACGCTCCCCCAGGATCCCGAACTAGTCACCCGGCACGAGGTACAAGCGGCGCCGCCCGACGTGCTCGTCACGAACTACTCGATGCTCGAGTACATGCTGATGCGCCCGCTCGAGCGACCCATCTTCGATCGCACGCGCGAGTGGCTGGAGAAGAACCCGGACGAGCGCTTCCTTCTTGTCATAGACGAGGCCCACCTCTATCGAGGCGCGCAGGGCGCCGAGGTGGCATTGCTCATCCGGCGCTTGCGTGCGCGGCTCGACATCCCCCCGGAGCGCCTGCAGGTCATTTGCACGAGCGCCAGCTTCAAGGACGCCGACCACGCAGTCGAGTTCGGCGCGCAGCTCACAGGCAAGGACCCAGCAGATTTTCGGAAGGTCCAAGGCGACCTCCTCGAACGACCCGGCGCCGCGAAGGGAACGACCGCGGACGCCACCGCATTGGACGCGTTCGATCTCAACGACTTCTACGAGGCTGCCAACGACGTAGATCGCCTCAAGGTCGTCGAGAGCTTCCTCAGATATCGAAACGTCGCGCCCTGGGACCTGCAGCCCTCGCTGTACGAGGCTCTGGAGTCATTCGGTCCGATGTCGAACCTGGTCAACTTGACGATGGAGGGGGCGCAGTCCGTCGACAAACTAGGCGCCAAGCTGTTCGACGCGAGCGTGCCTGCAGATGTCGCCGCACACGCGGTGACGAACCTCATCGCGCTCGGCAGCGTGGCGCGCAGGGAGCCCACGGAGCCCGGCCTGCTGCCGTGCCGTGTCCACTCGTTCTACCGTGGCCTCGCGGGCCTCTGGGTCTGCATGGACCCGAACTGCACGAGCCTCACGGCAGCCGAGCGAGGAGGCCCTGCTGGAAAGCTCTACAGCCAGCCACGTGACACGTGCGAGTGCGGTGCGCGTGTGTTGGAGCTGTTCACCTGCAGGAACTGCGGTACCGCATACGCTCGGGCGTACACCAACAAAGTTGACGACCCGAACTTCCTTTGGGCGGAGCCCGGCGGGGCGTTTCGGACGCTTGCCGGCTTCGTCAACGAGATCTCTCCGCTCGATCTTCTCCTGGAGAAGCCGGTTTTCAACGATTTCGCAGAGCCCGCCGAGTACGACCTCGTCACTGGTCGGCTCAACCCGCAGAAGCTCGGCGCCCGAAACAGGCAAGTCTACCTCCGAGTTGGTCGTTCACAGCCCGTGACCGATGACGAGCCGCAGGACGCGACCCCAGGCGAGTTCCGACCCTGCGCGGTATGCGGAGAGCGCGCGGCGTTCGGGCGCACCTCTGTCCAGGATCACCAGACTAAGGGTGATCAGCCATTCCAAGCGCTCATCGCGAAGCAGATCCAAGTGCAACCGTCGAACCCCGTGGACGCAACGCGACTCGCGCCGCTGCGTGGTCGTAAGGTCCTCATCTTCTCTGATTCGCGTCAAACGGCGGCGCGACTCGCACCGAACCTCCAGAAGTTCTCGACGGAGGACGCGCTTCGTCCCCTCATCGTCGCGGGCTACGAACACCTTTCAAGCATCGCTGCGATCACCCCGTATTTGTCCCTCGATGATCTGTACTTTGGCGTGCTCATCGCGGCAAAGGAGCTGGGCGTCAGGCTTCGCCCCGAGCTCAAGGCGGGAGAGAGCTTCCATGATGAACTCGACGTGGACACCGCCATTAGAGCCGGCGTGCTCACGAACCCCGAAGCGTTGATACCGCTCTGGGGCAAGCTACGCGCGTCGCGGCCGCCGGAGTCGTTGCTCCGCGCGGTCGTAGACTCGCTGGGCGACCGCTACTACGGCCTCGAAGCGCTCGCGATTGCGTCGCTTCGTGAGCGCGGAGATCACACGACGTGGATCGAGGCGCTCCCGGACATCCCTGCTTTCGCGATCACGCTGGATCAGAAGCTTGCGACCGCTCGATCATGGATGCGGTGCTGGGGACGCGCAGGGTTATGGATGAGCCAGATGCCGCCGGTGTGGCGGAACTCGGGCCGTCAGTTTCAGGCACGCTCGGGCAAGTTCGACGAGATGGATCGCCTCATCAAGGACAAGCCCGCGCGCACCTTTTTCAACACGGAGTGGCTGCCCAAGCTGCTCCAGCGCTTCGGCGAACAGGTCGCGCTGAACAAGTTCTATCTGAAGGGAGGCGAACTCTCGCTCTACGTTGGCGGTCCTTGGGCGTACTGTCAGTCATGCAAGACGGCGCAGCGTCCGTTCCCAGGCCGCACGACGTGCGTCAACTGTGGCCAGGCCACCGCGACGCCAATCGATCCGAATACCGATAAGGTCTTCGTCGCGCG
>WQYX01000126.1 GCA_009781005.1 Polyangiaceae bacterium | reverse complement strand
GTACGGCGTTTCTCGGACCTGCGGCGTACGTACAGTACGCCTCGGTCCTGCGATACGGCGTGCGCCCTTTTCGCTGCGGTCTCGGCCGTCTGCAGAAATCGCGTCATGAATTATCCGGGCTAGTAAGGTTCCACCCATGAAACGCGGAGTCGTCATCGGTTCGCTCTCTCTCTTCGTCGTCGCATGCGGTCCCGGCAGGGAACCACGGCAGGTCTCTGTCCCCGATCCCATCACGGATGACTTGGCGGCAGGCTCGCCGTCGTCGCCCAACGGCGGCAGCAACGTCACGGCTGCACCCGGCGGCGGGCCGATCAGCGGCGGCGCAGCCCGTGCTGCGAAAAACGGCAAAGGCACAGCCGCGCAAGTCGCGAGCCTCGCGAGCTTCCAAGACGGGCTCAGGTGGGGCATGAGCCACGACGAGATCATCAGGCGTTACACGCAAACGAACGGCATCATCTGGAGGGACTACGACGAGAGACTCTCCAGAGCGCGCGTTGGTCCGGAAATGATCGCGCTCGAAGCGGAGCGCGATCGAGAGAGAGCCGCCTTCGTCCGCAGCTACATCGAGTTCAACGAGACACCCACGGGCTACGACGCCACGGGCATCAAAGGCGAGTACACGTACAAGAATCACGAAGCGTTGATGTCGATCGAGCGTCAGGGCAAAAAACGATTCTTCTTCTTCATCAACGATCGTCTCTGGAAGATCTACGACGAGGTTCCACTCTCGGAGTCGGGGAACCTGGGCAATAGCTTCCAGGAAGCCGTCCTCGCCATGAACGCGAAGCTCGGCGCAAAAGGCCACGTCTTGGGCGCGGACCCGTCGAAGGGAGCCCCGGCGATGGCTCTCTGGAGAGACAACACGAGCCAACTACGGCTGGTCGATCGTTCCGGCAGTCAGGTCGTCGGTGTCGTCGTCGAAGACAGCGCCACACGAAATAACCTCGATGCGCTGCGCGCGAACAAGGTCGAGGACGTGACAGCCGTCGATCCGGCAGTGACAGCCGTAACGAAGGGTGGACTGTCGGATCCGAACGCGGCACAGCAAACCGGAACCGCGAACCCCACGAAGAAGGCACCACCCAAGAAGAAATAAACACGCTCTCAGAGCGGGCGGACGCGCCACGCACCTTCGGGAACACGCCAGCCGGTCGTCACCCTCACGATTGCATTCGGACAGATGTCGCGCACAGCGGGTTCGAGAAGCTGCTCGCGCGTCATGGTTGCGCCCGGGCAGCCGGAACAACGTCCGCCAAGATGGATGTGGACGTCGTCCGGCGTGACACGAACGAGGTAGAGTTCTCCGCCATCCATCTTCACGAGCCTGGCGACGTACCCCGAAAACGCCTCCGCCAGCTGCCCAAGCAGCCCCCGTTCCGTTGCGGTTACAGCGGTGCCACTCTCCACGCTGGTGTTCTCTGCGTCCTCGTGGTCGTGCGTGCTCGCCGTCGAGTCAAGCCGAACTTCATCCGCGGTACCCACGCCCCCAAGCTTACCACAGCGCACTTGTCCGCGATCGCACAACGAACCCTTGGCGTGACGTGCGCGAGGTACGATAAACAAAACCTGTGGCGGAGCGCGGGGCACTGTGCCTAGACACGCCGCATCTGCCCGATCGTCGTCTTCGAATTTGTCGAGACGAAGAAGAAAAGGCTATCATGCCGTCATCAACGGCAGGTGGGGTTGCGGAGAATTACTGGTGGCACGCTACCGGCTGCGGTTTCTGCTTCAGGAGTTCGACCTTCCGAAGGGGGTTACCATCCTCGGGCGAAGTTCGGACTGCCAAGTCACCATCGAGGATCCGCTGGTCTCGCGGCACCACGCGCAGATCGTTCTCGAGGGTGATCGCGCGGTCGTGTCCGATCTCGGCAGCCGCAACGGCATCAAGATCAACGGCGCGCCCGCGAAGCAGCCGACCGAGCTAAAGGACGGCGATCGACTGCGCATCGGCACTCAGGAGCTCGTGTTCTGTAAGGTCGAACCCGCCGCGCACCAGTCAACGAAGACAACCGGCTTTCTGCGACATTGCGCGCGCTGCCGAATGCCCTACCCGCAAGAAGTTGGCGAATGTCCGAACTGCGGGGAAACCGAGGCGCTCGAGGAGGACACGCTCAGCGGCTCGTTCGGGGCAACGTCGCAGCACACGTGGAGCGTGCAACTTTTCGTCGAGGTTCTCGACCGCGCGCTGTCGCTCAATCGACACGAAGACATTCAGCGCATCTTGCGTCGAGCCACCATCACCATCGAAGAGCCCCTTCATCGCGGCGACGAGATCGACAGAGAGCAGCTCGCGAAGCTCGCCTTGGGGGCTTTGCGTGCAGCCATCACAATGCATGATCTCACGTGGGGGCTCTGGGTCGTGCAGGTCTATCGCCGCGTGCCGTTCATGATGCCCGAGGACGTCGCAATCAAGCTCGGCGAAATTTTTGAGAGCTTCCCGAGCGATCTCGCAGAACCCGTCGAGCAGCTTGCATTATACATCGCGACCTTGTCCGCGGAGACGGGGGACGGGCCCGCTCGCGCGGCCTTCGAACGCGTGCATGCTTCCGCGCAGCCCTTCATCGAAGACACAACGAAGCCAGGTTGACAGTGCGTTTCCGGCTCCGTTACCTGCAGCACGATCTCGAACTGAACGAGGGGATTTTTGCGGTTGGCAGGAACGCGAGCTGCCAACTCGCCTTGGACGATCCGCTCGTCTCGCGGCGCCACGCCATCCTCGAGGTCACGAAGACCGGCGTAACCATCGAAGATCTGGCGAGTCGTAACGGCGTCGTCGTCAACGGGAACCGCATTCGAGGGAAGGTCGCCCTTGCCGTGGGCGACAAGATCATCATCGGCGAGCAGGAGCTGACGATCCTTGCGGCGCACGATCCGGAGAAGGTGGCAGCCGCCATTGCCGCGGGAAAAATGACGCTGCCACAGGTTCCCCCGGACACACCGAACGCGCCGTCGAACGCGTCGTGGCAAGAGCGGACGCAGGGCCCGGGGGGCGAGCCGGACCAAGAAGTGTCGGTGATCCGGCGCGCCGATCAGTTCAAGCTTCTCTCCGCCGTGGCGGAGAAAGCGCTCGCCATGGGCAAGGCAGGAGAGGCGGAACGGCTCCTCGCCTCCACGCTCGCCGACATCATCGAGGCAACGCGCGCGGGCCGTTCAACACCTGCAACGCTCATCGATCAGGCTGCGAAGTTCAGCGCCAAGCTCGCCACGGCAACAGGCAAAGGCGGCTGGGCCGACTACGTCATCGAACTCTACGCCGCGCAGAAGCGCCCCTGCCCTGCCCAAGTCATCGATGAACTCTACAAGGCAATGTTCAAGATCACAGCGATCGATCTCCATCGGCTGCACGACTACGTGGCGATGCTGAGGCAGAGCGTCCAGCACTACGGTCCAGCCGAGCGCTTCTTGTTTCAGCGCATCGAAGGGCTCGAGCGCCTCGCAACCTTAAGGTAGCTCCCATCGCATTTGTAGGGGCGCAGCATGCTGCGCCCTACCCGGGTTCACCGCCTGATTGGTTTTCGCCACGAGAGGCTCGCGCGGGCGGCGAGTTCGATCGCAGAACGGAGCTCGTCGTCAGCGACGTTGGCAACGAGTGCGCGGAGCTCTGGTGCGAGCGCTGCCGGAGGTGGAACCTTGCGCATGCGACGTCGTTCTGGCGGACGTTCTGCGATGTCGAGCTGCCCAACGCGAAACTTCAGCGCGCTCAAAGTGAAACCCCTCTGCGCGAGTCGGGCCAGAAGCTCGGGGGCGAGCATCTGAAGCTCATTCGCCCACACGCTCGTTGCCACCTTCACGAGGAGCACACCGCGTTCGATCGAAATCGGCTGCGCGCGATCGGCAATGCGCGGACCCACCGCAGCTCGCCATTCTCTCTGCGGGATGGGAGCTCGCTTCTGCGCAAAACGGTCTTCGCCAGCGCGATCGAGCACCTTCTCGATCGTCTCGGGAGCGTCGAGATTTCTGCGTTGGCGTCGCTTCGCTGCGCGGCTCATCGCTCATCGCCCCGGCATGCGACGCAGGGTAACGGTGCCTGCGGGCGCAGCCGGATCGAAAGCAGCCCCGCGCCGATCAGTGATGCCGACGCGAAGCATCCCGTCTTGGTATTCGAGCAGGTAGGGTGCGCGCGGGCGTGCCACGGCTCCCGCGTCGTCGAAGATGAAGATGGTGACCGCTTTGCGCACCTTCGAGGGCGCCTCCATTTCTTTCTTGCCCGCGACGTTGCCCTCGCAACGCGCGCCTGCATTCGCAAGCGCAACGAGCGCGTTGGTCCGCACCACAGAAGATCCGTTGGCGAGCATGGGACAGACCACGGACGCAATGAAAGATGCTTGCGATGGACCGAGGACAGCAGCGATCTTTGCGATGCCAGCCACGGCGTTGGCAGCAACTGCCGTGTCCGAAGTTTTCATGATCGACGCGAGACGCGCGACAGAGGCACGATCGCCGATCGATCCGAGCGCGAAAACTGCCTCTTGTCGCACGCGCTCGTCCGGATCGCTCGCAAGCTTATCGAGCAACGCAATCGCGGCCGCAGATCCACGATGACCACCGAGCAGCGTTGCGACCATGCGGCGATCATCGACGTCATCGCTCTTTGCAACGGCCGCAAGACCGCGCAGCGCCGCGGGCAGCCGCGCACGACCTGCGGCTTCGAGCACGGCGTCGCGCTCGGGGCCGGCGGCGTTCGCGAGCTCATGAAAGAGACGCGTCGTCGTGCCCTCGCTGGGGAGTCGATCGGCGATGCCTGCAAGGGCCGTGAGCACGGCGTAGCGATCGATCTCTCCGCCGCCATCGAGTTTGGCAAGAAGAGCGCTTTCCGCCTTTTTTCCGCCGCTCGCCGCAAGGGCCGTAGCGGCGTGAAGACGGATCACGGGATCTCGATCATCGAGGAGCGGGGCGAGCGCATCGTCCGCAACGCCATGGTTCGGCACCGCGCTACCAAGGGCACCGAGCGCGTCGATCGCCGCGAGACGCAATGCAGAGTCCTTTGCGGAGACCAAGCTCGCGAGCTCGGTAGCGGCTCGCGGTGCTCCCGTGCGTCCGAGCAGCGTTGCCACTGCCGCACGCTCTTCGGACGACGTCCGCGCCGATCGGAGTGTTGCCACGAGTGGCTCGACCGCGCGTCCGTCGGGCTTCGCCGGATCGAGCAGCGCAGTCGCGGCTCGAATGGCTTCCTCGCGCACGCGAGGATGCGGATCGGCGACGAACTCGAGAACAGTGGGCACTTCGGCGGCCGTGCCCGCGCCCGCGAGGGCGTGCATGGCAGCTTCGGGCGCTAGAGTTCCTTTGCGAAGCGCAGAGACGATGGCCTGCGCGCTCGAAGTCGCGCGGAGCTCACCCAAAATCCACGCGGCGCTGGTTGCGACGGCGCTCGATCCCGGCTTGTCGATGAGCGACGTCATCGCCACGAGGACGTCGCGCATCGCGCCCGCATGCGCCGCGGTCACGAGCGCATCGCGCACGGCGGTGCGTTCGAGCGAGCCGTTCGCGTCTTCCTGCGTGCCGAGCCCTTTGACGAGCGCGCGCACGGCGTCTTCGGTGGCGATGCGCCCGAGCGCGACGAGCGCTGCCTGCCTGACGCCCGCGTTTCGTTCGAGCGTGTCCGGCGCGATGGCCGCGACGGCCTCCTGTGCGCGCATGCGGCCGAGTGCGGCGAAGGCCTCCACCTTCACCTCGGTGACGTTGTCGCGCAGAGCAAGGAGCAACGCCTGGGTTGCACGCGCGTCGCCGAGCTCACCGAGTGCACGCACGACGTCACGGCGCACGTCGGGCGCGGCGTCCTGTACTTTGCTTACGAGGGGCACGACTGCGCGCGGATCGCGGATCTTCGCGAGCGCGCGCGTGACTTCGCTGCGCACGGCAGGCGCCGGATCATCGAGCTTGCCCGAGAGCGGACCGACAGCGGCCGCCGATCCTTGAGCACCGAGAGCGGACGCGCACGCGGCGCGAACTTGCGGATCGGAATCGCCGAGCGCGCGCGAAAGCGGCGCAACGGTGACCGCGGGGTTCGGCATCGCGAAGCTCACCTCGCACGCGGCAACGCGCAACCTCGCGTCGCGATCGCTGAGCCACGGGAGCGTCTCTTCGGTGGCCGCGATCATGCGAAGAGCAATGGCTTGTTTTGCAGCGGCCAGACGCACCTCGACGTCGTCGTCGGCGAGCGCGCGAAGTGCGAGCGGCGTCGCGCGTTCGAGTCCGAGCGTGCCGAGATCTTTGGCGGCCGCACGACGCTTGCCCGGATCCATCGACGCAAGACCGCTCTCGACGCGCTCGGCAACATCCGGCCACGCGAGCGCGCGCGCCGCTCCCGGTGTGAGCACCATGACGAGCGAAAGCAGCGCGAAAGCCTTTCTCAGAGCGAGTTCGACAGCCGTCGCGAGCGAATCGAGGCTAGGGCGGAGCGCGAGGAGCCCGCGTAAGCGTACTTTTCGTACGTGCGCAGGCACCGCAGCGCCCAACCGACGAATCGATTTCGCGCAGCAGGCTGTCGAACTCGCTCTCACGCGCCCTCGTTTAGCACCCGTCTTAGTGACGTGACGGTTTCAATGACCGCGACGGCGGTTACGACGCCGGATGATCCATGCCAGCGCAGCCAGCGTTGCACTGGCCGGAACGGAGGCGCCGCACGAAGTCTTTCGGTGAAGGAACGAACGTCGCAATGAAATCTCCGACGTCGAACTTCGAAAACGACTCGTCGTCACCTGTTTTGCGCGTCAGCCTGAGAGCGGTCTATCCCGCTCTTCGAACAGGTTTGATCGCTCGAAGCGATGGCCCGAGCAGAGGCGGCTGACACTTTTTGCGAACGGCCTCAGCACCTTCTCGCAAGCAGATACCAGGAATGTGGAGTCGGAGCTCGCGTGCCAACGCCCTCTTCCACAATCGCTCTGCCTCCGGCTTGCGGTGATGCACGGGGGAGCAGAAATCGTAGACCCAGTTCGATTCAACGAAGACGTGCTTCATCCAAAGAGAACCCCGGACATCACGCGTCCCTCGGAAACGGCAGGGACAAGGTGCTCGACGACGGGCTTGCGCACGGGACCCGCCTTCGGAAGCGCCGAGGGCCATGATGCGGCAAGTCTCTCCAACCAAGCACGAACAGACGACTCAAGTTCCGCGCCGCTCTTCGGCTCGGCAGACAAACCAAGAAGTTCCGTCGTGCTTGCCTCGCCCTCCAGCACGATAGAGTCCGCCGTAAAGTCCTTGTAGGTGTCGCGATAAATCCAAGTCTTCTGTGGTGTCACCAGCAAAGCGGTGGGACATCGACGGTCGAGCATGTACATCTTGAGCTGCTGCTCAGCAGCGCGCAGATCAGCGACCGACATCTTAATCTCGGCCACGAGGGTCACGTCGGGCCGATCGGGAGCCAGCACAATCACGTCGCTGTTTAACATCAGAATTTATTCTAAGGCGAGCGGGCGCTCACGTCACGGCGGTAGGATGGGCCACTCAAGACAGCCCGCTGCGCCGGCGGACGAACCAGTGCACGCCGAGCGCACACGCGGCCGCGAGCGTCCAGATCCACGGCGGCGCGAGCGGTGTGACGTGACGCTCCGCGCTGATGATCGCTGCCTTCGGGAACGGCAGTGCGAGATCGTCTCCGGCATGCCGGAACGTGCCCCCCGTGGCCGACGCGATCGCGGAAAGACGATCCGGATCGGGCCGCGAGTCTGCCCATTCGTCACCACCTGTTTCGCATGCGAAGTCACGGCGAGTCACAGGTCCCTGCCCGAGTCGCAACCGTGCCGTGTAGCCACCGGACGCAAGCGCTGGGACATTGATTTCGAGGCTGCTCGCACCTTCCGCTGGAGCCTTCAGCGGGATCTCCTCCGGCGCTTCGCGCTTATCAAGGCGACGGATTTCGAGGGAGAGCGGCGCATCGAAAGACTTCTGCGCGCTCGATCGAGGGAATCGAACGCGCAACTTCGTGGGGATACCTGCGACGCACGGAGAGACGAGCTCGATCTGTCCTGACTCGAAACGCGGATCGCGCATGAGCCAACCGAGCAAACCGTCCCAGAGCGCGCCGTAGCCGCGGCCCGACGTGCGCGCGCCGAGCTCGGAGAACTCGAGTTGCCAGAGGCCGTCGATCCCGAGCGCGATGGAACGGCCGTCCCCTTGATCGCCGATGGCGAGGATCGGCATCGGCGATCCCGAACGCGTCGTGCGCGTTGGGTGTGCCCAGAGAACGAGCGCGCCCGGATGCGCGTCGCCAAGGATGTTTGCGCCGGGCATGGGCGGCAGCTCCTCGCCGACCACGTCGCGAAGAGGCGCAAGGAGCGGCGCCGCACGTCCGTCGTCCGTCCACACGGGCACGACGTTCGCGACATCGGCGGCCGTTGCTCCCAGCGAACCATCGAGCGTGATCGGGAGCACGTCCGCGAGCGGCGTGTCCGCGTAGCCGCCGGCCACGAACGAGTTTTGACCGCCGACCATGATGAGCCCGCCACCGGCGCGAACGTAACTTGCGAGGTTGGGCAAGTGCCGCTCGAGGCCGTAGGGTTGCGCGTCGAAGTCTTGCAGGACGACGGCGTCGAACGACGGCAGGTGCTCGGTGAAGAGCTCGTCGACCGGAAAAGGGATGAGCGCGAGATCGTCTTGGCGTGCGTTCGGATCGTCGGACTGCGTGCGAAGGATGAAGAATGCAACGACGTCGACGGATGCATCGCTCTTCAGCCATTCGCGCAGCGCGCGCACGTCGTTGGTGGGACGGCCGGCCACGTGGAGCACGCGCACGCGCTCGCGCGCCACGTTGAAAGTGACGAGGCGCCGATCGTTGTCCGGGATGGTGTCGCCCGGCGGCGGCGCAACGGCGATCTCGAGGATGCACGCACCCGCGCGCTCGAGCGTGACCGCGAGATCGACTTTGCCTCTTCCATCTTTGAGGTGCGTGAGCCCCGTGGCGAGAAGCGCCGGCGGTCCATCTTCGCGCAGCTCGCGCGCCGTCACGGTGAGCTCGTCGCACGAAAGACCACCGGCGCAGCCGATCTCCACGGTGAGCGGAAACGGAACGTGGGCAACAGCGGCTCCCGCGGTCGATACACGGCGCACGCTCGCGTCGGCCGGGGTGCTCGTCGTCGTCGCGATGGCGTGAACCGGGAGATCACGCGCGAGTGCGGCCAAGGACTCTTTCGATGTGTCTTCAGGAGGATCATCGAGCCGGCCATCCGACACGACGACGATGGCGGAGGGCCGCTCCTCGGGCGACGTCGCGATCGCATGGAGGGCGGTCGTCAGATCGCTGCGCGCGGCGGCCGCGAGAGGCACTCCGCTTTTTGCCGGATCGAAGGGTACCGGCAAGCCATCGCCGAAACCGAGAACGAGCAAGCGAGCGTCTTTCGCGTGGCGCGCGATGTCTGCGATGACCTTGTCGCGCACGGCCGCGCGCGACGTGCCTTCACTCGGAAGGGCCATCGATCGCGAGACATCCGCGAGCACGAGGACTTTCGCGCCAACGACACTCTCGCGCGCAACAACACGCACCGGGCGAAGCACTGCGAGGAGCAGCGTGACCACCGCAGCAACTCCCGTGAGCATGATGAGGAGGCCGCCACGATCTCGCCTCCGGAGCTCGACGACGAAGAGCACGCCGAGACTCGTGAGTGTCAGCGCGCAAGCGAGGATCGCCGCCCACAGAGGCAAGTCACTGTTGATGGCGAGATGTGTGTGCATCATGCATCGAACGGGTTACGGGAGTCCCCCGTCAAGGGCGGAGGCGATTTTGCGGATCTTTTGGTTGCTATCATCGGCGACATAAACAACATTGGAATCCACAGACACGCCAACTGGCGTGTTGAAGGTGGCCTTGTCGGCGGGGCCGTCGGCAGCACCAACGACACCCTTGTTCGCCGCATCGCGCAGCCCTGCGAACGTCGTTACCTCTCCGGTTGGCAAGATCTTGCGCACCGCGTTGTTGCCAGTGTCACCAATATAGAGATTGCCGCTCGCGTCGATCGCCAGGCCATGCGGACCGCTAAAGGCAGCATCGGCACCCACGCCATCGGTGAACCCGGAGGAACCCGAACCCGCGAGCGTGCGCACCATACCTCCGGTGATCTTACGGATATCATGATGCTCGCTCACATATAGAATGCCTGCCGCATCCACCACGATACCGTATGGGATATTGAAAGTTGCAGTCGCCATGTCGCCGTCGCCATTACCGCCAACGCCCGTGCCCGCAAAAGTGGTAACGTCTCCGGCGGGCGTCACTTTTCGGATCTTGTTGTTGCCACTGTCAGCGACGTACACGTTGCCCGAAGCATCCACGGTCACCCCAGTCGGAGAAGAAAAGGATGCCGCCTTACCCGTGTCGTCTGCGAAGCCAGCAGTTCCACTGCCCGCCAGCGTGCTGACTTGACACGTGGTTGATGTGGATGTGATCTTGCGGATCACGTGGTTGTCACGATCGGCCACGTAGACGTTCCCGGCCCAATCCGCGGCAACACCATACGGACCGCCGAAGGTGGCTTCTTTCAAGCAGTCGCCGTTGGCCAGACCTGGAGTACTGCCCGCGTAGGTACTGACCGTATTGTCCGTTGCGATCTTACGGATCCTACGATTACTCCAGTCTGCAACGTAAAGGCTGCCATCGGGCCCAAGCGTAATCCCGATCGGACTGCTGAAGGTTGCTGCGTCACTAGGGCCGTCGACAGCACCCGCGTCGCCTGTGCCGGCCAGCGTGGTGACGACATATTGCGGACCGGCATCGGCGCCAGCGTCATCACCTGCGTCATTCGATCCAGCTTCTTGCTGATCCGATACAAAGATCCAAGGGGGCTCGCTCCCAGTGCATGCAGCAGCAAAAGCGACAGCCAGCGTGAAAAAGACAATCGCGCGAATAGGACTCATTTCAAGGCTCCAATCATCTTCATAACGCAACCGAGCGCTCGTGAACATCAACGTGAGCGGGGGCGGCAGCCGCGGGCCTTCCCCGTTCGTGCGCAGGAGGCGTGCTTTGCACGCCGACGAGCACGTGACAAGGGGAAGCAGGTGTGATTGGAGTCAAGGCCATTTTGTTCACGCGTGGGTGGGAAGGAGAGTGGGAGTCCAGGGGCGACCATCGCGCTGGATGGCGTTGACGAGGGTC
>WQYX01000125.1 GCA_009781005.1 Polyangiaceae bacterium | reverse complement strand
TACAACTACTGGGGCGGCGCGGATATGGTCGCCACCGACTATTCCATCTTTATTTCACCGCCGGGGCGCTTCCCGTCGGGCAATTCCGCGACGGGCCATGCCGATCTCGGGGGCAACGTGTTCGATGCGACATACCCAACGTCGGGCGATGGCTCCTCTCCGGTGCTCTGGTCGCACAGCGGATCGCCGCTGTGTTCACTAGCACTGCTGCCGGAAGTATTCCAGCAGCAGTGCTAGTTCGTTCCCATCCGAAAACTGCTGCGCGCCGTAAATCGTGGGTTTGGCGCAGGAGGGACCTGCAGATCGGGGCATCGAAGAGTACAAGAACCCGTACAGCTTCCCGAATAAGGTGAAAGAGATGGATGCAAAGAAAAAGAAAGTGGGAGTGATTCTGGCCGGCTGCGGGTACCTGGATGGAGCGGAAATTCAGGAGGCGATCCTGACGTTGCTTGCACTCGACAGAGCCGGTGCTCTCGCGATCGTCATGGCCCCTGACGTTGCGCAGGCGAAAGTGATCGATCACCTCACGAACGAACCGGTCGCAACCGAGCAGCGCCGGGTCCTCGTCGAGGCGGCTCGCATTGCTCGAGGGCAGATTCAAGAGATCGTTGATGCAAAGGAGCTCGATGCCCTCATCGTGCCGGGCGGTTTTGGCGCTGCCATGAACCTCTGCACCTTCACCACCGAGGGGACGAAGATGCGAGTCGAGCCGCAAGTGATCCGATTGATCGAGCAGATGCGAGCAGCGGACAAACCCATGGGCTTCATGTGCATCGCCCCGGTGATCGCCGCGAAGGTGCTGGGGAGCCACCACCCGCGCCTCACGATCGGTAGCGATCGCGAGACGGCGGCGGCTCTCACTGCCATGGGTGCCGCCCACGTCGATTGCCCGGTCGACGAGATCGTCGTCGACGAGAGATTGAAGCTCGTCTCCACTCCGGCATACATGCTGGGCCCGTCCATCGCGCCCGTCGCTGCTGGAATCGAGAAGCTCGTCGGACGAGTACTCGCTTATTGCGAATAAGTGAATAAGGTGCCCCCCGCGCGGACGCCGCGCGAGGGGCATCTAAATTCGAGTAGTGCTCTAGTAACAAGCCTGGGCGTGAACGATCACGTAGCCGTCCCCGTCGAGCGCCGGGAATGAGCACGCGTCGTTGGGGCCGATGTGACAGGGGTACTGGCCGGGCGCCGAGGTGTAGGCGCCGCTGCCGTTCTTCGGGGCCAGGTCAGGTCCATAGTAAACATCGAGACTCGCAAGACCGTCGCCCGCCTTTGCCGTGGCAGAAATCACGATCTCGCTGCCAACGCGTTTCACCAAGACGGTCCCGACGAGCGTTCCTTTGTCCAGAACGCACTGGCCGGCGCCCGCCCAAAGATCCATCGTGAGATTCGTATCCGAGGACGTGACGAGATTGGTCCATCCCCAATTGTTGCTATTGCCTATATTTGCGTCAATGAAGCACGTAGAGTTGTCCCCGCCAAAGGCGTATGCGGTATCACCTCCCGTGCACGCGGGAACGCATGCAAAGCTGCCGCCGTTGTCTACTCTGGAGTAGCCACCCTCGCACTCGCTACAGTTGTCTCCCGTGTATGTCGGCTCACACACACACTCCCCGGTCGCAGGCTGGCACTGCCCGTACGGACCACAGTCTACGTGGTTGACGACGCACATGTCGCAGGGGATTTCCGTATCCACGTACGTTGCCCAATTCTTGGACCCAACCGCCGGCCCCTGGGCCCATGCCGTCTCTACGCCGAGGTTTGCGTGTGCAAGAACGTAAATCTCGCTTCCGCATCCCGGATCCCCCGGGATGTTCGCTAGCGGGATCTCCGCCTTATAGGAGTTCGTCCCCAACGCGAAAGTGGCCGCAGTGCCGTTGGGGAACTTGTCGAACTGCCCGGGCTGCACGTTGCCACCATTGTTCAAAGGGAAATCCTTCGTGGTGCTCACCCAGACGTGCGCCTCGGACATCGAATAACTGGGAGCGACCGTGTACTCGACGAACAGGGTGACGCCGTCGCTCCAGATGCAGACCTGGCCCGCGTCGTCGTTCTGGCCCGCGATCAATGGTACGCACACCGGCTCGGTCAGAAGTGCCTGGGCGCTCGTGCCCAACGAAGGGGAATCCGTATTCGAAGGGTACGCGGACGTACTGCCGCACGCCGCGAGAGCCACCGCCATTCCGGCCAATATCAATAGACGTTTCATTTCCAACTCCATATACAAAAGCTCACTGCTTCGTCCCTAAATGGCAAAGAGCAAATGCCCCACTTCCCCGGACGCACTCGACGCCTTCGAGTCATACGGCATTCTCTTATTCAAATTAGGAGACAAGAGCTACGTACCATTTACTTTAAAGATGTACAAGCGGCAGTCGGCCCCTGCTTTGCGACCGAAAGCCCCAAATAACCAAACGCCTTTTAAATGCCCCTAGTGTGTCATTATCCAAAGGATGACCAAATGTTGGCTTTTACTAATTAAAAGACGGTGGCAAAAAAGAAAATAGAAAACTGGCCGCCGTACTGCACAAATCAGTGAAACGGCAATCGCCTGCAAACCATCGCGAGCGACGCGAGGTCGAGACTTTTTCGAGCGGCGCACGCACACACGCCATCGCCCCCTCTCAGAGCGATCGGGTCCACGTCAACGACTACGACGGACGTTTCATGAGCGCCTGGCGCGAAGAGCCATCGTGTGCCCTCGTTTCGTTGACGTGGTCTTTGACGGCGACGGCGACGTGAACGAGTTGCACGTGTGCATCATGCACTCATCGACGGCGCAGTCCCCTGAAATCCCGCTTTAGTAAACACTCTCTCAGGAGCGCGGAGCGCACTTCGGGAGCCTTCCGGTACGAATCAGGCGCGGATGCGCCAGTTGCCTACGAACGCGCGAGGAACCTCGTCGCAGGTCGGATCCGTGACGACGAGCTCGGGCCGCGCATTGCGGTTGAGGACGATCGTGTTCTGACGAAAGACGCGACCAAAGGCGATGGCTTCATCGCGATCCATCCCGTGCACGAGCCACGAAGGCTCGCGCCACGGGCCCTCCGGATCTTCTTCGTAACCGACGCACTGCTCGACGCGATAGCAACCGAGAATGAGCAGATCGCGCAAGACGGCGTGACGCCCGTCGTTGACCTTTCGCGGCAGGAGCATCGAGCGCGGGTTGAACGCCGTCAAGATCGCAAAGGGTCGCAGGAGCACTTCCGGCAAAGTCGATGCATCTTGCACGATGTCGCCGTCGAGCGAGACGCGCAGCGGACCGTTCGGCGTGGGGATGTCGTAGACCGTCGCAAGGTACTGTCGCAGAAGATTGTTATCCATGTCCGTCTTCTCTCATCCGCGGCCGAAGCGATAACCAACGCCGCGGACGGTCTGGATGTAGACCGGATCACGCGGATCGGGTTCGAGCTTGGTGCGAAGCTGCTGAATGAAGTTGTCGACCGTGCGGGGCGTACCGTGGTGATTCGGTCCCCAGACTTTGCGAAAAATGTCGTCGCGCGACAAAACGCGCCCGCGCTCGCCCATGAGACAGACGAGGACGTCGAACTCCGTTGCCGTCATCTCGACGGGATCACCTCTGCGTCTGACGCTGCGCGAGGCGGGGTCGACTTCCACGTCATCGATCATGATCTTCGCGCGCGCGGCCGACGAGAGTACTGCACCGCGACGAAGCGCGGCGCGCACGCGGGCAAGCAGCTCCGCAAGGCTGAAGGGCTTGGCAACGTAATCCTCGGCACCGAGCTCGAGACCCGCCACCTTGTCCATCTCGCCGGACTTCGCCGAAAGGATGATGATGGGCACGGCGCACCCTTCGCTTCTCAGCTCGTGCAAAACCTCGAGCCCGTTCTTCTTCGGAAGCATCACGTCGAGCACGATCAGATCGGGGGAGACCCGACGCGCGAGTTGGAGTCCTCGTTCACCGTCCTCGGCAACGTGAACGGCGTAATCCTCGCTTTCGAGGTTGATGCGAAGACCGATGGCGATGCTCGGATCGTCTTCGACGACGAGGACACACTTGCCCGACAGATCGGCTCCTTTTCGCTTCGATTCCATCGCGCGCGTCGCTTGCCATAGCACACGCGCACTTAACCGCGTCGCTCGCTGCGCTTGCTTGCGCCGCCTTCCCCCGGCCTCGTGCTCGTCAGGCACGTAGGGACGCAGCATGCTGCAGTATGCTGCGCCCCTACCACAGCGCACGAATCGAGAGCCTAATCGCGACAGCGAAGGCATTGCCAAAAATCTGCGATGCAGTAGCCACGGGCTCCCCTGGCGGCGCGCAGGAGGCCGGGGCTTTGCCCGGCCGACGAGCACCAGCCCAAGGGGAGCACGCGCGGCGAGCCGTAGGCGAAGCGCGCGGTGGGGTCCACGTAGTTTCCATCCGAAAACTGCTGCGCGCCGCAAATCGTCGGTCGGCCTCCCTCAAAATACTCCGAGTATTCCTCGGTCGGCCTTCCTAGCTTTGCGTCGCTCGCGACGTTTTCGGATGGAAACTACTTACTACTCGGCGGCCCTTTCGTCCTTCTCGCTGCTCGCAGGCGCGGGCTCGTTTTGCACGACCTGTGCGGCGTGACGGGGCGCAGCAGTCAGGAAGCAGCCGTATTGGAGCCGCTCGTCCAGCCGGCAGGACCAGACCAACTCGCCGTTGTGCACGGTCATGTCCGGGCAGCCGTCGCACATGTTGGTCTCGCCGTCCGCCATGAAATCGATCGGCTGGATCACGGCGATGGACTGGAAATGCTGCTTTTGCGCGATCTTCCACGGAGCAGCAGCAAGCTCCTTGGCCCAGCCCAGCGCGCCCGAGCGCAGGCCCGGATCGAGGAGCCAGCCGCCCGCGAGCAGCGACCTTCCCATGGACAGCATGGCGGGGTTCGAATAGGCGAAGTAACGGCCGGTGAGCGCGTGGTGACCGGCCTGCATGATCTCCATGAACTTCGGACCCACGTAAGCCTTGATGCCGTTCTTGTCGCCGACGCGCCCGGTGATGAGCCACTTGAGGCTCTGCGGATCCTTGGTGCCGCCCAGGTACGCGCAGGGTTCGAAATCGGGATCGCTCTCTTTGATCTTGGCGACGATATCGCTGGCCGTCAGCGGCGTGGGGAGCTTGCTCTCGTCGTAGTAAATGAGGTCCTTGGGATCGATCGGTTTGCCCTGAGCGAAGTAATCGAAGTCGGTCGTTCGCGTGGTGCGAAAGAGGATGAAGACCATCGAGTGGACGATGTCGATATGCTCGCGCGCCCACTTGAGCATCCCCGGCACGTGCTCGAGCGTGTGAGGATAAACCGTGGAGTTGAAGGCCACGGACAGGCCACCCTCGTCGGCAACCATCTGCGCGTACTTCAGACGCAGCTCGCATAATTCCAAATCGTTCTTTCCCGTCCAACCACCCTTGGGGCGGCGCTGACCGGAGTCGATGTGGAAGGTGAAACCGAAGGCGCCCGCCTTCTTGAGATCCCGGACGATCTCGGGAGTCAGGGCGTAGGCGTTGGTGTTGACGATCGGTTTGTAGCCAAACTCGTTTTTGATCATCCGCACGATGTCGACGATGTCGTCGTGCATGAGCGGATCGCCGCCAGTAATGGAGACCGAGTCGAAGCGGCGGCTCTTGGCGAAGACTCGAAGGTCCGCGCGGATCTGCTCGACGGATTTGTCGTACTTCTTCTCGTTCCGCGAATAGCAGCCTTCGCAATAGATGTTGCAACGCTTCGTCGGCTCCAGCCACACAAGGACGTTGTCGTTCAGAGACCAGGGCAGCCGGTAGTAGCGTTTGGGATCAAGAACGGACATTGACTTTCTCCGGGGGTGATTCAAGCTCGGCACTTTAGCCGAAAAAATCGCCCGTAGGGCCCTCAATCTTGGACACGGCGATCTACGCCGCGGGCAACACCAGTGCGAACGTGGAGCCGCGCCCCGGCGCGCTGTCGACCAAAACGCGTGCGCGGTGGGCGCGCGCCACGTGCTTCACGATGGCGAGACCGAGGCCCGAGCCTTCCCTGATGCGCGAGAGGCGATCGTCGATGCGATAAAATTTTTCGAAGATGCGGCGTTGTTCGAGCGACGGGATGCCCTCGCCGTTGTCTTTGATCGAGATCGACACGTCGCCTTTTGGCGTGCGCGACGCGCGGAGCTGCACGACCGGCGGATCGCCGCCGTATTTGCGTGCATTCGACAAGAGATTCACGAGCGCATCGACGATGGCAGCCCGATCGACCATCACCGCAGGCAGATCGTCGCCCACGACGATCTCGAACGCAGCGCCCGCAACGAGCGCGCTCTGCGGTGCGTACGCGCGGACCGCTTCGTCGATGATGTCTTCGATGCGCTCGCGCCGGAGCTCATAAATTTTGCGCCCCGCTTCCATGCGTCCCCAGTCGAGCAGTCGCTCGATGAGCCTCGAGAGGCGCTCGGACTCGGCAACGAGCAGCTTCGAGCATTTCTGGCGCATGGTCTCGTCGGCATCCGCGCGCTCGATGGTTTCGGCGAACAAGCGAATGGCGGTGAGCGGCGTGCGCAGTTCGTGACTGACCTTGGAGACGAAGTCGGCCTGGAGCATCGACAGATTCGCCTCGCGCCTCACGAAGACGAGCACGAGCACGACGCCCGTGACGACGACCGAGACGAAACTGACCGTGAGGAGGCCGAAGAGCAAGTTGATGCGCCTCTCGACGAACATCGAGATGATGCCCGTGGCAAGGAGCAGCACCGTCGGGATGATCACCAGATAGACGAGGAGCTGAACGATGCGGCGGTAACCGAGTCGTTGCAGATTCTTCGCGGCGCCTTTGCGAATGGTCTCTCCCTGCGCCTTGTCTGGCCGCTCGCTCGTCGCCATGGGCACGGTACACTCTCGTGCCCACGCAGTAGCATGAACTTTCGCCATCGCATCCTCGTCGTTTTCGCCATCGTCCTCGCGCTCGTCACGGCTGTCCCCTCCGCCTCGGCCGATCGTCCCGCCGCGTCCTCCGAGTCTCGAGCGGCATCCGTAGTTCTGCGCGCTCGCCTCGAGGTCGAACGCAAGGTGACCTACGATCCCGCGTACGTCGTCCTCGCTTATCCAAACGGCGACGTCGCCGTCGATCGCGGCGTCTGCACCGACGTCGTCATCCGCGCCTACCGCACTGTCGGCATCGATTTGCAGGCGCGTATCCACCAAGACATCTTGCGCAGACCGTCGGCTTATACGACCGTGAAACGAGCCGACGCAAACATCGATCACCGCCGCGTCGCGCCTATGCTCGCGTACATGCGTGCGCACGCAACCGCGATCACGTCGACCTTCGAGGATCGCTCCGCCTGGCAACCGGGCGACGTCGTCGTCTGGAGTTTTCGCCCGTGCCCTTCATGCAGCCCCAATCACGTTGGCGTCGTCAGCGACAAGACTGGGCCACGCGGCCTGCCGCTCGTCATCCACAACATCGGCCCGGTGCCGAGCGAAGACGACACACTCGACGCGTGGACCGTGCTCGGTCACTTCCGCGTCCTTTGATCATTGCCAATGAGATATCCTCATCATGATAAGGAATCGATTGTTGGCGCGTCAACCAGATGGTTGCTTCCGGCGCGGAACGATCCCGACGTGCAAGCGAACGGCGCGGTCGAGCGACTCGAGCCTCGCGGGAAGGCTCACCACGCTCGCCCGGACGCCAGCGATCTGAGCTGCGAGATCGAAGGCCGCCACGCGGGCTTCTCGGTTCGCCGGCGCACGCAGGTTCACAAGCACGCGCACGGCCGCCGGAATGGGCTTCAGCCGAAGATGAACGATCTGCTCCTGCGCACGATGTCCGGGCTCGAGAAACCACACGGCACTTTGGCGGTGCGCGCCCCGGCGCGCTTGCAGACGCGGATCGTCGATGCTGCCGGCCGCACCGAGCGCTTCGAAGAGCTTGACGAGCGTGGTCTTGCCTGTGCCCTGCTTTCCGCAAAAGATGTATGTTTCACCCAACAGCCGCGTTGAGGAGGCATCCCATTCGAGCTCGGAGCCGCCCTCCGCAATGGTGCCCGACAGAGCGAGCGTGTGGTGAGGTGGAACGAGCGCTCTCGATTGCCTCGGAGCGCCCACATTGATCATCTGGGTCGCGGCCGCAGCCGCTCGCGCAAGGGGGAGGCCGCCGTCTACGCACTCGAGGCGCTCGAGACCAGGGCGCATCAATAAACGGAAATAGATACCTGTTCGAGCGCAAAGCAGGAGTGCTTCCCTCCCATCGTCGAGCACATCGAACCCTGAACCGAAATGCATCGGCATTGTGAATCAGCAATTGCCTACGCACGATCCAGACCAGCACGCGCGTCTAGGACGCTTCGAAAAAATGGCCCGTTCGTGAGATCTCGAGACGTCGCGGGCGCGCGACACTGTCACTTCGAAAACGCATTACGGCACAAGCACACTGCGAGCAGCGCTCCCACAACACGTCACGTGCACCCACGCAGCATGCGCTCGCGCAGCTTGAGAGCATGCGCGGAATGCAAATGCAGAGCTTTTAATTCGAGTCCTTTCGCCTGATTTCTCACGCTCGGCCCGTCGTGATAGCGAGTTCGGTCCTTCCTAACGCCCGAGTTTCACGGAATTTTCTTTCAACAGCAGCGCCGATCTTTCGATATGTAGTCTTCTCAATTCAGTTGTTCGATTCGCACGATGACCGCACAATGAGGGAGCCATCGTGGGCGGTGCCTCTCGACCACGCTTGCAACCATGAGGAACCGAGTGACGAACGTTCTTGGAAAGTATCAACTGATCGCCGAAATCGCTCGCGGAGGCATGGGCATCGTCCACCTCGCCGTGATGCGCGGGCCAGCTCGTTTCAGCAAGTTGCTCGTGATCAAGGAGCTGAAACCGGAGCTCGCGGAGGAGCAAACGTACCTCGAGATGTTTCTCGAGGAAGCGCGGCTCGCCGGGCGCCTCAATCATCCAAACATCGTCCAAACGTACGAGGTCGGCAACGACGGCAAGCGCCACTACATCGTCATGGACTACCTCGAGGGCGTGCC
Source organism: Polyangiaceae bacterium (assembly GCA_009781005.1). Taxonomy (GTDB): domain Bacteria; phylum Myxococcota_A; class Polyangia; order Polyangiales; family Polyangiaceae; genus Labilithrix. Next base: position 2,156 of record WQYX01000125.1, on the reverse strand, counting down.
GCTTGCGCGCGTCGTGCGCAAAAAGAGGAGCGACAAGTTCACGCTGGCCATGCACCTTCGCGTGATTTGCGAAACCTTGCGAGGCCTGAGTTACGCGCACACGCTCGCCGATTTCGACGGCACGCCGCTCGGCATCGTGCATCGCGACGCTACCCCGCAAAACGTTTTCATCACGTACGACGGGCAGGTCAAGCTCGTAGACTTCGGTATCGCAAGAGCGGTCGACACGAGCATCGAGACACAAGCGGGAATGCTGAAAGGCAAGCCCGGATACATGGCGCCCGAGCAGATCGCGGGCGAGGTCGACGCACGAGCCGACGTGTACGCGGCGGCGGTCATGCTCTGGGAGGCCATCGTCGGCCGCCGGATGTGGCACAAGAAAAACGACGTCGAGGTCCTTACTTCCGTGTTCAAGGGCGAGACGCCGTCGCTTCGCGAAGCCAAGCCCGACGTGGACGAAGCGCTCCTGAGGATCTGCGAAAAGGGACTCGCCAAAAATCGTGAGGAACGCTTCGAGAGCGCGCAGGCACTTGCCAACGCCATCGAGGCGTACATGGCGGCGCAAAACTGGAACCCGTCCATGCGCGAGGTGGGCACCGTCGCCGCCGAATTGTTCGCGCAGGAGCGCGGCGCCGCGCGCGCAACCATCGATGCACAGCTCCAAGCGCTTCGCGCGGGGTGGAGTCAAGATGAGAAGTTGCCAATCATCTTGCCCGTGCGCGAGGATCTCGTCACGCCAAGCTCCGGCGCCCCGCATGGATTCGACCTCGGGTCCTCGGTCCCTGCATCCGTCCCACTCCTCACCGGATCGATCACGGCACCCACACCCGGCGGCGCCTTCTTCAGCGTGCCGGCCACCGAGACTCCGAAGGGGCATACGAGATGGCGCACGATCGCGCTCGGCGTACTCGGCGTGACTCTCGTGCTCTCCGGATTCGTCATCGCGCGCTTCACGGGTCGCTCGGAGCCCCCTGCCGCCGCCACGCCGCCCCATGAAAACAGCGATGCGGCGCCTGCTCCTCCTCCCACGGCAACCGAGGCGAACACCGCTACGGCACCAAGCACACCGCCGCCCGCAGTTGCTCGTGATGACCAGATCACGCACGAGATTCGCGTGAGCGCCAACCCCGCGTGGGCATCGATCGCGTTCAACGGCGTGAGCTACGCGAATCCCGCCACGTCCATCTGCAAGCATAGCGACGTACTCATCTTGCGCGTCAACGCAAACGGATATTTTGCACAGGAACGCCGGGTCGACTGCGATGCAGACGCGGTGATCGAGATCGCGCTCAACCCGCTGCTGCAACATGGACAGACCGGGGCCGGGCGCGCGGCGGCGCCGCCACCACCGGTCATTGCGGTCTCCGCGGCACCACCCCCGACATCCTCGACGGAAGGATGCGACCCTCCCTATTATTTCGAAGGTGACAAGAAGGTCTTCAAATCGGGTTGCCCCTCCGATCGATGACGTAAGGGAGAGCTGCCCGTTGCCCAAGGCTGCGCGTTCGTTCTAGAAGACCGGGCATGTACTTCCAGACCTTCAAGCAAATCACGAAACTCCTCGGCCAAATGGATACCTGGTTCGACAAGGCGAACGACTACGCCAAGAGCCGATCCTTCGACCCGAACGTGTTCGTTGGCCTCCGCCTCGCCCCCGATCAATTTCCGCTTTCCCGCCAGGTTCAAATCGCTTGCGATACGGTCAAGCGAGGGGCCTTCCGCATGGCTGGCAAAGAAGTGCCTGTCCAAGAGGATACCGAAAAGACCGTGGACGAACTCCGCGCTCGTATCAAGTCCGTCATTTCCTATCTCGACACTTTTACGGAGAAGGACTTCGAGGGCATTACATCCCGCACCGTTCCGTATCCCAGCCCGGCTCCCCAGTGGAAAGGAAAGACCATGACCGCCCATGATTATTTCATGGAGCACGTGATCCCGAACTTCTTCTTCCACACATGCCACGTCTACGCCATCCTCCGTCACAACGGCGTTCCCCTTGGAAAGCACGATTACCTCGGCTCCATTACCCACCGCTAAGAGCATGTTTACCAGCCTGCTGCGCAAATCGATTCGTCGGTTGGGCGCTGCGGTGCCTGCGCACGTACGATAAGTACGCTTTCGCGGGCTCCTCGCGCTCCGCCCTAGCCTCGATTCGC
>WQYX01000124.1 GCA_009781005.1 Polyangiaceae bacterium | reverse complement strand
GCGAATCGAGGCTAGGGCGGAGCGCGAGGAGCCCGCGAAAGCGTACTTATCGTACGTGCGCAGGCACCGCAGCGCCCAACCGACGAATCGATTTGCGCAGCAGGCTGGTAAACATGCTCTTAGAGGGCGCAGATCGGAGCGCCATACGCGTTCGCGGTGTCGACTGTTGGCTGCGGGAGCGGAAGCTCGGCGACCGGGTCCGGTGCCGCGAGGTCGTTCGTGTCTTCCACGACGATGCCGCCGTAAGAGATGCTGTAAACGAAGTTCTCGAGGAACACGCCACGGCGCACTTGCGGGCCGTAGTAACTGCACCAGTAACCTGTTGGGTTACTCGCTCCGAGTGATGTGTTGTCGATGCTCCCAAGCTTCGTGATGCCTGCGGCGAGATCGACATGGAAAAGTTCGAGCGAGCTGCGCATGCCGCCCGGCAGATTCGAGCTATATCCGTAATACGGAAACGCGAGAAGCTGCCGATCGGCGAAATACGTGAAAGCCTTGTGGTCGTACTCGGCCGTGCTCTGGCCGTATTCGCTGCCATCATAGGTATATTGCTGAACGAGCAGCGGGTTTGCGCCCTTGGTGACGTCGAAGATCTTGAGCGCAAGAGCCTGCGCGTTCGTTCCGTCACGACCAATCGTGAGAAGGTGATTGTCGTCGAGCGGGTGCATGTATTCGCTAAACCCTGGAATCGTCAGCTCACCGAGGATCGCAGGGCTTTGCGGGTTGGTGAGGTCGATGACGAAGAGCGGGTCGACTTGACGATACGTGACAACGTAGCCGCGACGATCAAGAAAACGGACGCTGTAAATCTGCTCGTTCGGCGCAAGCTCTCCGACGTCGCCGACCGAATCGAGCCAGGCCCCATTCACACCGAGGACCGTGACGTGATTCACCGAACTCGGCAGAGCGGTCGACGGCGCGACGTAATTCTGATTCTCGTCGACGTAGGCGCGCGACTCGGTTGTCGCAATACGGAGGAATCCGTCCTTGTCGTCGAGCGAGAACTGGTTTTTCACGGAGCCGGGCACGGTGCCGGAGGCAACGTAGTTTGGAAACGTTGGGTCCGTTGCGAATTCGAATTTGTGCACGTGCGTGTTGCTCGTGGAGTACGATGAGATATTTGACGCCGTTGAACCGATGAGCGGGTGGATGGCTTGCGCCATGGCTGCGCCGCCGTCTTGCACGACGGGTGACGACGGATCCGCGGTCCCTCCCGACGACGGCGGCGACGCGGCGGAGCCACCCGATGCGCTGCCGCTGCCTGAAGATCCGCCGTACCAGATGGCGGGTGGCTGTACCCACGCATTCGCTGCGAGGTAGAGCGTGTCGGCGGTGCCGTAGACCGTCTGCGCGAGTCCGAGGATGGCCGTCTGCTTCGGAGCGGCTCCCGGATCCGACAAGTCGATGGCGGCCACTTCGGTGATGCCGCTCTCGGTCGAACCCGCGGTTGGCACGTAGAAGTCTGGGCACGCCAAGGTCTCGGCAAGGATCTGCGCACCCTGCTTTTCGAACGTGTACGGCAACCAGTCGGTAAGCTGGCTCTTCGAGATGATATCGAGGTTGGCCGCGCGAAGCTGCTTGAGCAACTGAATGGTTGCAGTGCCCGTGGTTGGATACGGCACCGTGGAGGCGCCCATGTTCGGATAAAGATCGTAAATGCTGTAGTAGAGTGTCGGCCCGTGCGCGTAACCAGATAAAACCGTGCGAACGTGAGGGCCCACACGCCGCGCGTCGACGAAGCTTCCTTCGAAGTACACTTCGCGCGCGATACGCACTTGGTCATTCGTCAGCGTGAGCACCGTTATCTTGGTGAGTGGCGCGTATGCCTGCGAGATGCCCATCCCGTCCGTCGGAGCAGGTATGGCACCTGTTGCCGGAACCGCGTAACCGTAGTCGTCATACGTGGTCTTCGGCTGGACGCCGGCGGCTGCGTAGACGTTCGCGCCGTTGACGTTCGAATAGATGACGGCAGTGCCGTCCGACACGAACATCTCGGTTGGCTGTCCTTCGATATCGAAGGATGAGGCCGTTGCGAGCGAGCTCGCAGGCCACGCCTTGATGACCATGAACGAGCGGCCCTGGATCACATAAAGGTTCGATCCGTCCGTCTTGACGATGTCGGCCTCGTCAACGCCTGCAACTTGCACGTTCGTGTCGGAGAAATCGCTCGCACTCGAAGTATCGCTATCCGAGCCCGCGGTGCCAGAGCCCGTCGCGTCGTTGCTGGTACTCGGTGCTGACGGCGCCGCTGCGTTGGGTACGCCCATGCCTAAGGCGCCACCGCCATAAAAGCCGGTGTACCCCGCGCAGCTCGCATCGCCATAGTGCGCAATGCACTGCTGAATCGAAGCGATCTGCTCATCGATCGCGCGATTCACCTTGAAGGCGGCGTCACTCTGAAGACCACTGAGCAAATCATCGCAGCTCTGGGCGCGATGGAGGCTTGCTCGCATCGTGCCCGCTGATTCCCCGCTGTTGCTGCTGCCACAGCCCCAGGCCACGGAGCTCATGGCGACGATCATGGCGAGGGCGCTGCCAGGGCGTGTCTGCAAACCTGCTGCGCGCCGCGCCCTAGAAGAAAGGCCAAGTCGTGAATTCATGGCGTCGGATCTCCGGCACCTGAATTAAGCAAGAGATGAACCTTGCCGTCAAACACGGCGAGACAGCGAAGAAACGGGTTTAAACTCCTGTACGCTCACTCCCAGTCAGGGCGCAGCGATCAGGGGTGTGCCAGTGGCGGCACGATTTAACTATTTCGCGTTGATGCGCCGCGAGGAGCGACGCCGCAAGAGCAAGCCGAGGCATGCGGCAGCGCAGAGTTTCAGGGCGGCGAACGGCCGAGCATGATGGGAGGAGACATCGCACCCGCCTGAATTCGAATTCGAATCGGGTTGCTCGGTTGCTGCAATGGGGTTCTCCGCCGTGTCCGAAGAATGGTCTGGCGGGTCGTCAGCCGCGGGCGTGACAGGAGGCTCGTAAGTGTTGTCTTCTTCGCCCGTCACAACGACGCCCACCCTCGGATCGAATAGCGACAAGAGCTCTTGGTACGTCTTGGGCGTTGCTGCGGGGCCGGCCGACGTGACGAGCGTATCGATGAAGTCCATCGTCATTGCCGCATTCACCGAAAAGTACCCGGGCATGACGTTCGCCAGGACGTCCATGTACTTCGTGCCGTTCGGGTCGTCGGGATTCAAAGCGGCGCGACGATCGATGAGCGTGCGATCGAGGTATGCGAGCGTGTCACACGAATTCATGAACCAAATCATGTATTGGCCGGAGCGGAACGTACCCTTCTCCTCCAAGGTCTCGATGTTGTAGCCGAGGCCTGCATGGCCCGCGTACACGATGGCGTCAGCAGACGGCGTAAGTGCGTTGTACCAGTCGTCGAACACGGAACCGTCATCGGCCACGTGGTAGCTGACGAGCCGCGTGTCGACTTTGACCTTGCGACCGTCGTCGAGTGTTGCCGTGAACGTGACAGCCGGCATCTCGATGCCGGGTGTCTCCGTGAGCCCGTCAGGGGCAGTTCGCTTGCTGGGATCCGGCTGGATTTTGACGAAGTAGGCAGCGAGCTGGGTCACAAATCCGTTGTACGTCGCGATGCCTTCGTCGTCGTTGCTCGTTTCGCCTTCGTTGCCCACGCTGAACATCGTGACAATGTCGAGTTCGTTGTCGGCCCAGATGCGTTGGTATTCAGGATACTTGCCGTTCGTGTTGCCGCTCGACACGCCGACCGATGCATCGAGGTATACGACGTCGTTCGGGTCGAGGACGCACCCTGCGATGTACGGTCGGTACGAAATGTACATGCGTGAGACGTCGACCGGCGGTCCTTCGTCGGGGGTGACGCAGTCCGTGCCGTACTTGGCGGCGAATGCGTTCTGATCATCGTCACCAACGCGTGCCGGCAAGATGAGCGTATAGCTCGATGGCGCGCTCCCGTTGCCCCATGCGACGGGAAGCGCCGCATGGTAATCGACTTCGAACGTGGACGCGTCATCGGTTGGAGACGTGCGGACGTTCGAGATCTGGAGCTCGCTGTAGTGGCCGAGCGAACGATCCCCGTTGAGCTGTCCCGCGGAGTAGAGGACCTGCACCTGGATGAACGGCGTGACATCGCCTCCAGCAGTTTCCGCGTCGACGAAGAGCCTTCCGTCGAACTCGAAGTCGACGAGGATCGAGGTGTCGCTCGTGAAGGCTAAGCCCGCGCGACCAACTCGCTCTCCTGGAGGGCTCGAAGAGCACGCACCGAACAAAGCAAGGGTAAGAAGGAGAGCGAGAGGTCGCATGGGGAAGACTTTCCTTTCGTTAGAGCGTGATTCCGCTGTCGGTTTGCGAGCCGCTATCGCTGCTCGCGTCGCGGGTGCCAGCGTCGCCAGATGCTGCGTCCGTGCCAGCGTCGCTAGACGCGGCATCGGTACCGGCGTCGCCAGTTGCTGCGTCGGTGCCTGAATCGCTGGACGCGGCATCACTCCCCGAGTCGCTGGATGCGGCGTCACTGCCAGCATCGATGCCTGAATCGCCGGACGCGGCATCGCTGCCAGCATCGGTGCCGGCGTCAGCTCCGCATACGCCGGGGCCAACGACGCCCGTGAGGTAGTCGTTGAGGGAGGCGACGAGTTCGGCCGTTGCTGTCTCCGGCAACACGTCGATGCCGACGGGGGGCGGGAGGAGCATGTCGATGAGCGCGTCCGCCTGGTCTAGCAACGCCGAGACGGCGCTGTCGTCGGCGCCCGCAGCGACGTCAAGCTTCACCGCGATTTCCACCTGCGCCAGATCGACGAGGCCGTTCGCGCCCGTGGGCTGTGCGAGGATTTGCAGAAGCTGGTTTTGTGAGTAGCCGACCGTCCCCAGCGTCATTCCATCCGTCATGATCTTCTCGGGCCACGCACCCGGGTTGTCGAGCCAGAAGCTCGCCGGCTCGGTGCAGTTGCCATGGGTGCTGGCGTCGCCTGCGTCAGCAGCCGCGTCGGTGCCGGCGTCTTCGTGTTCGTCCGAGCACCGGCCTGGACCAAGATCTTCATCATCGCCCGTGTTGAAGTCGTTGAGGGCGGCCACGAGGCTCGCCGTTGTTGCCAGGGGCAATTCGTCGAGGCCAATCGGCGGCGGAAGGAGCAAATTAATGAGAGCGTCCGCCTGCGTAAGCAGCGCAGAGACGTGGCTGCCGTCGGCGCCCTGGGCGATGTTCAGTTTCGCAACGATTTCCGCCTGCGCCAAATCGACGAGGCCGTTCACGCCCGTCGGTTGCGCGAGGATTTGTAGAAGCTGATTTTGGTAATAGGAGACCCCGCCCAGCGCCATGCCGTTCGTCATGATCGTTTCGGGCCACGCGTTCGGGTTGTTCATCCAGAAGTCCGCTGTTTGAGTGCAGTTCGGGAACGCTGCGGCGGGCTGCAAGGGCTGCGAAGAATTCCCACCCGAACCGCAAGCGACGGCCGTTGCCATCGCGCACGCGCCCAACATGCCGAGCCATCTCCAATGTCTCATAGTCTTTTTCTCCAAAGGGGTTCCCGTACGTCGAGAGCCACGGAGGCCGAGAATTCATGACACGTGCCGGAGCCACGGCGCGGCGATCACTCGCGGGGACCGTTGTCGATCGCGTCACTACGACCGCGCACCCTTGTCGAGTGCGTCGTGCGCGAGCGGCGTTCGCGACGCGCCGTGTGCTCTCGTCTCTGCGTCGCCATCGCAATCGCCGCGCGCGCAGGGGAGATCGCTCGCGAGGATCCCGCTACGTTCCTGTCATCGAATCTGCGGCGTCGCGCGAATAAATGCAGTTTGCATGTATTGACCAAACATCCGCGGAGGCGCGAACCCGCTGCGCCTGACATCCCGTATTCGTTGCGACACGCGATGGCCCGAGTGCCTCAATGTGCGTCGGAGCATCAACCCTCGCGCACACGGTCACGCGCTCTTGTCGTCGCGCGAGGCTGCGGCCGGAAGGGCAGCGCCACATAGAGGCGAAGTGACACGTGCTGGACGATCGATCATGCTCGCCCCTCGCTCGGGCGGGCTCACCTTGGCGCCATGTCACCCGCGCACGGCCTTGAAATATGCGAGGACTTGCACATGCTCGTTCCGTGGGCTCTGATGCTGCACCATGCATACGCCGATTCGTCGCGCCGCCGTCATTGGAGCCGGCGTTATGGGAAGCGGTATCGCTGCTCATTTCGCCAACGCGGGTCTCGAGGTTCTTCTTCTCGATGTCGTCCCCCCCAATCTTTCGGACGCCGAGAAAAAAGATCCGCAGAAACGCAATGGTTGGGCCTCTGGCGGACTCGAAAAGGCAATCAAGGCGCGGCCCGCTGCGTTCTTTCACAAAGACCATGCGCGCCTCGTGAAAGTGGGCAACGTCGAAGACGATCTTGGCAAGTTGAAAGACTGCGATCTCGTCATCGAGGCGATTGTCGAGAAGATGGACGCGAAGCAGGCCCTCTTCGAGAAGTTGGAGAAGATCGTGCCCGAGCACTGCATCGTCGCGTCGAACACTTCTGGTCTCCGCATCGCCGAGATGACCAAGGGGCGGAGCGACCATTTCAAGAAGCACTTCCTCGTGCTGCACTTCTTCAACCCCGTTCGCTACATGAAACTTCTCGAGATCGTTGCAGGGCCCGAAGCGGACGAAGGCATTGTTGCATATTGCAAGCGTTTCGCAGAGGACGTGCTCGGCAAGGGTGTCGTGTTTGGTAAAGACACTCCGAACTTCGTCGGCAATCGCATCGGCGCGCACGCCATGATGGCAACCGTCCATCAGATGCTTGCCGATGATCTCTCGCCCGAAGACGTCGACAACATGACGGGCACGCCCATGGCGCATCCGAAGAGTGCCAGCTTCCGCACGGCCGATCTCGTTGGTCTCGACACGTTCGTCCACGTTGCGAAAAACTGTTACGCGTCACTCACGGCAGACGAGGATCGCGATATTTTCAAAGTGCCTGACTACATCCGCAAGATGGTGGAAAAGAGGCTCCTCGGGGACAAAACGAAGGGCGGATTTTTCAAGAAGGGTGCCGATAAGCAAATTCAAACGCTCGATCCAAAAACGCTCGAATACCGCCCCAAGGGCGGTGACGAAAAGATCAAGGCAACGACCAAGGCTCTCGCCAAAGTCGAGGATCCGCGCGAGCGCGTGAAGAAGCTCGTGGCCGATGAGGGCCGCGCGGGTGATTTCGCGCGCAAGGTTCTTTATCGCAGTCTGGCCTATTCGGCGCGGCGTATCGGTGAGATCGCCGATAGCGTGGTCGCCGTCGATAATGCAATGAAGTGGGGATACAACTGGGAGCTCGGGCCGTTCGAGGTTTGGGACGCGCTTGGTTTCGCCGTGACCGCGGACGCGATGGAAAAGGCGGGTCACGAGCTGCCCGATTCCGTCAAGAAGATGAAGGCGAGCGGTGCGTCGGCCTTCTACAAGGATGGAAAGGTTTTTGACCTTCTCAAAGGCGAGTACGTCGCTGAAACGTTCGATCCGCGTTATGCGACACTACAGATCCTTCGCCGCGGTCAAGCGCCGGTTCTCAAGAACGACGGCGCGGAGGCGTGGGATCTTGGCGACGGCGTGCTTGGCGTCACGTTCAAGACGAAGGCGAACAGCATCGATCCAGATGTCATCCGCATCCTCGGTCAGGCCGCTGATAAAGCAGAGACCGATTTTCGTGCGCTCGTCGTAGCAAACCAAGGCGATTACTTCTGCGTGGGCGCAAACCTGCTTCTGGTCGTCATGGCGGCGGCCCAAGAGCAATGGGAAGACATTCGCAAAATGGTGAAGGGCTATCAGGGTGCGGTGCAACGCTTGAAGTATGCACGCATTCCGGTGGTTGCCGCGCCGTACGGCATGACGCTCGGCGGAGGTCTCGAGCTTTGCTTCGGCAGTGACGCCGTGCAGGCCGCTGCTGAAACATACTCGGGTCTCGTCGAGGTGGGTGTTGGCCTCATCCCGGGCGGTGCCGGCACCATGAACATGCTGTGGCGATCGCTCGAAGCGATCCCCGAGGGGACGAATTTCAACATCTACGAGAATGTCATTCAGACATTCAAAAATATCGCGCTCGCAAAGATCGCAACGTCCGCCGAAGAAGGTAAGGCGCTCGGTTACTTCCGGCGGAACGATGGGGTGTCGTTCGACAAGGCGCGCCTGGTTGCGGAGGCGAAGGCTCGCGCGATCGGGCTCGCGAATGCCAGCTATCATCCGCCGATCCCGCGTGCGCACCGGCTGCCTGGGGAGAGCGGCATTGCCACGTTGAGCATGATGGTCGATACGCTCGTTGCCGGCGGATATGCGTCCGAGCACGACGCGAAGATCGCGCGCAAGCTTGCCGTCGTCCTTTGCGGGGGTGTTGGCGGAGCCTCGCGTGAAGTCACAGAAGAAGAGGTCCTCGACCTCGAGGCCGATGCGTTCGTGAGTCTCTGCGGCGAGCCGAAGAGTCAGGAGCGCATGCAATACATGCTGATGAACAACAAACCTTTGCGAAACTAAACCGCTTTCGATTTGAAATTACCGAGGTACGTCATGAAGGACATCGTTATCGTCGAAGCGGTTCGCAGCGCTGTTGGTCGCGCACTCAAGGGTTCGCTCGTTCAGAAGCGTCCCGACGAGCTGGCCGGCGAGGTCATCCGAGGATTGCTCGCTCGCGTTCCGCAGGTGAAATCGTCGGACGTCGAAGACGTCGTGCTCGGCTGCGCCATGCCGGAAGGTGAGCAGGGTCTCAACGTCGCGCGCGTTGCCGGACTTCTTGGTGGATTGCCAGATGCAACGAGCGCACAGACGATCAACCGTTTTTGCTCGAGCGGTTTGCAGGCCATTGCCACGGCCGCAGGGGCGATCGCGCTGGGCACAAATGACATCGTCATTGCGGGCGGCGTCGAGTCGATGAGCATGGTCCCCATGACGGGCAACAAGCTGAGTGCGTCGCCGGAGGCGATGGAGAGGTACGCGAGCGTGTACACGCCCATGGGCATCACAGCGGAGAACGTTGCGAATCGCTTCAAGGTCGGGCGTGAAGAGCAGGATGCCTTCGCGTTGAAGAGTCAGAAGAAGGCCTCCGCGGCAATCGAGTCGCACAAGTTCGATCACGAGATTGTGAGCGTGAAAGGCATTCGCTACGTCGGCAACGAGAAGAAAACGTTCGACTTCAAGGTCGACGAGCTTCCGCGCGCCGACACGACCGCTGAAGGTCTCGCGTCGCTCAAGCCCGCATTCACGGCGAAGGGGTCGGTGACGGCAGGCAACAGCTCGCCGTTGTCGGATGGAGCGGCGGCTGCTCTCGTCATGAGTGGCGAGAGAGCCAAGGCGCTCGGCCTCAAAGGTCTCGGTTATCTTCGCTCGTACGTAACCGTTGGTGTGGATCCAGCCATCATGGGCATTGGGCCCGTGCCTGCAGTTCAGAAGCTTCTCGCAAAGAACAATCTCAAGATCACCGATATCGATCTCTTCGAGATCAACGAAGCCTTCGCAAGCCAGTCGGTTTACTGTCAGCGCGAGCTCGGCATCCCGGATGACAAACTCAACGTCAATGGTGGTGCCATCGCGCTTGGCCATCCGCTCGGATGCACCGGCGCGAAGCTCACCGCCACTTTGCTGAGCGAGCTGAAACGACGCGGCGGGCGCTACGGCGTTGTCACGATGTGCATTGGCGGCGGTATGGGGGCGGCCGGGCTCTTCGAACGCGTTTCCTGATCGGCCACACGAAAAAATAGGCCGCGTAGCGTTTCGTTCACTACGCTCCGGTTCGATAGGATCAATGCATGGATAGCGCGTCGTTCATCGGCCGGAAGATCGCCGGGCGCTTCGAGATCGAGGCCGTCGTCGGCGAAGGAGCGATGGGCGTCGTGTTCCGCGCGCGTCAGATTGCGCTCGGCACCACCGTTGCGGTGAAGGTCATGCGCCGGACGCTCAACTCCGATCCATCGTTCGCCGCGAGGTTTTTGCGTGAGGCGCAAGCCGCGTCGCGCATCGATCATCCAAGCTCGATGCGCGTCATTGACTTCGGCGAAGAGGACGACGGCCTGCTCTTCATGGTGATGGAGTACCTCGACGGCCGCACCCTCGCCGACGTCATCGATGAAGTTGGGCCGCTGCCCGCGTCGCGCATCATCGACATCGCGTCGCAGATCCTCGCGGCGCTCGCCGTAGCTCACGAGATGAACGTCGTGCATCGGGATCTGAAGCCCGAGAACATCATGCTGCTCGATGGCGAGGACGACGAGGGACGCCGTCACGACGTCGTCAAGGTTTGCGACTTCGGCGTGGCCAAGCTTCTCGAGCGCGAAAACGCGTCGAGCGTGACCGATCACGGACTCATCGTGGGAACGCCCGCGTACATGTCGCCGGAGCAAGCACGCGGAGAGAGCCTGGACGCACGAAGCGATCTCTATTCGATGGGCGTTCTGCTCTTCCAGATGATGACGGCGAAGGTGCCGTTCGATGCAACGACCGCGATGGCCACGGTGGTGATGCACGTAACAGAAGAGCCCGTCCGGCCGCGCGAGCTGAATCCGTCCGTCGACGAGCGACTCGAAGCCATCTGCCTGAAGGCTATGCGCAAGCGCCCGGAGGATAGGCAACAGAACGCGCGTGAGATGCGCACGGAACTGCGTGCACTATGCACGGACGTGTCGGTATCGGCAATCTCGCCGTTGTCGGAGGCGCGCGTCGAGGGGCTGCTTTCTCAGGTTGCACCAAAGCCGCGTCGTTCGGGAATGGTGGCGGCGGTCGCCGTGGCAGCATTCGCGATCCTCGCCACCGTGGGCATGCTCGCGCGTCATCGAGCGACAGCATCCGAGTCCGTGCAAGATGCAGGTGTCGCGGCACCTGCAACTGGCAGTCAGCATCTGCCGTCGTCGCAAGTGGAGCCGGCGCACATACCCTCCGCTGCGTCCGCGCAAGCGCCGAAGCCGGCTGCCCTTCAAACCGCGGCCCCACCGAAACCCCCTGAGACGAAGTCCACCACGGTGCCACGCGCCGCGAAGAACAGCAGGACACCGAAGCATCCGCCGCCGCCAAAGCCCGCCGCTTCCGGTGCGAGTCCGCCGGGCGTGGTCGACGAACCGTTGCCGGTGTTTCCGGATCCCCCTGCGCCCGAGCCGGCTCCTGCGCAGACGCCCCCGCCCATGCCGCCCTTGGCTCCCTAGCCCGGATCATTCATGACGCGATTTCTGCAGACGGCCGAGACCGCAGCGAGAAGGGCGCACGCCGTATCGCAGGACCGAGGCGTACTGTACGTACGCCGCAGGTCCGAGAAACGCCGTACGTCCTTTGCAGCAAAGGG
>WQYX01000123.1 GCA_009781005.1 Polyangiaceae bacterium | reverse complement strand
GGAGCGGGGCCAGATCTTGGCGAAGCCCGGGACGGTGAAGACGCACAAGAAGTTCATGGGGGAGGTGTACGTATTGAAGAAGGAAGAGGGAGGGCGTCATACGCCGTTCTTCACGAACTACCGGCCGCAGTTTTACATGAGGACGACGGACGTGACGGGGACGTGTCAGTTGCCCGAGGGGACGAAGATGGTGATGCCCGGGGACAACGTGACGATGACGATCGAGTTGATCACGCCCGTGGGGATAGAGGAGCAGATGCGATTTGCCATCCGGGAAGGTGGTCGCACGGTGGGCGCCGGCATCGTCACCAAGGTCATTGAGTAAGGGATCTGCAGTATGGCATCCGCCACCACCATTCGTATCCGCCTCCGGGCGTTTGATCACCAGCTTCTCGACAAGTCCGCAAACGACATCGTCGAGACCGCGAAGCGCACCGGTGCTCGCGTGGCGGGTCCCATCCCGCTTCCGACGCACATCTCGCGCTACACAGTTCTGCGCGGCCCGCACGTCGACAAGAAGTCGCGCGAGCAGTTCGAGATCCGTACCCATAAGCGCCTTCTCGACATTCTCGAGCCGACGCAGCAGACCCTAGATGCGCTGATGAAGCTCGATCTGTCTGCTGGTGTCGACGTCGAGATCAAGTCGCCCCGCTGAGCGGCGCAGGAGCACATCATGGCAACCATCGATGTCTACAACTTGAAGCGCGAGAAAGTCGGCACGGTCGATCTCGCGGACGAAGTCTTCGCAACCGAGGTCAAGGAGCATCTCTTCTACGAGGTCGTGAAGGCGCAGCTCGCCTCTCGCCGTCAAGGCACGGCCTCGGCAAAGAATCGTTCTGCCGTTTCTGGCAGCACGAAAAAGCTCCTGAAGCAAAAGGGCACGGGTGGTGCCCGCCACGGATCGATCGGCGCGCCGATCTACGTTGGCGGCGGCCGGGCCCATCCGCCGCGGCCGCGTGATTGGTCTTACCGGCCGCCGCGCCAGGTGCGCATCGGCGCGCTGCGCTCCGCGCTGTCGAAGTTTCAGAAAGAAGGCCGTCTCGTCGTGGTCGATCACTTCGAGATGCCGGAGATCAAGACGAAGAATGTCCTCTCCGCGCTTGCCACGCTGAAGACGGATCGCGCCACGCTCGTCGTGGACACGGCCTCGAACGAGAACCTTCGGCTCTCCATTCGCAACTGCAAAGACCACCAGTTTTTGCCCCCCGAGGGTGTGAACGTCTACGACCTCCTTCGCCACGATACCCTTGTCCTTTCCAAGGATGCGGCAAAGGCACTCGAGCTCCGCTGCCTCGCCCGCGGAGGTGAGAAATGAATCCCGAATCCATGATCCGCCGACCGATCTTCCTTACGGAGAAGTCGACTGCCCTGCGCTCGAAGAACCGTCAGGTGATCTTCGAAGTTCTCAGGGACGCGAACAAAATCCAAATCAAGGAAGCGGTTCAAAAGCTTTTCAACGTCAAGGTAGAGAGCGTAAACACCATGGTCTACCGCGGCAAAGAGCGCCGCATGGGCCGCGGCCACGCGAAAATGCAGAATTGGAAGAAGGCGATTGTCACCCTCAAAGAGGGTGAGAATATCGACTTCTTTGCCGAGAGCGCTGAGGGCTGAACATGGGAATCAAAAACTACAAGCCGACTTCGCCGGCCCGCCGCTTCTATTCCGTGGCGGACTTCAAAGAAGTCACCAAGGGTAAGAAGCCCGAGAAGAGCTTGCTCGAACACCAGACCTCGACAGGCGGCCGAAACGTGCATGGCCGCATCACGAGCCGCTTCCGCGGTGGCGGTCACAAGCAGCGTTATCGCGTCATCGATTGGCGTCGTAACAAAATCGGCGTACCGGCCACGGTCGCGTCGATTGAATATGATCCCAACCGCACGGCGCGCATCGCACTTCTCCACTATGTGGATGGGGAGAAGCGCTACATCCTCGCGCCGGATGGCCTTGGTGTGGGTGACAAGGTCGTCGCCAGTCGCAACGCCGACATCAAACCCGGCAACTCCATGCCTCTCCGTCATATCCCGCTTGGCACCACGATTCACAACATCGAGATGCGCAAGGGCAAGGGCGGTCAGCTCGTGCGATCGGCCGGCGTGGGCGCCGTGCTCATGGCGAAAGATGGCGATTACGGCCAGGTTCGTATGCCATCGAGCGAAGTGCGCATGATTCACCTCGACTGCCAGGCAACGGTAGGTCAGGTGTCGAATATCGATCACGCCAATCTCTCCATTGGCAAAGCGGGTCGCTCGCGCTGGCTCGGTCGCCGTCCGCACAACCGCGGCGTCACGATGAATCCGGTCGATCACCCGATGGGTGGTGGTGAAGGCCGCACCTCCGGTGGTCGTCATCCCTGCTCGCCGTGGGGTCAGCTTTCGAAGGGTCTCAAAACGCGCAACAACAAGCGCACCGACGCCATGATCATCAAGCGTCGCGGCCAGAAGGGTTAGCAGAGGGAGTCCAGCATGCCTCGTTCAGTCAAGAAGGGCGCCTTCGTCGACGGTCATCTCATGGAGAAGATCGCCGCTGCTCAGGCCACCCAAAGCAAGAAGGTTATCAAGACCTGGTCGCGCCGCAGCACCATCACGCCGGAGTCGATCGGACTCACGTTCGCGGTGCATAATGGTCGCAAGTTCGTGCCCGTGTTCGTCACGGAAAACATGGTTGGTCACAAGCTCGGTGAGTTTGCTCCAACACGCACGTTCCACGGTCACTCGGGCGACAAAAAGGCCAAAGTAGCCCCAGCCAAAAAGTAGACCGCGTCAACTTGAAAGCGGTTCAGCGAACGGGCGTCCTGTCGTTCTGACGGAAGGATGCCCGTTGTTTTTGAAAGTTGGGGTTCGCAAGCTCACCCCAACTCGTTCCGACCAAACCTAAAGCGCGTCGAGCATGGCGTGCATGGCAAGCACGTCCGCGGGAGTTGCATAGTCGAACGTGACGCCTGCGCGCGCGATGCTCTCGGTTGGTTGAAGGGTGGCTTCGGCTGCGCGCGGCGGCTGCGCCCAAGCGACGACTGCCGAAACGACAAGCGGATCCCAGAGCGCAGGGGTTTGGAAAGAAACCAAGATGCGCTCGCCAGGGGCGAGAGGCTCGTTGGTTTCGAGTCCCGCGCCCGCGATGCTCACGTCAACGATGACGGCCTCGCGAGAGTCGTTCGATCGAAAACCGTCAATCCCGACGTTGAGCCGCACGGGTTTGCGCGCATGCGCACGAAAATGGACTGTGCGGTCGTTTTTGGCTTCTGCACTCATGGGGCTGATTTCTTTTTCTTTTTCAAAACTTTGGCTTTTGTCGTTTTCGGCTTCGGCCATGCGAACTTCACGGTGGCAAGGAGCTGCTTTTGCCGTTTGTCGATTTCACTCTGAAGCTTTTTGACTGCCTCGGTCCGATGATCATAAAGGCGGCGCGGCTTCCTGTGCGTGCGCGGATCGGACAGGAGCGTATACGTGAGCCACGGAAGAACAGCGGTGACGTCGCAATGCACATAGACCGAACCGTGCTGCACGCTTTCGGCCGAGACCTTGCCCCAGGTGTGGCCCTCACCGGCAGGACACGATGAGAGCGCGCCGTTGTCGACGGGGTCCACGCAGCACTGAACGTCGAAATCGAAACCGTGCGTTGGCACACAAAGGATTTGGTCGAGCAGCGGTTCACCCTGCAGCGTGTAGTTCTTCGGCACACCGCCGCCCCAAATCCAAACCGCCAATTTCTTCTTCATGGTGCCAAAACAGTGATGCTGCATGGCGCCCATTTCGAAAACGTCGTCGTTGACATCGATTTCAAGTTTGAATTTCTCGCCGTAAAGGCGCTTCAGTTTAACGATGTTGAGGAAGATGGATCCGTCTTGCACGGCGCCCACGAAGATGGGTACGCCGTAGCGCCACGCGGTGGAGAGCAGCGACGGACTCCCGACGCCAAGGGCGTCTTCGATCTCTGCGATATTCTTGCCGAGAAGCCAATGCAACTCGGTGGTTGTCATCTTCTTTTGGAATTCAGGCTTCAAGAGAATGGCGCTGAAAAGCTTGTCTGTTTCGAGCAAGGTCTCTTCCCCAAACCCGAGATCGTAAATGCGAATGATGCGCGCGAGCCGGTATTGCAGGTCGCCCGCGTTCGGATCGATCTCACGGATGCGATGTCCGATCATGCGGTGCGCATCGTGATAAAGGTTTGCGCCCGTCGTGGTGAGGCAGTCGACGAGGCCCCGCTCGATGAGCGGGATAAGGCACGATTGATGAAGCCCTGCAGGCGTCATGGCGCCAGACATCGTGACGAACGTGCAGCAATCGTCTTGCGAGCTGCGGCGCATCAACTCGAAGGCCGTGCGTTCTTGCCGGCCGACGTACGCAGGGAACATGGTCTCGACGATGTCGACGGGCCGTTCCTTTCCAGTGATGCCGACAGGATGGACGTTGCGCGCGCGATCGAACCCTTTACGAAGCGACTGCTTGAACGTGCTGGCCATGTGAACGACCTTTTCTTTGCCATTTGCCGTGGTGTCAAGCATTCCTCGAGAGGTTTCATGCTCGTTGAGACAATGCGGTCACGACGATGTGTCGCTGTTGTGTCGAGTCTCGTCGCACTCTCGGTGAATCGCCCCGCGATCGCGCAAGTCCACGCCGATGCGTCCGTCGAGGTTGGCGTGATGAAGCGATTTCTCACCGGAAGCGTGCCGGGCACCGGAGATGCGAGTTTCGGCCCGACGGCCGAGATTGCAGCGCACGTCGCGCTCGTCCCGCTCGTGCGTGTCGGCGCGTACATCGGGCACGATATCTCGCCGCGCACCGGCTCCGCGGCTGCGCGCGACGTCACTTGGGGCGGTGCGCGTGTGAAAGTCATGAGCCCGTGGATACGCAGTCCGTTCCGCGCGTGGGTCTTCGCGGGCTTCGGCATCGCGGGCGTCTATGCACGCTCCTATGCGACCACGGTAAACGTTCCCGCGGGGCCGAACGGCGCGCCCGCGGCCAGGCCCGGCGTCGTGCAAGGCAGTTCGGGAGGCTTCTTCGAGGTGCCGTTTGGCATAGGTGCATCTTACAAGCTTCGTGAACCGTGGGAGCTCTGCGCGGAGCTTGGCGCGCGCGTTGGTTTCGCGCACCGGGGGCGCGTGTACGAAGCACCGGGACCGGATCTTTTGCTCTCCGGCGCCGCGAACGGTAACGCTGCGCCCGCAGGCAGCGACGTTTTTGCGCTCGCGCTCACCATAGGTGTCATCTTCGATCTCTGAGCGTCTTCACCGCACCTTGAAGAGGACCGCAGGAAATTGCCGCGACTGACGGTATTCTCTCGAAGACCCATGTCTGAACCCGCCGACGGAAAAGAAGACGCTCCGGGCGTCACGCGGAATCGCACGCCGGCACGCGAGGAAGCTCTGCGCAACCATCCGCATCGCCGCGAGTCCTCGGCTGGTGACATGGCGCTCATCGGTAAAACGATCGGCGGACGCTACCGGATCGAGTGCGTGGTCGGTGAAGGAGGAATGGGTGTAGTTTACAAGGCAGAGCACACGCTCATGCGCAAGCGCACGGCGATCAAGGTGCTGCATCCGGAAATGACTCGACTGCCCGAGGCGGTCGCGCGCTTCGAGCGCGAAGCCATGGCGGCCGCGCACATCGATCATCCACACGTCGTGACGGCGACCGATTTCGGCAAACTCGACGACGGCTCATTTTTTCTCGCTCTCGAGTTCGTCGAAGGCAAGGGGCTGCGTGAGGTCATCGCCGAGGGACGGCTCGAACTCGGTCGCGCTCTCCATATCGGTTATCAGATCGCGAGTGCCCTTTCGCGCGCACACGCACTGAAGATCGTCCATCGCGATCTGAAGCCGGAGAACGTCATGCTCGTCGAGCGCGATGGCGATCCGGACTTCGTGAAGGTCCTCGATTTCGGGATCGCCAAAGTACAGATCGGCGAGTTCGCTGAGCGTCCGTCGAGCGCGGATCCGGGGCAACCCATGCTCACGCAATCCGGAATGATCTACGGCACGCCCGGGTATATGGCGCCCGAGCAAGCACTCGGTCAGCCCGTCGATGCGCGCGCCGATCTCTACGCGCTCGGCATCATCCTCTACGAGATGCTGACCGGCGTTCGACCGTTCGCAGCGAGCAGCGCGGTCGCGTTGCTCGGCATGCAGGTGACGGCCCCCGTTCCTCCCATGGCGCAGAAAAATCCGGACGCCGGAGTTCCGCCGGAGGTGGAGGCGTTCGTCGGGCGCTTGCTTGCAAAGGAGGCGGACGGGCGCCCGGGCGACGCGAGAGACGTCGTCGACGCCATGATTGCAATCCAGTTGCAACTCGCAAACGCCGGCGTCATCGATCCTCGCTACGCGCCTCCGCCCCCGAGCCTCCCTCCTTCGATTTCGGCGACGGGCAGCTCGATCTCGCTCGCGCCGCCCAATCCCGTCGACCCTGACGGACAACCGGAAGAGCCGAGCGCGCTCGCGAGGCTCGAGGCTCTCTTGGCTGGCAAGTCATGGCTCGCTGCGGCGGGCGCGGGTGTGCTCGGCATCATCGTCCTCGTTGCGACGATCGTGGCTGTGCGCAGCGGGCGCGCCGCGAAGATCAACGATGCCGCGGACGCTTCGATCGATGCGAGCGACGTCGCGAGCGCGACTCCGCTCGATCGACAGATCGCCGACGCGATTGCCATGATTGAACGCGGCGACTACGGCTCGGGCATCAAACAACTCGAGGAACTTGGCGACAGCGCCGACGGTCGCGACGACGTGCGTCGTGCGCTGCTCGTCGCTTACGGCGCGACGGATCGATCGCAGGACGCAATGCGCGAGGCAGGCGCCATTCTCAAGGCGAATCCGAATCTCGACGTGCGGCGGTACATCAAGTTGCGCATCGAGATTCGCGACACGGCCATCAAGGAAGGCAACAAAGTGGTTGCTGACAAGCCCGCGGTAGATGAAGCTTTCTCCTTGCTCGCAAATCGAATGGGCACGATCGGCTGGGACGATCTCTACGACATTGCCTATGGCGTTTCTGGCGCGCAATATCCGAAGGCTGCGGCGCGCGCGCGGGCGATCCTGCAGAAAGGCGATCGCGCGAAGATGACGCCCGCACTCGCCGTGACCGTCGATCTGCAGGCCGCGGGAATGACGTGCAACGCGAAGGCCCTCTTCGATCGCGCTCAGAACGACGGCGATGAACGTACCCTTGCATTCCTCAAGCAAATGGTGCCCGCGCGCTACCCCAATCATTGGCATTGGTCGAAGAAGGACGCGCTTGCCTGCGTGCACGAAGGATCGCTCACGAGGACGATCTCGGCACTGGAGAATCGGCTACGAACGCAGAAGAAGAAATGAATTCGTTTCCACCTAGAAACTCGGGTGGGAACACATCCTGGATGGGAGGACTCGATGACAGAGAAACAAACCGTTGCCTTTGTTGGATTAGGAAAAATGGGCGCTGCGATGGCGACCAACATCCGACGGGCAGGTTATCCATTCGTGGTCTGGAATCGTTCTGCGAAGAAGGCGGCCCCGCTCCTCGAGCTCGGCGCAAAACTGGCTGAATCTCCGGCCGCCGCGGCTGCGGAGGCCGACTTCGTGATTTCGAGTCTCGAAGGCGACGACTCGGTGCGCGCCGTGGTGCTGGAGCCGCATGGTCTTCTGTCGGGAATGCGCCCGGGAGCGGTCCATATTGGGACCAGCACCATATCCCCCACACTTTCCGACGAATTGGGAAGAGCGCATGCGGCCGCAGGATGCCATTATATTGCAGGGCCGGTGGCTGGGCGCGTGCCGGTGGCCGTGGCCGCGCAGCTCATGACTTTCTTGGCTGGCAATTCCGCCCAGGTGGAAATGGCTCGACCTCTCGTTGCAACGTACGCCCCTGGAATCATCGTCGTGGGCGAGCAGCCGAGTCAGGCCGCCATTGCCAAGCTCATTGTCAACTTTTTGGTTGCTTCTTCAATCGATCTCATCGGTCAAGCCATGGTTTGGGCAGAGAGATCGGGGATTTCTCTCGAGCTCGTTTCTCAAATGCTGAATGGCTTTTTCGCCAATCCGGCAACACGAGATTATATCGTGAAAGTGGGCCATCGTGATTTCGATACCGCGGGCTTCACGGTGACCGGCGGCCTCAAAGACGTAAGACTGATGATCGAAGCCGCGGGAGACGTGAAACTTTCACTCTCGAGCGCGGAGGCATTGCGCGCCAAGCTCGAGCAGGCGGTCGCAAACGGCTGGCAGGATAAGGATTGGAGCGCTTTAACGGAGATCATAAGATAGAAACCGCGTGATGCCGCAGTCTTGTCAGGGTGCGACAGCCCACGGGCTCCCCTGGCGGCGCGCAGGAAGGCGGGCCCACGGCTGTAGGGGCGGCAAGCATGCTGCGCCCCTCCTACGGCGCCGCGGCGCCTTGGCCCGCCTGACGAGCACCAGCCCAAGGGGAGCACGCGCAGCGAGCCGAAGGCGAAGCGCGCGGAGGGGTCTACTTAAATTCCGAAGCGTGCGGGGTCTTTCGCAATAAACGTCACGTAGGCTTCGGATGGCAGGCGCGCTTCGATCTCGCTCGCTTCGATGGCAGCTTCCAGCATCTTTTTGATGACACCGATCTGTCTCGACGGCGGCAGGCCAAATACTTTCATGACTTCATCCCCCACGCCGGAGGGCAAGGGTGGAAGCTTGGCGTCTTCGGCGGCGAGCGCGGAGATGCGCGCTCCGAGCTCGTCGATCTGACTCAGGCCCTTCCGCTTCTTCTCGGGGCGCTTGGTGGTGATGTCTGCGCGTGCCAGACACATCAGATCGCCGAGATGTTCTCCGAGCTCGCGCGCGAAGCGACGCACTGCACTGTCTGTCCAAGTGGGTTCGTATTGGTTGGCGCGCAGGTGGTGCAAGATAAGAAAGCGCACGGTGTCACGAAGTGCGGGTTCGGGCGAGAACATGCCGAGGCGCCGTTCGAGCTTGTCGAACATGCGCGCACCGACTTCGGCGTGACCAAGGAAATGGATCTTGCCGTCAGGGCTGACGGATCGCGTCTTGATTTTGCCAATGTCGTGAAAGAGTGACGCCCAGCGCAGCTCGATGCGTCCCTCGGCCTGACGAACGACTTGCTTGGTGTGTTTCCACACGTCCTTGTGACGCCAGTCGCCGTCGCCGAAACCAACCATGGCATGCACTTCGGGGAAGATGACGCGAAGCAGTCCGCTGTCAAGCAGCACGTCGAGACCGAGCTCCGGATCCTGACCCATCACGACGCGATCGAGCTTCGAGCGCACCACGGCTGGATGCTCTTTTAGAGCGAGGCGCACGTCCTCGATGGGAACAGGCGGGATCGCCTGCACGAGATGCCCCTTTTCCGCGGAGACAGCTGCGAATTCAAGAGCGTCGATGGCACAGTCGGCATTGCCCGGCCCAGAGGGCGCGCGGGGGTCGGCGGGGTCGATTGCGGGGGGGGCCATTGGGGGCGGCCTCTCTAGCATGGGATCTTCGACGGGTCTAAGAGCGTGTTTACCGGGCGTGCCGCCATGGATCTTCGCCGACGTCGCACGCCCTTCTGCTAAACTGCACGAATCCATCACCCGCCGCACTCAAGAGGATTGTTGAAGTTCGATCGTGAAGCCCGCATCCGAACGCGTCTGACCAAGGAGATCGGGCGAATCGACAAGGAGGCACCCTTCACCGTCGCACTCACGTATCCATCGCCGTATGCCATGGCCATGAGTTCCCTTGGCTACCAGCGCATTTACCGCGCAATCATGGAGAGCCCTGGATTTTCATGTGAGCGCGTCATGCTTGACGACGAGGCCGAAACCAACCTCGCCATGCAAGGGCGGCCCGTCAGCTACGAGTCGCGAACGCCGATCGAGATCTTTCCTGTTATCGCCGTGAGCGTGGCATATGAGCTCGAGATTGGCCGGTTTGTCCGCCTTCTCGATGCCGCCTCCGTGCCGCCGCTGCGCGAAGAACGTCATGGCCATCATCATCCCTTCGTGCTCGCAGGTGGCCCACTCACCTTCTCGAATCCGCTGCCACTTGCTCCCTTCTGCGATGCCATCGTGATCGGCGAGGCCGAAGAAATCACGATGACGATCCTTCGCATTCTCGAATCCACTCCGCGCCACGAAGACAGGCTAAAAGCGTTGGCGAGCGTGCCCCACGTTTTCGTGCCTGTCATCCATGGCACCTCGCTCCCCGTCGTGGCCAGAGTGCCCGACGAGATGATTCCCGCTTGGGCGGCGATCCGCACGCCCGAAACGGTGTTGAGCAATATGTTTCTTATCGAAACCGGACGGGGTTGCTCGCGTCGTTGCACGTACTGCGTCATGCGTCGATCGACGAACGGTGGAATGCGCCTTGCCCCCATGGAAAAAATCCTCGAGCTCATTCCCAAGGATGCCGAGCGCGTTGGGCTCGTTGGCGCCGCGGTCAGCGATCACCCGAAGATCGTGAGCATTGTCAATACGCTTGCCGATCAAGGGCGTGAGGTAGGACTCTCGTCGCTCCGGCCCGATCGCATGACCGACGATTTCGTCTCGGCGCTTGCACGCGCCGGCTATCGCACGCTGACAACGGCGATGGATGGGCCGAGCGAGAGGATGCGCGAGCAGCTCGAGCGAAAGGCGAAAGAGAAGCACCTTCTTCGTTGCGCCGAGCTCGCGAAGAAACATCGCATGGATCGATTGAAGCTCTATTTGATGATGGGGCTGCCAAACGAAATGGACGAAGATATTGACGAGTGCGTTCGCTTCACCACGGAACTGTCGAAAATCGTTCCGATCGCTCTCGGCATCGCGCCGTTCTGTGCAAAGCGTAACACTCCAATGGATGGCCAGGCCTTCGCAGGAATCGATATCATCGAAAAGCGCCTCGAGCGCTTACGGCGTGGACTTCGCGGTCGCGTCGACGCGCGATCGGTGAGCGCGAAGTGGACGTGGGTCGAATATGTGCTCGCGCAGGGTGGTCCTGAGGAGGGCTTGGCGGTTCTTGATGCTGTCCGCCATGGCGGCAATTTTGCGGCTTATAAGAAGGCGTTTTCGCGGATCGAAATGACCGGGCTCCGCCGCTGCTAGCGTTTCGCCATCTCGAAGTGAAGCCCTATCCGGATCGATCATCATCCCACGATGATCAAAAGACGATCCAGGTTATTGTCTAATGACGTGGCGTTCATCCACGATTCGTAGTTTTTTGTTGTTTCCAAAGCAACTCCTTGGCACGTCAAGCTGTCCAGAGCGGCTGGCATGCCTCGTGGATGGATTTTCCGAAGCGGGAGCACCATGAATCATGCCTTCGCCAAGCAGAAGGGGCCCCCTTACACTTTTAGGAGATTTTTATAATGATCAACATGCGTAGGATGCTCGCGCACGGGGCGTTGGTAATACTTATTTCGGTTCCTATCGCTTGCTCGGGCAGCTCCTCGGATGAGGTCGGCGCTGCATCGAGCGATTGCAACCCTTTGGTTGCTTCATGCGAAGTCGGTGACAAATGCACGATCGCCATCGATTGCGTATCGAATCTTTGTTCTCAGGGGATTTGTCGAACACCGTCACCGGCCAATGGCAAGAAAGATGGTGATGAGACGGATATCGACTGTGGCGGCTCAATGGCGCCTGCATGCCTCGACGGCATGGGCTGTCTCGTTGGAGCAGACTGCG
>WQYX01000122.1 GCA_009781005.1 Polyangiaceae bacterium | reverse complement strand
GTAGGGGCAGGCCCCGTGCCTGCCCGTCAAATCGAAATCGGTCTACTCGTCGGAATGGCGAGGAGGAGGGCGGCCACGGGGGGCCGCCCCTACGATGCGTTGTGGGCTGTAGGGGCAGGCCCCCGTGCCTGCCCGTCAAATCGAAATCGGTCTACTCGTCGGAATGCGTACCTGACACCGCTTCTGTGACGTCGTCGGGTGCTGGAGGACCGGGTGGCGCGGAGCTGTGCCGATGATGCGGTGAGTCCCCCATCACGCCGCACACGTTGCGCCACTCTTCGAGCGCCTCGCTCGCCGAAGCGAATCTCTTGTCTCGGTCGCGCGCCATGATTTTGGACAGAAACCGCTCGATCGCCGCGGGCCATATCTCCCCTGTTGCTTGCGCGAGTGTGGGCGGATCCCGATCGAGCTTGAGAGCGATGAGGGTGAGCGCGTTCGCGCCATCGAAAGGCAGCCGCCCCGCGAGAGCGCGGAATGCGACGGCACCGAGGGCATACAGATCCGCGCGCCCGTCGACGCGCGCCGAGCCTCGCACTTGCTCGGGTGCCATGTACGCGAAGCTGCCGAGAGTGGCGTCGAATGCCGTGAGCGACGGCTCGTTGCGCCGCGGCGTGGCCGCCTTCATTTTGGACACGCCAAAATCGAGGATGCGGGTGCGCTCATCGTGCTCACCCGCTGCGATTTCCTGCGGAGACAGCTCGCGCCTCTCGATATAGAGGTTTGCAGGCTTGATGTCCCTGTGGACGACGCGCGCGGCGTGGGCGGCTTGGAGCCCCTGGAGTGCGTCCTCGATGATAGGCGCGACCTCGGCGAACGAGAGGTATTGCTCGCGCCGGAGGCGCTCGTCGAGCCCTTCGCCGATCAGCCGCTCGAACGCGATCCACAAGTGTCCGTCGTTGTCTTTGCCGGCGCCGAGGACGGCGGCCACGAACGGCGACCGAATCTCTTTGGCGATGCTCGCCTCACGGTTGAAACGCGCGACCAAACCGGGGTCTTTTGCGGCGCGCTCGTGCAGAACCTTGATGGCAACTTCTTCGCCGTCGGGTCGCTCCGCGGCATACACCCCGCCCATCCCTCCCTGGCCGATCAACCGGCGAATCTTATAAATTCCCCCCACGACGGATCCAGGCGCGAGGGCAGACGTCGACGCCATCCCAGGTACCGTTAGCACGAAGACGTAGCGACGAGCGACAGCCCTGACTAAGCTAAAGGCGAACTTCTACGCGGGTCCGCCGGGCGAGTGCGTCCTTCGCGCACGGTCCCGAGAGTCCGAGCGAGCGAAAAAGTCCATGCGCACCGTTTACGATGTCGAGGCCTACCTCGAAAAAATGAACCGGCGGTACTCGGCCGTTGACGATCAGCCCGGAACGTTTCTCATCCGTGGCGGCGAGAAAATGCCGCCCATTGCCATGCGGGTCGATCCGCCCATCGTCCTTTTCCGAGTTCACATCGGCAGTGTCGTTGGAGACGCGGCGGTCAACGGTGCGCTTTACGAAAAGCTGCTCGTCATCAATGCCAAATCGCTCGTGCATACGAGTTTCGGTTTGGAGGATGGTGAGATCGTTCTCGTCAGCGCGCTCGAACTCGAGAACCTCGATTTCAACGAGCTCGCCGCGGCGCTCGACGAGATCGACGTGACCCTTGCCGCGCAGGTCCCAAAGCTCGCCGAGCTATCCAAAGAAAGCCTCCGCGCCGCGCACTCTTCGCAAAGGAATGCCTGACCCATGGGGATCTTCAGCCGCCTCGCCCAGCTCATAAAGTCGAACCTCAATGATCTGATCAGCAAATCCGAAGATCCGGAGAAGATGCTGAATCAGGTCGTTCTCGACATGAACACGCAGCTCGTCGAGGCGAAAAAACAAGTCGCTTCGTCCATCGCCGACGAGAAGCGCCTCGCCAAGCAATACGAGCAGGAGATGGCGCAAGCGGGCGAATGGGAGCGGCGCGCCATGATGGCGGTGCGCGCCGGCAACGAGGAGCTCGCGAAGGAAGCGCTGGCGCGCAAAAAGGAGCACGACCAGCTCGCCCAGACCTTCAACGAGCAGTGGACGAAGCAAAAGACGTCCGTCGATCAGCTGAAGAAGGCTCTTCGGATGCTGAACGACAAGATCGAAGAGGCCAAACGCAAGAAGAACATTCTCGTCGCCCGGAAGAAGCGTGCTGAGGCGCAGAAGTCCATTCAAGAAACAATGCATGGCCTTCGCGATCAGAGCGCGTTCGAAACCTTCGATCGCATGGAGGGCAAGATCGATCAGCTCGAAGCCGAGGCCGAGGCCGCAGGCGAAATTCAGGAAGAGTACACGGGCGACACTCTTGCGAGCCGCTTTCAGCACCTCGAACGCACGGCCGGTGCTGACGAAGACCTCGTAGCCCTCAAACGAAAGATGGGCATGCTCCCGCCAGAAGAGGCGCCCGCGCCGGCGGCCGAAGTGCCGACGCGGGTGGAGGCAGCGTCAGCGGAGGCACCGCCGACGCTGCGCACCGAGCAAGACGAACTCGCCGCCGCGCTCGAGGAGCTCGAGGCGGAGCAAGCACGTGAGCAGCAACGCAAGGCCGGTCGCTAAGAGCATGTTTACCAGCCTGCGGCGCGAATCGATACGTCGGTTGGGCGCTGCGGTGCCTGCGCACGTACTTCAAGTACGCTTACGCGGGCTCCTCGCGCTCCGCCCTAGCCTCGATTCGCTCGCGACGGCTGGTAAACATGCTCTAAGGAACACACATGCAACCCGTGCTGGCGACGCCTCCTGGGGAAACGTCTGTCGGCGATGTCGCGAAGGTCGACGTGTGGCATGTGGGGGCTTGTGAAGCGCTCGTTGCGCGCTTCGATGCCGACGCTGCCCGGGGCTTGACCGACGAGGACGCAGCTTCGCGCCTCGCGAAGTACGGTCCGAACGAGCTCCCCACTGCGCCGCCCGAGAGCGCTCTCAAGCGCTTCTTCGCGCAGTTCGCGAACCCCATCGTGCTCACGCTCATCGGCGCTGCGGTCATCGCAACCTTCAGCGGCGCGACCAAACATCCGGGTTCGACCTTTCTGATGCGCTACGGCGACGCGATTGCGATCGCGCTCATCGTCGTTCTGAATGCGGTTCTTGGTTACTACCAAGAGTACAAAGCCGAAGCGGCGCTCGACACGCTCAAGAAATTGCAAACGCCGACGGCGCGCGTGCGCCGTGGTGATCAAGTCAAGATCATCGACGCCGCCACCGTCGTGCCTGGCGATGTGCTCGAGGTCGAAGCCGGCGATGCCGTGCCTGCGGACGCGCGGCTCTTGCAGACCGTCAACTTTGCGACCGAGGAGGCGGCATTGACGGGCGAGTCCATGCCCGTTGCCAAGGACGCACGCGCGAATCTGCCCGACGACGCACCCATTGGTGATCGGCAAACGATGCTCTTCACGGGCACGTCCGTCATCCGTGGCAGGGGCCGCGCGCTCGTCGTTGCAACGGGCAAAGACAGCGAGCTCGGCAAGCTCAGTGCGCTCTTGAGCACGCAAAAGAAGACGAAAACGCCCCTCGAGGAAAAACTCGATCACTTCGGCAAACGCGTACTCTGGGCGTGTCTCGCCATCAGCGCCGTCATCTTCATCTGGGGTCTCATTCGCGGCGAAGACACGTGGCACATTCTTTTGCTCGAGGCCGTGAGCCTCGCGGTTGCCGCGATCCCCGAGGGCCTGCCCGCCATCACCACGATCACGCTCGCTCTCGGCATGCAGCGCATGGCAAAGAAGGGCGCCATCGTTCGCAAGCTTGCCGCGGTCGAGACGCTCGGGTCGGCCACCGTCATCTGCTCGGACAAGACGGGCACGCTCACGCAAAACGAGATGACGGTGCGCGAGATCTTCGCGGGCGGCGCGTCCTTCAAAGTCACGGGCACCGGTTACGATCCCAAAGGAGGGATCGTCGATCTCGAAGGTGCTCCGGCGGACGTCGCCAACGATGGTGCCCTCTCGGATCTGCTCGCTACGATCGCACTCGCGAACACCGCCGAGCTCGAGTCGGATCATGGCGTCTGGCGCGTGGTTGGAGATCCGACCGAGGGCGCGCTGCTGACGCTCGCTGCGAAGTGTGGTGTCCAGAAGGCGTCGGTCACGTCGTGCCATCACGTCGTCAAAGAGATCCCCTTCGACAGCGATCGCAAGCGCATGACCGTGGTGACGCTCGACGAGAGTGGGTGCGAGATCGCGCACACGAAGGGCAGCGCCGACGTGCTCATCCCTCGATGCGTCGCGCAGCGCATGACGGGCGGCATCGCCCCACTCGATGACGCGCACAAGAAAGTGATCCTCGGCGAAGCGGAGCGAATGAGTCGCGCCTCGCTGCGCGTGCTCGCCGTCTGCCGGCGCGAGCTTTCAACGAAGGCCTCGCGCGGCGACGAAGGTCCCGTCTCGAGCAGGACCGATGGTCGCCCGAGCCTCGACATCGAAGAGCGCCTTACCTTCATCGGCCTCGTTGGGATGATTGATCCACCGCGCGCTGGCGTAAAAGAAGCCGTCGCGGTGTGCCATGAAGCGGGCGTGCGCGCCGTCATGATCACCGGCGATCACAAGCTCACCGCGGTTGCCATCGCGCAGGAGCTCGGTCTCTGGGAAGACGACGCGATCGCACTCACGGGCGCCGATCTCGAGAAGCTCTCGGACGAGGCGCTCGCGCATTGCGTGGATCACGTACGCGTCTTTGCGCGCGTGACCGCCGTGCAGAAACTCCGCATCGTCAGAGCCCTGAAAGCGCGCGGCCACGTCGTTGCCATGACCGGCGACGGCGTCAACGACGCACCGGCGTTGCGCGAGGCTCATATCGGTATCGCGATGGGCAAGCAGGGCACCGACGTCGCGCGCGAGGCTGCCGACATGGTGCTCGCCGACGACAACTTCGCCACGATCGTCGATGCGGTGCGCGAAGGGCGCGCGATCTGGCGCAACATTCAGAAGTTCATCTTCTTTCTCTTGTCATCGAACGCGGGGTTGCTCGTCACGGTCTTCGTTGCGAGCGTGATGCCGTCGCTGCCGAGCCTTCGTCCGCTGATGATCCTTTGGATCAACCTCGTGACGAACGGGTTGCCTGCGCTCGCTCTCGGCATCGATCCGCCTGACAAGGCCCAGATGCTCGAGCCACCGCGCAAATCCACGTCCAGCCTGCTCGCCGCGCGCGACTACTTCGGCATCGCGACGGTCGGCGTCCTGATGGGGGCCCTGGCCATCGGCTGTTACTACTGGCCTTGGGGGCAGCCCGGTGTGCCGCCCATCTATTATGGACGCGCCATCGCGTTCTCGTTGCTCGCGCTCTCACCGCTGTTTCACGCGATGAATTGTCGTTCGTTTACGGCGTCGATGTTCTCGCTGCGCCCGATCCTGCCGACGATGCTCTTGCTCTCCATCCTCGCGAGCGCCGCGATTCATCTCGTCGCGGTGCTCGTCCCGAGCTTGCGCGACGTGTTCAAGACCTTCGCGCTCTCGGGTGTGGAGTGGCTCGTGCTCGTCGCGCTGTCGGCGTCGATCGTTCCGATGATCGAGGTGCTGAAGATGCTTCAACGCAAGGTGCGTGCAAAGTACACATTTGGGATCCTCCTCGGCCTCGTTGCGTGTGGCTGCGGCCGAGATGGTGGTGAGGTGAAGTCTCCTGCTCGCGTCGACGGGCACGACGACAAGCGCGAGTCGATCGGTGAGATCGCCTCGGCGCAAGGCGGGCTTGCGGCGCTCGGCGGCGCCGGAAACCGTGAGGCCGACGGCGCGACCGGTGACGAGATCGCGATGACGGGGCCGCTTTCCGCCACGCCGGTGGTGAGCAAGAACCCCGTGAAGCTCGATGGCGTTCTCAAGGAATGGCCAAACCCGTTGTCGGCGGCGGAGACGATCTCCGGCACGACGCCCGGCGTCGCTTTCAGCGTTGCCGTGCAGTACGACGACAGCAAGCTTTACGTGGGCGGCGAGGTGATCGATCCGAGGCTCGCACGCAACGCGTCGTTCGGTGATGCGGACGATCACGTCGTGATGGCGATTGCGTTTCCATCGGGTCGCGGTGCGCTCGCCGCTTACGAGATCGGGTTTTGGCCTGGAAAACCCGGCGAGAGGGCCGGCATCGTCAAGTGGACGGCGGGCCCTGCGAGGGGCCAGGTGGTTGTCGGCGCAGAGGTCGCGGAGGCCGACATGAAAGGCGGCTACACCTTCGAGGCTCTCGTTCCCTGGTCCGCATTTGCCGAAGCGCGCACGACGCGCGTGGGTCTGCGCGCGACCTTCCGCTACGTGGATGGAGACGGCAGCAGCGTGCGCGGTGTCCTTGCCACGGGTCCGGGCAGCGCCGAAAAACCGCTCGATCTGCCCGCCATGCCCACCGCGCCCGAGCAAGCGGTGGTCGATGGACTGCTTGGTCCGAAACGCCTCGCCGGGCAACCACCGAAGATCGACGTCTTCGCGGATGTCGTGGGCGATGAGCGCAAAGAGAGAATTAGCGTCTTCGGCAACTTCTTCACGATTTGCGGGCCTGGTTATCGCCGCGGCAAGCAGTTCTTCTGGCGCGAGGTCAACGGCGAGATCACGTCGCTCGACACGCGACGCTTCGAAGGCAGAAGCAAAGACGATCTCGTCGTCCGGCGTCGCTTCGCGGTGAACGGTGCCCGCCATGAGAACCTCGAAATTTGGTCTCTCACGAACGGCGACGAACCCGTCACGATCTTCTCGCAAGAGATTGCCGTTGCGTCGGTCGACGGCAAAAAGCACGTGTCGAACGCCGTGCACATCTCAGACAAAGGCATCGAGGTGAGCGTTGAGCCCTCGGTAGGTTGGGACTCGTCGAACTTCCGAGAGCTCGTGGCCGAGGGCAACGGCGCCATCGTCTTGCCGTGGGGCACCGTCAAGTCGCGCACGTTCCGGTACGAGAAGGGGAAGTTCGTCAAGACCGACGAGGTGCTGCAAGCCGGCAGCGTCTCTGCGCCGCCAAGCGAGCCGCGCGCTGCGCGCGATGTACCGACACCACAAAAAGGATCGAGCGTCAGCAAGTCCGCGATCGACGCGTACTACCGCGATCACGGCGTGCCCGCGGCCGCGAAGCCGCGGTTCGACTACGAGGTCAACGTGGACGGCGATGCGCGTCCGGAACGGCTCATGCTCGTTGGGCGCGACATCGTCGTCTTCGGCCCCGGTTTCAAGGGAGGCAACGCTTACGCGTTCGCGTCACTGTCGCAGTTCGACACCGACAAAGACATCTCGGAGATGACTGCGCGCGATGTCACCGGTGACGGAAAGGCCGACATCATCGTGCGCGGAGTGCACCATGCGACGACCGACTCTGGCGAGCGCGTCGATGTCGAAGGCCTCTTCGTCTACCAAGTGAAAGGCGGAGGCATCCGGCGCATCTTCGCCATCGAGACCGGACGCGAGGCAGGGACAAAACGCGTTCAGGGTTCCGTTCAATTCGTTCCTGCGAAGAGTGGGAAGGGTTTCGATATCGATGTGCGGCCGGGCGTGGCAACGGGTTGGACGGAGAAGAATTATCCGTGGCTCGAAGACAAACCCGGAGGCGCGATCGAGCCCCTGCTCCTTCCGTGGGGCAGGATCAAAAGCTTGCGCTATACATTCAATGGCGCGCGCTACAAGCCCTGAGCGTGACGGTTCGTCGCCGTGAACGAATTGCACGTGTGCATCATGCACTCATTCTTAGAGCATGGTTACCAGCCGTCGCGAGCGAATCGAGGCTAGACCCAATGCCGCTCATTTAGCGCGATCGACATGCTCCATATTGGGGACCAGCGAGCACGCATCTACTCCATCTTGTAGCTTGCCCTGAAGTTTGAGGCTTAAGTGAGCGGCATTCAGGCTAGACCGCTTTCAAGTTGACGCGAGATCGAGGCGGGGCCGAGGAGCGGACCGGAACAGCCTTGAAGGCTTTGAGGACCGCACCGCAGGCCCCAACGATGAGATCGCGTCAAATCGAAAGCGGTCAGCGGTGCTTCGTGCAGGTCTCCATGAATGGATCCCACTCTTCAGGACACGATGCGCGGGTCTGCTTGTTGACTGGAGGTGCCGCGCCGGCGTCGGGTGTCGCGGATCTTGCTGGCGCTGTTCCGTTGGCGGCATTGACCCTTGGCGGGGGTGGCCTTCCTGGCCTTGTTACGGGCGCCGCGACTTCGCGATCGAGCTGGATCGCAACCGTGCTGTTGTTTCCGTCCACGATCACCGTACGTGATGTGTAGCCTGCGCGCTCGACTCTGACGGTCAGCGTTCCGCTCGGGGGAATCTCGATAGTCTTTTCGCCTGTGCCGAGGTTCTTGTCATCGACCGTCACCGTTGCATCGGCCGGCGTTGGCACGATGGTGACGCGCTTCGCAGCCACTTTCTTTGCGACGGGCGGCGGGGCCTCGACCGGCGGTACGACACCACTCGCCGATGCCGATGCCGCCGTGTTCACCGTGCCGGCGTTCGCTGCGTTCTCGATCGGATGCTTCAATTTGATGAAGGAAGGCGCGATGAAGACGGCGGCTGCGACGACGAGCCCGAGACCAATGACGCCTATCGCCGCGACCCAGAGCACAATGTTCTTTCTGCGCGGAGGCGGCGTCGTTGAAGAGCCGCTCGCGCGGTTCATCTGGCGGAAATAGTCTGCCGGAACATTGAAGTTCCCCGACCTGCTCATCATCTCCGTGACGGCGTTCGGAACCATGCCGCGTTCGGCCTTCTCGAGGTCGGCGGCGAGTTCGTCCATCGATTGGTAACGGAGGTCGGGTTTCTTCGAGAGGCACTTGAGGACGATGGCCTCGAGCCCCGGTGGGATCTCCTGCGGAAGCGGCACGACGTTTCGGAGTGGCGAGGGGACCCGATACATGTGCTGCGTGAGGATCCCCATGAAGTTGTCCGCGTGGAACGGAACTTTTCCTGAGGCCATCTCGTAGAGGATGATTCCGAGCGCATAGATGTCGGTGCGGTGATCGACGGGCAGTCCAGCCGCTTGCTCCGGCGACATGTAGTGTGGCGTCCCGAAGATGCTGCCCACGCGCGTGAGACGACCGGCTTCGCCGTTGATCTTCGCGATGCCGAAATCCAGGATCTTCACGAAGTCGCGATCTTCGCCGCGCTGGATGAGCATCACGTTGTCGGGTTTGAGATCGCGATGCACGATGCCCGCTTCGTGTGCCGCGGCCAGGCCTCGAGCGATCTGCTTGGCGATGTAAATGAGCCTTGGCACCGGCACGACCTTGCCGTTCTCCGTCTGGGAGGCCAAGCTTGCGCCGTCGAGGTACTCCATGACGAAGTACGCGGCTCCCTCTTCCGTGCGCCCGTAGTCGGAGATGTCGACGATGTGCGCATTGCCAATGCTCGATGCCGCCCTTGCTTCGTTCAGGAAGCGTTCGGTCATCTCGCTGCTCGCCGCGAAGTCTCCGCGCAGAACCTTGATGGCCACGCGTTTGTCGATCAGTTTGTGGCGACCGCGATAGACGACTCCCATGCCTCCTTCGCCGAGCACCGCCTCGACGAAGTAACGGTTGTCCAGCGTGCGACCGACCAAGGCTTCGACGCCTGGCTGGGAAGAAGATGCGCCGCCGGCGCCCGCTGGGCTTCCGGCGCTTGGGAGGGGCGTTGTTTTAGGATTCATCGAGTCGGACACGGCAGTCTCACCGCGGTTGTACCGGTTCGATTCGGCATGGTCGGGAAAGTTGTTGCGCGAAGACTGAGAAGACCTTCACTTTTTTGGAAGAAGTGAAGCACGCATGGCACGTGTTCGCCTCGCCAAAACTAACGGGGACAGCACTATAGGGCAACCTTGACCGTTGCGCGCCGCCTTTCCTGATCCCGTGCTAGGAGCTCCGCCACGACCCCATGGGTTACCCCGTCAAGATTGCACTCCGCTACCTCGGGTCGAAACAGCGTGCGTTCGTATCGGTGATCACGCTCATCGCGATCTTCGGCGTCGCGCTTGGCGTTGCAGCGCTCGCGATTGTGATGAGCGTGACTGGTGGCTTCCAGGATCAGTTCCGCGAGAAAGTGCTCGGTGTCAACGCGCACGTCATCGTGCTCAAATACGCGGTTCACTTCCGCGACTACCGCGACGTGATGAAGAAGGTCGAATCGCTTCCGGGCGTCGTCGCCGTGGAGCCGTTCGTCATCAACCCCATGATGGTCACGCACGGCGATCGTACGGCCACCGGCGTGCTTCTCAAGGGCGTTGATCCGGTGATGATGCCAAAGGTGCTCGATTTACCGAGGCACATCGTCGAAGGCTCGCTCGATGGGATGCGCAAGCCTGGTGCGGCGCCGCCCGAGTCGCCGCGCGGCGACAACCTTCTTCCTGATCTCAACGGCAACGATGAAGGTGCAACCGACGGGGGCGGTGCGAGCGGAGGGACCTCCGACGACGATGCGCCTATCTCACAAGATGGTGGCACGCTCGGTCTGCTCAAGGCGATCGAGCAACGGATTGCCGAGGACAAGGAGCGGCCGTACGCCGGGATGGACGCGGGAACGAGTGATCTCGGCACCCTCATCGCAACGGGAGCTGCGGAGGACGTCGCGAGCGCCGAGTCGGCCGACGCGAGCACGAAAGCGCCCGATGCCATCGACGCCATCCTCGCTGCGGGTGCGCCCGCGGAGCATGCTGCGCTCTTGCCTGCCGGCGCCGTGACTCCCGCAGGAGGTTTTGCGAGCACGCTGCCAGAGGACGACGTGCTTCCAGCGGGTCTCGATTCCGATCCGTGCAAAAATCCCGAACTCGTCAAATCGCTTCCGGGCGTCGTCATTGGTCGCACGCTCGCCAAGCGCCTCGCGGTTGGTCTCGGTGATTGCTTGCAGATTACATCTCCACAGATCGGCATGAGCTTCGGCGCAAGCGGTGCGCGCCCGTCGATCGCCAAGCAGTTTCGCGTCATCGCGATCTTCGAGGCAGGCTTCGATCAATACGATTCGAAGCTCGCTTACACGGATCTCTACGAAGCGCAGGCCTTCTACGAACAAGGCGACAGCGTCACCGGTGTCGAGGCGAAGGTCTCCGACAAGGCGGTCGAGCGCGCGGCATCCATCGCGAAAGAAGTCGACAAGCGCCTCGCCAACGGCGTCTACCACACGATGGATTGGCGCGAGCTCAATCACGGCCTCTTCACCGCGCTCCTCATTCAACAGATTGCGATGAGCATCGTGCTCGCACTCATCATCGTCGTGGCGGCGTTCACGGTCGTCGCAACGCTCATCGTGGTGGTGCTCGACAAGAAGAAGGAGATCGCGCTTCTCAAAGCACTCGGCGCGAGCGACGACGCCATTCTGCGCATCTTCGTCTACCAGGGAGGAATCATTGGTGTCGTTGGCACGGCGCTCGGCCTGCTCCTTGGCTGGGGCGGATGCAAAGCGCTCGCGGCCTATGGTTTCCCGCTCGATCCGAAGGTTTACTTCATATCGAAACTACCCGTGAACATCCGCCCGCAGGAGTTCCTCGTCACGGGTGCCATCGCGATCCTCATCTGCCTGACGGCGACGATCTTCCCGGCGCTCTATGCCGCGCGCCTCCGGCCGTCCGATGGCCTGCGCTCCGAATGAGAGGGCGCCCGCGCCTGTGTTGCATCACGGCTAGGATGTACTCTCCATGAGAGTACAATTACATGCAAGACGCATTCAATAAAGCACCGCTAGCCCGGATCATTCATGACGCGATTTCTGCAGACGGCCGAGACCGCAGCGAGAAGGGCGCACGCCGCATCGCAGGACCGAGGCGTACTGTATGTACGCCGCAGGTCCGACAAAAGCCGTACGACC
>WQYX01000121.1 GCA_009781005.1 Polyangiaceae bacterium | reverse complement strand
TAGGTTCTTCTTCGCCTGCACCTTCACCAGCGCCGCCGTCAGCGTCGTCTTCCCGTGGTCGATGTGTCCGATCGTCCCTACGTTCACGTGCGGCTTCGTTCGCGCGAATTTTTCTTTGGCCATGACTCTCTCCGTAACTCGCCGGATACCGCACTCGGATCCGGGAAGACTGCAATGTGGAATGATTACTTGGTTGTACCCTTGACCTTCGCGACAACCTCGTCTTGGACAGTCGCGGGGACGGGGGCGTAATGCGAGAAATGCAATGAAGAAGTTGCACGCCCTTGCGTGAGCGAACGAAGATCCGTCACGTAACCAAACATGGCTGCAAGCGGAACCTCGGAATCGATGACTTGCGCGTTGCCGCGCTGGCTCATGCCGAGAATCTTCCCGCGGCGTGCGTTGAGATCGCCGATGACGTCGCCCATGTACTGCTCCGGGACGACGACCTCGTTCTTGAAGATCGGTTCGAGCAAGTGAAGACCTGCACGCTTCGCTCCATCTTGAAAGCAGAGCGATGCCGCAATTTCGAATGCCGCCGCACTCGAATCGACGTCGTGGTAGCTGCCATCATAAAGGCGGCATTTCATGTCAACGAGCGGGAAACCTGCGAGGACGCCGCGTTGCATGGCTTCGCGGACACCCTTTTCGACCGCCGGGATGAATTCCCTTGGGACCGTACCCCCCACGACGTCGTTGACGAACTCGAAGCCCTTGCCACGCTCGCCCGGCTCAATCTCCATGAGGACATGGCCATATTGCCCGCGGCCTCCGGATTGCTTCGCATACTTGTATTCGCAAGCAACTTTCTTGCTAATTGCTTCGCGATAGGCCACTTCGGGCTTGCCAACGTTCGACTCGACTTTGAACTCGCGCCGGAGGCGATCGCAAATGATGTCGAGGTGCAGCTCGCCCATGCCGCTGATGATGGTCTGCCCCGACTCTTCGTCCGTATGCATGCGGAACGACGGGTCTTCGGCCGCGAGCTTCTGAAGGCCCATCGCGAGTTTTTCAACATCCGTCTTGGTCTTCGGCTCGATCGCGATCGAGATGACGGGCTCTGGGAAAATCATCTTCTCGAGCACAATCAGGTGCTTCTCGTCGCAAAGCGTGTCACCCGTGCGCGTATCTTTCAGGCCCACGGCCGCGTAGATGTTGCCGGCGTCGGCTTCCGTCAATTCTTCGCGCTTGTTGGCGTGCATCCGAAGGATGCGCCCGATTCGCTCACGCTTTCCGCGCGTGGAATTCATGACCATCGTGCCGCTTGAAACCGTGCCCGAATAAACACGGAAGAAGGTCAGATTGCCGTGCGGATCATTGATGATCTTGAACGCGTAACCGGCGAACGGTGCCTTGTCATCGGCCTGGCGCTCTTCTTCTTTGTCGTTGTACGGGTTGATGCCTTTGACGGGAGGAATGTCGAGCGGCGAAGGCAGGTAGTTGATCACCGCGTCGAGCAGGAGCTGCACGCCCTTGTTTTTGAACGATGAGCCGCAAAGGACGGGAAAGAATTTGAAGGACGTGCAGCCTGTGCGAAGCGCTCTCACGATCTCCACTTCGGTGACCTCGCCCGTCATGCCATCCATGTACTTTGCCATGATGACGTCATCGACGTCGGCGCACGCCTCAATCATCTTCTCGCGATACGCCAGGCACGTGGGCAAGATGTCCGCGGGCACATCCACCCAGCTATACTTCTGCCCCTTCGATTCCTCGTCGAAGATGGCGGCCTTCATTTTAATGAGGTCGACGACACCTTTGTGTCGATCCTCTTCGCCCACGGGCCACTGGATGGGCACGGGCATGACGCCGAGGCGGTCTTTTATCGAGTTGATGTTCATCTCGAAGTCCGCACCGAGCTTGTCCATCTTGTTGACGAACACGATGCGCGGAACGTGAAACTTGTCGGCCTGACGCCAAACGGTTTCCGTCTGCGGCTCGACTCCGTTGCCACCGTCGAGAACGGCTACCGCACCGTCGAGCACGCGGAGCGACCGCTCCACCTCGATCGTGAAATCGACGTGGCCCGGCGTGTCGATGATGTTGATGCGATGCCGAACGCCCGCATGCGGCCCCTCCGCGGGCTGCCAAAAGCAGTTCGTTGCCGCCGACGTGATCGTGATGCCGCGCTCTTGCTCTTGGACCATGTAATCCATGGTCGCGGCGCCCTCGTGGACCTCGCCGATCTTGTAGTTGACGC
The DNA here is from genome assembly GCA_009781005.1 of Polyangiaceae bacterium. Taxonomy (GTDB): domain Bacteria; phylum Myxococcota_A; class Polyangia; order Polyangiales; family Polyangiaceae; genus Labilithrix. Next base: position 9,546 of record WQYX01000121.1, on the reverse strand, counting down.
CCGTGTAATAAAGAATGCGCTCGGTCGTCGTCGTCTTGCCCGCATCGATGTGGGCCATGATTCCGATGTTGCGCGTTCTCTCGAGCGAGTATTCGCGGCCCACGTCTGCTTCTCCGTTGAGATTGAGGAATGCTGCCGAGAAACCGATGAACAGGGTGCAGAATGCACGAAACCCTCCCTGGCCCTCCCGCTGCCGTTTTCAGCGGGCCCGGAACGTCCGGGGAGTCCAGAGAGGGTGTCGAGGTACCGCATCATGTGCTCTCATGCGAAAGAGCACGCTGGGGTCACTCGATCCTTATGTTGCCTTATGCATTTCGCGTTCTATTGAACCTGATTCCTCCGCGAGCGACCATCGCCCGGAGGGAGGGGGGACGCTTTTTACCAGCGTCGCACGAGATGTCAAGGCATTGAAAACAACGACTTGTCGTAAACATGGCTGCGAGATTAACTGCGCCGCGCAATGACGCAACGCGAGCCTTCGACGTACCTCGCGAGGTATGTGCATCATGCACGCGTCGCCTTCTTGCCCCGGATCCTCCCGGGCAACAAAACTCGCGTCGGACTTGCGCGAAGCCTCGTGGCGCCACTCGTCATCGCGCTCGTGCCGCTCTTCTGGGTCGCAGACGCCACCTATCGCTCCTCGCTTACGACGCTCGGCCGCGATCAAGGGATCTTTCAATACATCGCGTGGGCCGTTAGCCAAGGTGACGTCGACTACCGCGACGTGCGCGACGTCAACGGCCCGCTCGTTCATCTGATCCACCTCGTCATGCTCCGCCTCGGCGGCGCCGACGAGCATCGCTTCCACCTGATGGACCTCTGGGCAACGGGCGTGACCTTCGCGTTCGTCGGCGCGTGCATCCCGGCACTCGTCCGCAAACGCCGAGTGAGCACGCTCGAGCGCGCGGCGTGGGCAGGGGCCGCGTGGGTCGTGCTCACCGCGCAATACCAGCTCTACACCTATTGGAACCAAGCGCAGCGTGAGAGCTTCTGCGATTGGTTTCTCTTGCCGAGCATTGGTTTATCCATTCTCGCGCCCGCGAAAACCAAGCACACAGAAACCTTGCGCATGGCCGTCATCGCGGCGCTGTCAACCATCACGTGGTTCGGCAAACCAACCTTCGTGCTCTTCACGCTGGTGCAAGCGGCCGTCTTGTTCACGGACAAGCAAAGTGTCCTTCCCGTGCGCCAGCGCATCGTGAGCTTTCTTGTCGGCGGCGTGCTCGGTTCGGCGCTCCCGCTCGCGTATCTGTTTCTTTATGGTGACGCAGCAGCTTTTCTTCGCGTCTCGCTCGTCGAGGTGCCGAATGTCTACCGCTTCATCTGGGCCAAGAGCGCACCCGAAATCTTCAGCGGAGAAGGTCCACTCTTGACCACGGCGACGGGCCTCGCCTGCGCCGCGGTGCTCGCTGCACTCGTCATGATGCGCGAGCTCTCTCGTCGGCTCATCGTCGTGCCTTTCGCGATTTTCGCCGCGATCGGCAACGTATTTTTGCAGCACAAAGGCTTCGACTACCACTTCCATCCGCTCACCGCGCTGACGGCGCTCGGTTGGCTCATCGTCGCGGCAATGCTCGCGGAGCACGTCCGAAGCGCACCGCGCCACCGACCACTCGGTCGCTACGTGGCGCTGGGGGCTGCCGCGGCGCTGTCGTTCGAAGTTGCGTCGAGCATGCAGGCATCACCCCATCTGCGAAACGTGTGGATCCTCGCGGGCGGCGAAACACCCAAGCGTCGCGCCGATCCCGAATACTTCGCGACGTTCCGCACGAATGATTTCTACCCGTGGGAGATGCGCGAAGCTGCACGCTATCTCGATCGGAGCACGCCTTCGGACGCGCGCATTCAAGTCTACGGGATGGATCCGTATCTGCTCTTTCTCGCGCGCCGCAAAAGCGCGACGCCGTACATCTACGCGTACGATCTCAATGCGGACGCAGCACTCGACGGCGGCTGGCAGAACGAGCCCTCGGACGAACAGGCCAATCGCATCAAGCAAGTGCGCACAGATCACGAGCGAGACATGCTCGCAAAGCTCGAGGCCCGTCCACCGGCGGCCTTCGTTTTCATCGACGGCTCGCCGCTCACCACCTACCCGCGCGCGCTCGACGACTTCCGACACTGCTGCGCCGAAAGCGCGGCATGGGTCGATGCCCACTACCACCCGACCCAGTCGTTCGAACAGTTTCACGTTTGGCTGAAGGACGGGGAAGGCCCGTAGCGTTGCATTCGTTACAATTGGACGGATGGCCGCGCACCGCGTCTCAAAGATCTTCCGCTCGCTCACCGCGCTTCGCGTGCTCAACGTGCTCGCGGTCGGCTTCTCCCTCGCCGCTGCAACAGGGAGTGTCTTGGGGAGCCTTGGTTCAATCTTCGGTTCAAAGGTCTCAAGTGCCGTTTGCGCATCGAGTCTCGCAACGCTGTTCTACGGGCTCCTATGGGCGCTGGCGCTTCGACATCGTGCAACGATTGGCAAAAGCTCCGTTCGCATTGGCTGGCTTGCTTCGATCCCGCTCGCGATGGCGAACAGCGCAACAGCCGTCGTACTTGCCAACGCTCTCGACGGATCCGGATCCACGAACGTCGTTGAGATGGCGGTCGTAGGAGCAACCTTCGGTGCCCTCGTGTGGCTCCCCGCGCTCATCGTGACGCTCCTCTGCTTCGGCCTTCCGATCGCTTGGTCTCAACGACGTGCAAACTCAGGGCTCGCGGGAGAAGAACAAGGCGAGGCGGTCGTCGGCGCCATCAGTGCGATCATCGCCATCTGTGCTGCGCTGCTTCTGCGTGCGTGGAGGGTTGTGGACGTCAACCCTGACACCTTCAACCCTGACACCTATATGGTCTACCCTAACGTGACCAGCATGACCGTCGTCGCAACCATCGCATTCATCGGTGCGTTGACGGGTGTTCTTGCGACGGTTTTCGCGGCGTGGCGCGGGCGCGCGCGGCGCACCTTCGTTCGCGAAGTGGAGGCAGGCAAGATCACGAACTTTCGCGTGGATACGACCGCCGCGGGCAGAGTCCTCGTTCGCGTGACTCCCGGAGGCGAAGGCTACCGCGTTGCGAATTTCGAGGAGCCGATCGCCGTGCTCGACGATCTCGGCAACGCCAAGCAATCCTTCGCGAACGCGCCATGACCCCCGTCCCGAAGATCTTCCGCTCGTCGCCGGCGCTCCGCGTGCTCGCCGTGCTCGCACTCGGCTCCTCGCTCGCCGCGACGGCGGGGAGTGTCTTGGGAAAAATCCTCGGCACGAACATCGGTCGTGCATCGAGCATCTCAACACTGGTCTTCGGGCTCCTATGGGCAATCGCGCTTCGAAACCGTGCAACGATCGGCAAAAGTACGTTTCGCTTGGGTTGGCTCGCATCGATCCCGCTCGCGATGGCGAACAGCGCGCTGACCTTCGCTCTCGCCGGCATGGACCACATCAGCGGCATCGGCGACATCGCCGGAGGGTTCGTCGTCGGCATCCTATTTGGAGGCGTCTTCGGGGCCGTCGTGTGGGTCCCTGCGCTCATCGTGACGCTCATCTGCTTCGGCCTTCCTATCATGTCATCGCATACACTCGCGGACGCAGGACTCGCAGGAGAAGAACGAGGCGAGGCGGTTGTCGGCATCGCCTGTGCGATCATCACCGTCTGTGCCGCGTTGTTCCTGCTCGCGTGGGACTACGACGAAGCCAATGCGGTGATCAGCATGGTCGCTGCAGTCCTCGCGTTCGTTGGTGTCACGACGGGTGTTCTCGCGGCGGTTCTCGCGGCACGGCGCGGGCGCGCTCGAAACGCCTTCGTTCGCGAAGTGGAGGCAGGCAAGATCGCGAACTTTCGCATCGACACCACCGCTACACGCAGAATCCTCGTTCGCGTCACGCGAGCAAACGAAGGCTACCGCGTCACGGATTTCGAAGAACCAATCGCCACGCTCGATGCCTAAGGGGAAGAGTCATTACTTCGGAATAAGAACCGTATCGATCACGTGGATGATGCCGTTCGTTGCCTGAACGGTGCCAATGATGTTCGCATCATTGACCGTTACCTTGCCGTCCTTGACGTGAAAGGTCACCTTCTTACCGTTGGCCATCGCGAGTTGCTGACCATCCGTGAATGACTTGAGACCGTACATGGTCGTGGTGACGTGGTACTTGAGAATGTCCTGCAAATCAGCCTTCTTTTCAGGCTTCATAAGGGCATCCAACGTCTCTTTGGGCAGCTTGGCGAAAGCGGCATTGTTGGGTGCGAAGACGGTGAACGGTCCCGCGTTGTGAAGCGAATCAACGTAATCAGCAGCCTGTAGCGCCTTGACGAGCGTGGTGTGATCCGGAGATGCCACCGCAACACCCACGACGTCCTTCGGCGCGTTGGGATCGATGGCGCGCGTGGGTTCGGGCGTGGGTTCCGCTGCCGGCGTCGGCGCCGCCGTGGTCTTCGTCTCAGCGTGCGTGGTCGACGGTTCAGGACTCTTTTCGCAGCCACCCATGACAATGACGAGAGCGACGAGCACAAACGACTTTTTCATGATGGCCTCCATTGCGATCTGCGCGGTGCAGCAGAGCAGATCACATGCCAAAATGCCAGACCGCTTTCGATTTGACGCGGTCTCGTCGTTGGGGCCTGCGGATTACCGAGTCTTACCAGCGGTAATGAGCAAAGGCCTTATTGGCGTCCGCCATCTTGTGCGTGTCGTCCTTCTTCTTCACGGCGTTTCCACGCCCGTTGGCAGCGTCAACGAACTCCGCAGCCAGGCGTTCACGCATGGTCTTTTCGCCACGTTCGCGCGCATATTGTACAATCCAGCGCATGGCAAGAGCCACGCGGCGCTCCGGACGAACTTCCACCGGAACCTGGTAGGTTGCGCCACCCACGCGGCGGCTTTTGACTTCGAGCTTCGGTTTCACGTTGTCGAGCGCCTTGCGAAAAACCTCGAGCGGCTCCTCCTTGAAGCGTTCGCCAATGACGTCGAACGAGCCATAAAGGATCCCCTCCGCCACCGCCTTCTTGCCGCCGAGCATCAGCGTATTCGTGAACTTCGAAACAAGCTTGTCCTTGAACTTGGGGTCCGGAGTGATCCGGCGCTTCGGGACTTCACGTCGACGGGGCATTTCTTAGGTCTCCAGAGCTCTCTATCGTGAAGCTTTAGATCTAAAGCTTCTAAAAATTCGCGTCTACGATTTCGGGCGCTTGACGCCGTACTTCGAACGCTTGCGATTGCGATTCGCTTTGTTGGTGGACGACGGGCCAACGGCCCCCGACGCGTCCAACGTGCCGCGAACGACGTGGTAACGAACGCCCGGCAGATCCTTTACGCGTCCGCCGCGAATGAGGACCACCGAGTGCTCTTGCAGGTTGTGGCCCTCACCCGGAATGTACGACGTGACTTCCATTTGGTTGGTAAGTCGCACGCGACACACTTTGCGAAGCGCCGAGTTCGGCTTCTTCGGTGTTGTAGTATACACGCGAACGCAAACACCCCGCTTCTGCGGGCAGCTCTTGAGGGCCGGCGACGCCGTCTTGACGCGAGCCGCTTCACGACCTTGATTAATGAGCTGATTGATGGTCGGCATCGAAGTACGAATCCTAAAGTGTCGAGGGGGAAACCTGGGGAGGCACGCACTCTAGTCGCGGGGTATCGTCTGTCAAGAGTGTAGGGGGCTACTTGACGAGCATGAAGAAAACGAGGGCGCCGAGCGCGATGCGATAAAGGCCAAACGGCGAGAGGCCATATCTCTTGAGATACGTGAGGAACGCGGCGATCACGGCCCACGCAACGACGAACGACACGACGAGACCGATGGCGACGTTGCTCACGCCAACACCCGCGAGCGCGTTGCGTGATTTGTACGCCTCGTAGAGCGTGGCGGCGCCGAGGGTGGGCAAGCCGAGAAGAAAGGAGAACTCCGCTGCGGTCGCCGTGGAGAGCCCCGAGAGCTGCCCCGTGACGATCGTGCACATCGATCGCGACGAGCCAGGCCACAAGGAAACGCACTGACCTAGACCGATGAGGAATGCACGCTTCGGCGTCACGTGCTCGAGACCGGACAGCCCCACGATGCGCCGCCTCTTGCGCACGCTCTCGACGACCATCATGAGCACGCCACCCGCGACGAGCGCGATGGCTACGGGTGCGGGACCGAACAAGAGCGCCTTGATCTTCTTGCGCAGAAGCACACCAACCACCGCCACCGGGACGAAGCCGAGGACGAGCGCGGTGAGGAGGAGCACGCTGTCGCGCCTGCCCGAGACGAGGCCGCGCGCTTTGTCCCAGAGCAGCGCGCGGTAGTGCACGAGCACCGCGAGGATCGCGCCGAACTGGATGACGACGTCGAACGAATCGGCCCCGTCTCCCTCGAGCCCGAGCCAGCGGGTCACGAGAATGAGATGACCGGTGGAAGACACCGGCAAGTATTCCGTCACGCCCTCGACGACGCCGAGGATTGCTGCGATGAGCGCGTTCACGCTTGCTACATACACGGCAAGCGAACGAGGGTGAAATCTCGCGTGCGTGCGTACATGTAGCTAACTTCGGAGCGTGGCCCTCTTCCCACCGCTCGACGCCGACGCAGAAGAGGTGCGCGCGACGCTCGCTCCGTTGCGAAACGACTTCTCGATTGCGCTCCATGCCGCCGAGAACGCGTTCGCGATTGGCGCCGTCATTCGCGTCGCGCACAGCTTCCTCGCGCGCGAGATCATCCTCGTTGGCGATGCCTCCTATTACGAGAAAGCCTCCATGGGGATGGAGAAATTCGAAACCATCGTGCGCGTGCCGGACGACGAAGCGCTGCTCCGCCACGTGGGAGATCGTCCCTTATGGGCCGTCGAGAAAGACCACGCGACCGCGAGCCTTCACGCCGTGCCCGCGTTCCCGAAGAACGTCGTGCTTCTCTTTGGCAGCGAGCGCTTCGGTATTCCCGAACATCTCGTAGGGCGAGCCGATCTCGTCATTGGCATTCCGATTTACGGCGTCAATCATTCGCTGCCGCTCGCCATCGCCTCGGGCATCGTGATGAGCGAGTGGGCGCGGCGTCACTATCGCGACGGTACGACGATATAAATGCATGATACACGCGTGCAATCCGTTCACGTCGCCGCCGCTGTCAAGGACCACGTCAACGATCACGCTCACGGTCGTTGACCTGATCGTTGTCGGCGACGGCGACGGCGACGAAACGCCACAACATTGCTGCTCAAAGCGGAAGCGGGCACGTGGGAACGATGGATGCAGGATGCACGTCATGGTCGAGAGCAAACTCCGTCAGCACGATGCTTCATGGCAAAAGCTTCCGCTCGCGGCGTGGCGCGACACGCGCGACACGTTGCATCTCTGGACACAGATCGTGGGCAAGATCCGCCTTGGTCTGAGCCCGACGATGAACCACTGGTGGAACGTCCCGCTTTACGTGAGCGCGCGCGGACTCACGACCTCCGCGATGCCTTGCGGGGATCGCACAGTCGAGATCCATTTCGACTTCTTGAGCCACGAGCTCGTTATCGAAGCGAGCGACGGCGAACAGCTCCGGATCCGGCTCGAGCCGCGCTCGGTCAAAGACTTCTACGAGAACGTCATGGCAGCGTTGCAGGCGATGAAAATCGACGTGCACATTCGCCCGATACCGACCGAGATCCCAAACCCGATCCCATTCGATCGAGACACGGTTCACGCGTCTTACGATGCGGAGTATGCGCAAAAGTTTTGGCTGACGATCGCCGCGGCCGATCGCGCGTTGCAAGAATTCCGATCGGGATTCATGGGCAAATCGAGCCCCGTGCACTTCTTCTGGGGGAGCTTCGATCTGGTGGTGACGCGCTTCTCCGGACGGCGCGCGCCACCGCACGGCGAAGTGCCGAACATCCCGCTCTCGGTCGTGCGTGAAGCGTACTCGCACGAACAAGCGAGCGTCGGGTTCTGGACGGGCGGCAACGGCTACGACGACGCTGGGTTCTTCGCGTACGCGTACCCCGAGCCACCCGGCTTCGCCGACGCACCGGTGCCGTCACCTGCATTCTACAACAAATCGATGGGCGAGTTCGTCATGCCGTACGAAGCCGTGCGCACATCGGCCCATCCCGACGCGCTCGTGCGCGCTTTTGCGCAAGCCACGTACGACGCGGCCGCGGGGCTTGCCCATTGGAACCGCATGGCACTCGAGCGAACGGCAGCCACTCCACCGCTTTCGATTTGACGCGATCGATTTGACGCGATCTCGATCCGCCGATGCGCTACGGCAGGGGCCATGAAAGTGCTCGTGACCGGGGGGGCGGGGTTCATCGGCTCGCACATCGTTCATCGGCTGGTCGAGAGCGGTGATCACGTTCGCGTGGCCGACAATTTCACGACGGGCAAGCGCGAGAACCTGCGTGCCGTCGAACGCGACGTGGAAATCGTTGCGGCCGACGTGCGGGACAAAGACGCGATGAGGCGGCTCGCATCCGGATGCGACGTCATCTTTCATGAGGCAGCCATCGTGAGCGTGCCGTACTCGGTCGAGCATCCGGAGGAGACGAACGCCGTCAACATTCAAGGAACCCTGCACGTGCTCTCGGCCGCGCGGCATGCCGGCGTACGGCGCGTGGTGTTCGCGAGCTCGGCGGCGATCTACGGCGACGAGCCGACGATGCCGAAGTGCGAAACCATGCTCCCCGATCCCGTCTCGCCGTACGGCGTCGAGAAGCTCGCGTCCGAGCACTATCTGCGCGCGTATCACCGCCTCCACGGAGTCGAGACCGTTGCCCTCAGGTACTTCAACGTCTTCGGACCGCGGCAAGATCCTTCGTCACCCTATTCCGGCGTCATCAGCGTGTTCGCCAGCCGCGTGCTCTCGAACGAACCGATCACGATCTTCGGCGACGGGACGCAGAGCCGCGATTTCGTGTATGTTGCAAACGTCGTCGACGCGAACCTTGCTGCCGCGAGCGCGGAGCTCGCAGGCGGACGCGTCTACAACGTCGCGTGCGGAAAGAAAACGACGCTCCTCGAGCTCGCCGACAACATCGGTCGAGCGGCGCACGTGACCGTGAACAAAACGTTTGCCCCGCCGCGCGCCGGTGACATCAGAGACTCTCTCGCCGACATCACCCGCGCGCGTACGGAGCTCGGATACACACCGCGCATCTCGGTCGACGAAGGACTCGGTCTCTTCATCCGCTACCTCCGCACGCCGTAGACCGCTTCAAGTTGGCGCGAGATCAAGGCAGGGCATGGGATGCGACCGGACTCGAACTGCACAGAGTCCAGCTTTGCTGGACGGAGTGCAGTGAGAGCGACGGAGCGAAGCGAAGTGAACAGCCTGTTTCGGCTTTGAGGACCGCACCGCAGGCCCCAACGATGAGATCGCGCCAAATCGAAGCGGTCTAAGAGCGTGTAGGGCAGCCTGCTGCGCGAAATCGATGCGTCGGTTGGGCGCTGCGCTCCGTGCTCAAAGGCCTTAACCCGGATAATTCACGACGCGATTTCTGCAGACGACCGAGACCGCAGCGAAAAGGGCGCACGCCGTATCGCAGGACCGAGGCGTACTGTACGTACGCCGCAGGTCCGAGAAACGCCGTACGTCC
>WQYX01000120.1 GCA_009781005.1 Polyangiaceae bacterium | reverse complement strand
GATCACGGTTGATCGTCTCTTGCAACCTACTTCGTTATCGGACCCTGCCATGGGTCCAACCCCCGTTCTCCATGACAAATCGACTTGTGTAGGATCCTGAGGGCAGGCCCCCGTGCCTGCCCTGCCCTAGTAGGCGCCGGTTCGATGGCGTGAATACGGCCGAATGCGAAGGGGCGAAGTGTCGTCGGTTTGGTCATCCGCAACCTGGTCACGTTCTGAGAGCGCTGTCGCGAGCGGCAGAGTGAAGCAAAATACCGTGCGACCGCCGACAACGCTCTTGACGCTGATCCTACCGCCGTGGGCTTCCACGAGGCCGCGGCAGATGTAAAGGCCAAGTCCAAGACCGGCAACGCGACCGTGCCTTCCAACGGATCCTCGTTCGAAACGCTGGAAGATCCGTTCGGCATCTTCGGGTGGCAGCCCTGCGCCTTCGTTTGCGACAGAAATCTCGACTTCGAATTCACCCCAATCGATATCGATATCGATGGGTGTATTGGGAGATCCGTATTTGACAGCGTTCGAAAGCAGGTTTCCGAGGATCTGATCGACACGCGCATCGTCCGCGACGAGCGACTGCGGCGTGCCGCGTTCCGTCACGCGAACGGGGCGCGAGGCATCCCGCCCGGTGAACGACTCGCTCGCTTCCTTCGCGATCGAGTGCAGGTCCACGGGATGTCGATCGAGCACGAGCCGGTGCGCTTCCAGGCGCGACAAGTCGGAGAGATCTCCGATCATGCGCTCGAGCCGGGACGTTGCGTGAGCAATGCGCGCGACTGCACGCGCAGCTTTCTCTGGTAGCGGCGTCTCCGCGAGCATCTGCGCCGAGAGCGACAACGACCCGAGAGGCTGGCGAAGATCATGCGCGACGACACTCATCCACTCTTCGCGCATGCGTTCGAGCTCCTTGAGCGCCGTGATGTCTTGGAAGGTGCCGACAGCACCAAAGGTCACACCGCGCACATCACGCACCGGCGCCGCGGACGCGATGACGGGCACGAGTTTGTCGCTCGATGCGCGCAACGCGAGCTCCTCGGTCACGGTCTCGCCGCTTCGAAGTGCGCGCGCGAGAGGTAGAGAGGACGCTTCGAGCGGTTCGTCTTGCGGAGTCCGGAGATCCATCGATCCATTCGACGAGAGTGCCTCCATGAACCTGTTGCGCGTCGTGACGACACCAGCAGCGTTGACGAAGACGACACCGGCAGGCATCTGATCGACCAAGGCTTGGACGTGCGCGTTTGCGCGCGCAGCGCGTTCGACGAGCTCGAGGTGACGTGCCTCGGCTCGTTCCAGCCGATGCTCGACGTCATCGACAGTCCGTGCACTATGCATGATGAGCCCGACCGCGATCACCATCGTGGTGATCGAACTCAGTGCGGCCGTCATTTCGGACGAGTAGAGGCCGGCGCGCTGTCCGATCATGAAAAATAGACCGATGAGCGGCGCGAGAACGATCGCGAGCAAGAAGCGGCGCGCGATGATTCCGCCTCCGCGTGCGCTCGTGATGATCGCAATGGGACCCGCCCGGGGACGTGCGCACAAGATGCCGACCGACAAGAGCACGTAGGCGATCGCTGCGTGAATCGACAGGCCGGTGCGCAGAAGGTACTTCGGCACTCCATCGAGAGGAGCGACACCGTAAACGTAGCCTGCGAGTCCGGTGACCGCGTTGAATGCGACGACCAACGCGAGGAGCGACGAGAGCGTACGCACGAAGCTGCGTTTGGCGTCGATGGTGAGCGCCGAGAACGCGAGGAGCAAGAGCGCGAAGGAAGAGTTGACCAAAGGACGAACGCACGAGACGAGATCACGGCATGCGGTCGGCATGAACACGTGGCGATCGAAACCGATATCCGTGCGCAGCGCGTACTCGGCAAGCGTGACCGCTCCAACGAGGCCGGATGCGACCGAGGCGATTCGCCCCAGCACACGCACGGTTCTGGATGCGCGCTCAATGGCGAGCAACGCGACGCCCACCGCGGCGAAGAGCACGGAGACGACCGTGTTCGGAGCCATCAGCGGAAAGCCAACGCCCGCGCCACTCAGCCACAGCTCTCCGCTCGTCCATCCTATCAACGCGACGATCGCCAGAAGCGCTGCGATGACAGCACAGAGAAGCGCGACGCGAGCACAAGTATGCTCGACGCGTTCGCACACTTCGCGTTCCATCGCTTTCGCGAGCACCACGATGAACGCCGAGCAAGGCGCTCGCCACGACGCCACGCCCCGCGACAGTGTGCATCGGGCGAGTGTGTTACTTGCAGCGGTCGAGGCCGATCGAGGCGCGCGCTTCATCGCGTAAAGCCTGCACGTCCTGACCGATGACACGCTCGAGATCGGCAAGCTTGTACCATACACATGATTGGCTCGACCCAATGTGGTCGGCTTCTTTGCGCAGAAGCGTGATGCGATCGCGGCCGGGCGGCTCCCAGAATTGGGTGAACGTGCGCGTAGAAGGACTAAGAACAAAAAGCGCGCTCCCGTCTTGGGGTGGGCTCAGCGCTGGAATCATGCCGGCAGCGAGTGCGAGCACGAAGGACAGCGCACGAAGTCCGTAGACAAAAATGCGGTCTTGCGTTGGCCATAATCCCGCGACGACCGGAGCAAGCAGCATGGCCGCGCAGACGACATACCAAAACGTCGTCGACGTCCACCCGACCCACTCCGCCACGTGACGCGGAACGAATCCAGTCCTCATGAGCGGAACGGAGAACTGCGCGAAGGGGCGAGCGATGTCCGTTGGGAGCGTGTCGTAGAGAATGCCGACCGTGCCGATGGCGAGGATGCTTGCGAGCGCGAGGCCACCCGCAGCTCCACGCGCAATCGCTCTGCGCACGGAGCTCGTGCCGGAGAAGCGCTCGAGCGTGCAACCTGCACCGAACGCGAAGAACGGACCTGCCGCGACGAGGTAGCGCGGACCCACGGTCCAACCCGCGCGCCATTCGACGAAGCCCGCGTTGACGCCGATGAGCGCAGCGCACGCGAGCGCCCATACGGCCGTGGCGAGGCGCATCCCCGCACGCTGCGAGGGTTCGCCCAGCGGCAACAACAAGAGGAGCGGGATCCCGACGAGACCGATCCACATGAACGGGCTCATGCCGAACAGACCGAAACCAGGATCCATCGCGAGTGCCTTGATGTGATCCCAACTTGGCCAGAGGATGCCCCAGAGACCTTGCTTGTGTTCGATCGCAAACTGCTGGGTCTCGAGCATCTGATGACCGGGTGTCAGCGGATTTCCGTACGCCCTCCAGTGGAAGTACATGACCGGCGGGATGTTGATGAGGCCGCCGAGTCCAAAGGCGATGAGCCGCGTCGGCCGCCAAAACGTGTAGATTGCATAGATCGACAGGATGACGGCGACGAAGAGCGACTGATATTCGAGCGCGACGCACAGACTCGCGAAGAATCCAACGAGCATGGCGATGGTCCAGCGTCGCTCCGTCGCGCTCTGCGAGATGCGTCGTTCACGCTCGGTGAGCGCGAATGCAAGGAACGCGGAGACGGCATAAGGCGAATGGCTCGCAAACATGTGCACGTACGCGAGGAAGTTCGTGCCGAGTCCGAGCGCCGCCACCGTGGCGTAACGAAGCAGGGGATCCTTCGTGAAGTCGCGCAGGTATTTCTCGAACCACAGAAGAAACAAGAAGCAAGGGAGCTGGATCGTGACGAGGCGAAGCGCCCACGTGCTGTTCCGAAGCCACCAAAGCTTGTCCTCCTGCGAAGACGTTGCCGTTGGATAGTGATGTCCGAGCAAAGGCGCGACGACCTTCGAGAAGAGGAAGTAGCCGGGCACACCTGCGTAGACGACCGCGGGCGCCTTCACCATGAAGTAGTGCTGGGTGCCGTCCGTCTTCGAAGGAACGCGCGCCATGTCATTGACCCAGCCCCACGTACGAACGGGTTCGTCGATCGAGAACGTGTGGTTTTCGACGATGGAGATCGTCGTGAACACGCGAACGAACTCGTTGGGATTGTTGACGGTACGCAGATACGGAAAGACCGTGAAGAACGGCAAGAGAACGAGAAAGAAAAACAGCCGATGCAATCCGGACGCCGTCTCAACGCTCATCGGATCGCCTTCGTAACACTCGGCCCACGGACGTCCGGCGCCACTCCCACCAGTGTCTCGAGCGATGAAGGGTCGACGGGGTCCGAGGATGATGCAGAGTTGGCGGGCGGCGCCACTCCAGCGAGCGTCTCGAAACGACGGCGGCGCGCGCGCTTGAAATTGATCCTCTCCGCAACGACGTAAAGAGGACGCTCTTTGACTTGCTCGTAGATGCGGCCGACGTATTCGCCGAGCACACCCGTCATGAGGAGTTGCACGCTGAAGAGGAACGAGACGAGCACCACGGTGGTGGTCCAGCCGGGCACGGTGTGCCCTGCGAGATAGCTAATGACGGCGATGATCGCGTAGAGGACGCTCGCAAAACCAACGAGCAAACCGATGTACGTCGCAGCGCGGAGCGGCAAGATGCTGAACGACGCGATGCCGTCGATGGCGAACGCGAGCATCTTGCTGAACGGATATTTCGTCTCGCCTGCAACGCGCGCGGCGCGGTCGTACTCAACGGCGGTCTGCTTGAAACCGACCCACGCGACGAGGCCGCGCACGAAGCGATGCGTCTCGCGCAGCTCTCGCATCGCGACGATGACGCGACGGCTCATCAAGCGAAAGTCTCCGGTGTCGAGCGGGACCTCGATGGGGATCATCGCCGCGAAAACTCGATAGAAGATCTTCGCCGTCACGACCTTGAAGAACGTCTCGCCATCGCGCGAGCGGCGGCGGCCGTAGACGACGTCGAAACCTTCACGCCATCGCGCGACCATCTCGACGATGATCTCCGGAGGATCTTGCAGATCCGCGTCCATCACGACGACGGCCCTGCCGCGCGATGCATCCATTCCGCACGAGATGGCGCGCTGGTGACCGAAGTTGCGAGAGAGGCTGAGCGCGCGGTAACGCGGCTCGCGTGCGGCCATGCCGCGGAGAAATTCGAGCGAGCGATCCTTCGACCCGTCGTCGACGAAGATCACCTCGGCGTTCATGGCAAGCGCACCGAGCAGCTCGCGCAGCCGCACATCGAGACGAGGAAGGACCTTTTCCTCGTTGTAGATGGGAATGACGAGCGACAGCTCCGGGCGAGGCATCTTGCGTGAGCTCTCTTACTGCATGAACGCCCACGCGTCCGCCACGATCCCGTCGAGGCTCGGACGCCGTGCCTTCCACCCGAGCACTTTCTCGGCGCGGTCCACGTTGGCAACGAGCGCGGCAGGATCGCCCGCACGCTCACCCGCCATCACGGTGGCAATGTCGCGACCCGTGATCCGCCGTGCGGTGTCGATGACTTCGCGCACCGAATGCCCCTGCCCGGTTCCGAGGTTGAACGCACCGCTCTCACCACCGTTCGCGAGGTATCCGGCCGCGACGAGATGCGCGTCGCAGAGATCGCGAACGTGAATGTAGTCGCGAACGCACGTGCCGTCGGGCGTGGGCCAGTTCGTTCCATAGATCGAGATCGACGGACGCTTGCCGCGTGCGACGTCGAGAACGATGGGCAAGAGATGTGTCTCCGGATCGTGCCGCTCGCCGAGCCCTGCTTCGGGATATGCGCCAGCCGCATTGAAGTACCGGAGCGCAGCCCACTTGAGACCGTAAGCGAGCCCGTAGGCGTGGAGCGCGCGCTCGACGGCGAGCTTCGTTGCGCCGTACGGATTCACCGGTTGCGTGGGATGATCTTCGGGGATCGGGACGACGTCCGGCGTGCCGTACACGGCCGCCGTTGACGACAACACGAAGGACGGCACCTTGGCGTCGAGCACGGCGTCGATCAAGCGGAGCGACGCGACGAGGTTCCCGCGGTAGTAGCGACGCGGATCGCTCACGGATTCTTCGACACGGATCTTTGCGGCAAAGTGGAAGACCGCGTCGAAGTGCCCGCCCGCGAGGATGACTCGCATCTTCGCGCTGTCGGAGATGTCGCCCTCGATGAACGGGATCGAGGCCGGCACGGCATCGCGGTATCCGGTCGATAGATCATCGAGAACGGTGACCTCGTGATTCGCTTCGAGGAGCGTGCGAACCATGTGCGAGCCGATGTAGCCGGCGCCGCCCGTCACGAGCGCCTTCATGGCAAGGCCTCACCCGAGAGAACCTGCGCCGCGCACACTCTTCGAGGCTCGAGCGCCATCATGTAATACTGGACGCGATGGCTCGTTGGGCTGGACGCATGGATGCGCCCATCGGCGATCTCGAATCCGGCGGAGCGTGCGAGATTCGCGTACGCGTCGGGATCACGGCAATAACGACCGCGATCCATCATGGCGAGCACGTTGTTGAACGTGTGCCCGGGCAAAAACACGATGTCGTTCGTCACGACGCGCACGAGCCGCGGCGAGCTTCGTGCGAGCGTGAGAACGCCCTCCCCCTCGCTGTTCGTCAAGTGGTGCAAAACGCCTGAGAGAACGACGCCGGTGGGCGCAAAATCGGCGATGTCCTTTGGCGCAAGCAACCGGCATTCGAAGCGGACACCCGGACGCTTCCCGTAGCGCGCGCGAGCTGCGTCGATAGCCACCGGATCGGTGTCGATACCCAAGTAGCTTTCGAAACGCGTGAGGTAACGAAGTGCGTCGCCGGTCCCGCACCCGACGTCGAGCACCGCGCGCCCTGCGCCGTCGGCTTCGAGAACGGCATAGACCGAACGCATGTCGATGCCGCCGACGACGCGCGGTCGAACCTGGTCGTAGATGAACGGGTGGCCGAGAATCTTGCGGTACAGCGCGAGCATGCTCTCGCCAAGCTTAGCGGAAGAAAAACAAGAATCCCTTGGTGAGCGGCTGCCGCATCGTGATGCCGCTTGACATTGAGCCGCACGGAAAGGTAATGGGCGGATTCTCGCTGGGCCAATAGCTCAATTGGTAGAGCAGTGGACTCTTAATCCATTGGTTTCGGGTTCAAGTCCCGGTTGGCCCACCACAATTCCGATGGATTTATGGGGGTGAGGATGCGACGGAGGTGCAGATACATCGATCGCGTCGGCGTCAACCGAGCGCTGCGCGATCTGCACGTCAGCGACACCGTGCTTGATGCCGCCCGCTTCGGCGGACACATGTTGCGTCGCACGCGAACCCGCCTCCTTCGCGCGCTCGAGCGCGAGGAGCGTGCCGCATGACGCCTGTCGAGAGCGTGCAGCGCAATCTCGATCTCGCGATCGCGACGGTCGAAGATGGGCGCGCCGAAGCCGCCCGCAAGTTCCCGCAGGACGCCGAGCCCGCGTCGAACAGCCCAGCAGATCTCGGCTTCGCTCAACCAAAGAAGCGTCGACTCATCACGTACGAGATCCCTCCGGGCACCCCAGAGCGAAGGTGCCGATCGTGCGAGGCGACGATCTACTGGATCGAGACACTCTTCCGTCGATCGATCCCTCGCGGATTGACATCCCGCGGGAGAGCTCAAGAAGCTTCCAGGCCGGAGCGAACGTGGCATTGATCGATTCGGCGAATTGCTTCGAACGTTCTCCTGCATTCGATGGATCGCCCACGACGTCGGTCAGTCGGTCCTCAAGGAACGCTGCAAACGCGCGTTGATCGAATGGCTTGTTGTTCGACTCTATCCACGCGTCCCACTCATTGGAGACGGGGAAAGAATAGACTCCGCGATGTTCCCCAAAGCGAGGATCCGCTTCGGACTCTGGCCCTTCCCAGTGGTAATCAAGGACGCTCGTAAGCGTCGGCTCTGGTAGTTGGCTTGCGAACAGCGCTGAACCCTCGTCAGCAAATCGCTTCACGTGCTCGATGAATGAATCGAGATCATCAAAGTTCGCAGTACCTTTGCGGCGCTCGGGACTTGTCCGACACTCGTCGATGAATTTCTTCAGCGACTCGACCCGAAGTCCTTCGGGGAGCACCAAGACCTTCGAGTTGTTTGGATCGATTGGCGTCGGCTTGACATATCGTTTCACGATGGCGGCGACGGCTTCCGCTTCCGGCGTAGTTTGATGGGAATACGTATTTACTGTATTCGGCTTTTCTGGATTCAGCATGATGTAACTCCTTATTGACGGTCAGATTTGTCGTGTTGTGCGCGCGTCGACTGGCAGATCGCGCACGCGGTCGTTGTTGGCTGGCACCTCGCGCAGCGGGAGCTTTTGCTGTCGCGGATTCTCGAGCGTGAGGTTCTTTCCCTTCGTGAGCCAGAACACGCCGCCGGCACGCTTCGCTTTCGGCTCCTTCTTCTTCACGTCGCCGATGGCGGCGATCGTGCCGTTGCGCATCGCTGCGAGCGAGATCGTGATCGTGAGCGATCCCTTCGCGTCCACGCCGTACGTGGTCACATGCTCATCGAGCTTCACCGAGAGTGCGCGGAGCTCACTCGAGATCTCCGCGTGAAACGCTCCGTCCTCAATCTGCTGAAGGAAGACGGCGAACGATCGATCGCCTTCATCCTCTGAGGCCTCGGTGGTGGATGTCTCTTCGTCCTTTTTCCTCGCCATGGTCTCTTTCCCTTCCGGCGCGATCTGCGCCTTCGCACACCGTCGACAGCGCTTGACGAGCACGTGCGGTTGCCCGCACAGGCTGCACGTCGCGAACGTCCCGCACGCGCACGGAGCCTCGTAGAGCTCGGGATGCGCGGCCTCTTCTTCCGCGAAGTAGCCCTCGAACACGGATTTCGATCCGTGCCGGCACGGCGGCGGAGGCTCCTTCGCGCTCATGCGTGCCCCACGTTTTGCGATGCGGTCATCCATGCGAGCGCGCCACGCATCGCGACCACATGTCCAGGACGCATCGGCGACGACGACACCTCGATGATCCACGAGAGCAGTTCGAGCGGCGTGACGCACTCGCGGAGGCCGGCCCACTCTCCACTCACCACGTGCGAGCGCAAGAACCTCGTCACGTGATCCGCGAACTGGATGGTCTCCGGCGGCAGATTCGGCACTTGCGAGATCCCCACTTGCAGTGACGACACGAGATCATCGAGCTCGTTCTGCACGTCGAGACGCATCTCGCTCGATGGAGCAGTGTCCAAGATCGAGATGTCGAACAGGATGCGTCGACAGACGTGGCCGATGGCGTTGACGTGCTCTTCTCGCCGGAGCGCGCGAGCCATGCGGTTCTTGCGGATCCGCACGTAGACAACCGTCGTGAGCCAGCCGAAGAGCAAGGCACCGACGGCGAAGAGAACGGCGTTCACGACGCCCCCCTCTCAGCCCACTCGCGAGCTCGATCCTCGGTGGTGATGGGGATCTCCATCTTCACCCACTCGCGCCATCGTGTTTCGAGTTCGGCGCGCGACGGCGGAAGGAGATTGGAGCTGGCGATCCACTTGGTGAATTCGCTCCACACGGCATCGATCGGACGAAGAACGACTGTCTTGCGCGCGAGCTTCTTTTTCTTGGTGACAATGACTTCGCCGAAGATCCGCCAAAGTTCCGGATCGAGTTCGGCGGTCCGTGGATCAAAGACAAAACCATCCTCTGGCGTACGCTCTTGCGTACGCGTAGTTGCCTGATTCATGTTTTCCTCTCTGAGGGTTAGAGGGTTACGAAAGACTCAATGAGTTCGCGGCGACCCGCCCAGAGGGAAGTTGGCCACGTTGAGTCGATGGAGCGTTTATGAGTTGATGTCCGTCTTTCAGAGTGAGTTTCATGCGATTGCAGACCACGAAACGAAACAGCGTCTCCAAAAAGAGATGTGGGAGATCTACTCGGCGCGTGTCAGGGAACTGGTTGCGCGAGGTAGGCCGCATCGAGAAGCGGAGAAGGAGGCTCTCAACGATGCCAAGAAAGTCTTCATGTCACGTCATCCGGAGATGATGGAGAACCAAGTGGTGATTTGGATTGTTGGATTTTAGTGACGGGAAACGAGAAGTTTCGGCCAAGGCGCGTGTCGCGCGCCAACAGACACTCGAATCCGCAAAAGGCGTGAGTGGTGTACCGTTTGGTATTTGAGCTTGTCGTCGTCACAACTACTGGCTTACTGATTGGCTGATCACACTCAACACAAAGCGAACCGACATATTCACTATTATCCGCCGCGCATGACGGCGGCTCCATTGAAGCCGGATAACCTGTCTCGGACCTACTATCGATCTCCTTCAGCTCCGACCGATCGACGCGGAGACCAAACGGCAGTAGAAGCGCGTCCATTTCCGATATTGCGGACTCGAATGTGATCTTGTTGTCCGCCGCGCACGGCGGCTCCATTGAAGCATTGAAGGAAGCAGTCATGACTCGATCCTCCTCCGTCGGGGAGCTCGCGCCGTGCGGCGCCGTGGCTGGTAGCGATCGGGCCAGAGCACCGAGGGTGCGAGGCCGAGGCAATAGGCGATGGCGGCTTCGGCGCGTGGCCACGGGCGACGCAGTGCCTGACGGCATGCGTCCTCGGTGAGGCCCTCGCGACGGGAGATCTCGGCCAGCGTCGTGCCGCGCATGCGGATAGCTGCCTTGATCTCCTCGGGTGCCATCCCGTGATCCGCCGCAAATGTGCCTCGGTGGTTGTCATCGAGTAATCTCGCTACCGAGACCAGCTTGGATAAACATCCATGTTCGGTCAAGTAAAAACTGAACATATCGTTTTACGAGCTGCGCATGCCGAAGAAATCCGACGAAAGAGAGATCACGCCTGAGGAGGCGGAGCGCTTGCTCGCATGGCTGCATCAGGTGGTTCAGAGACTCGGGTCTCGAGCGGAGGCTGCTCGCGTGGCGGGAATCTCCCCGCAACAGTTCGGCCGTCTGCTCTATGGCACGAGCCAGAACCCATCAGCAATTACGCTCGCGCGTCTGTCCAAGGCATCAGGCGTGCACCTCGATGCTCTAGTCGCTGCACCGCAGAAGGAGCTTCGGGTGAGCGTCGACGGCGAGCTCCTCGGGCGCATCCTGGGCGTGATCCGACGCGTCTACCGCGAAGCCAACGTGACCTTGTCCGACGTCGATCTCGGTCGGATCGCGGCCGAAGAACACAACGCCGCTGCGGGCTCGACGCCCGATGAATGGCCGACGGTGCTGCGGTTAGTCGAAGCTCGCCATCGCGAGCGCCTCGCCACCGACACCGCACGGAGACGGACGCGGCAAGGGGCCTGAGGGTTGTGTGCTGACGCTCTCAGGTCCCGGTGGGGGCGGCACGGGGAGTCAATTGAGCCTCTGTTTATCGAGGCAAATAGTCGCATCGCATTCATAAATTTGATCCACAGCTCATACGCCATATTGCCGCGCTCATCGAATGGAGCTTTCATGCCATCCGAAGGAGGAGATGATGCAACAGCCGCCGCCAGGCAGTTCTGGAGAATATGGATCCCCGCCGCAGCAGGGATATGGCCCACCACCTGGGTACGCCCAGCCAGGCTACCCACAACCCGGCCCCAAGAAGAAAGGGATGAGCACCTGGATGATCGTGCTCATTGTTTTCGGCTGCCTCTTCGGCGGCTGCGTTATGTGCGGCGTCGTCGGATCGGCAAACAAGAAGGGATCGACGCCTACTTCCGAGTCCACCGTACAGCAAAAAGCGGCCGGGGAAGCAAAGGCTGCGAAGGAGAAGGAGACCGTCGCCGTTAGCAGCTCGCAACTCTTCAACGACTATCAGTCGAACGAGGTCGCAGCAGATAATAAGTACAAAGGGAAACAACTCCTCGTCACTGGCACGGTTGCCAGCATCGACAAGGGCCCGTTCGGCGGTCTTGTCCTGCAGCTCGCGGCCTCTAACCAGTTCATGTCGACTATCACCACTGCCGAAAATTTTTCCAAGAGGCAAGGGTCGTGAGAGAAAGCGAGCATGACCTACGAAATGGATGTAGCGGCGGCAGGCCGACTGGACGGATACTTCTCGCGCATCGGCACGCATCT
>WQYX01000119.1 GCA_009781005.1 Polyangiaceae bacterium | reverse complement strand
GGCTGCATTCTCGCCGCGAGGCGAGTTGTGCCTCCGTACAGAGGCTTCCAACACCAACTTCATCGTGAGCACCTATCAGTGTTCGTGATTCACCATGGTTACCTGTGGTAGCCCACCTCGGGGTGTACCCCTTGTGGGCAGTTCAGGCCGTTCGACTCTTGCAGGCCGCCTTTCCGATCGGGGCGACGTTCACGACGTTCACGGCCCCCTTCTGCACCCGGCCCGACCCGGGCGAGGATGACTACGGGTTAGGTCATCGGGTTAGATCATCGGTGTCTCCTTTGCTTTGCATGACGTACTGATTGGGAAAATAGCTCGGTGATATCGCCGCCGTCTCGGCGCTACTCGGCCGTATGCGGCACCACGGCCACGTCCTCACGTGCGGGCCGCGAAGCCGTTGCAGACTGAAGTAGGGCAGAGTAAAATTGCAAAACCTAACGCCGAGTTCGTCCCCCACTGGCCGGTTTTGATGTGATCATGCCTGGCCGGCTTTCAGGTGATCATCGATGGATGGAAACGCTATGCAGCGAGCCGAGCGACTGTGGAGGCCAGGGTTGACGCTCTTGGCCACCGTGGTCGTTTCGATGATCTTCATCCTCTCCGGTTGTAACGGAGACCAAGGCAACGCTGGCCAGGGCTGCATAGTGGCCGACAACGGCAATGGCTGGAGCACCATCACCTGTGGCGATACCTCTGTGACGGTGAAGAACGGCGACCAGGGAGAGCCCGGAGCCGGCGGCAGTTCGTGCACCATCGTTTCCAACGGCGACGGCACCCGAACCATCACGTGCACCGATGGCACCTCGGTGACGGTTCCCGACACCTTCGTCGACATGAGCACGATGCCCACCGACGAGCTGAAGGCCCTCGAGTTGGCCGGAGCCGTCACGGGTGTCACTGTCCCGGCCGACGGCAGGCCCGAGATCTCCTTCAAGCTGATCGATCGCAAAGGCACCGGTGTGCGCGGCATGACGGCCGGAAACCTTCGCGTCTCCCTGCTCAAGCTCACCACCGGTGTCAACGACAGCGCCAACGACACGTGGGTCAGTTACATGGCCAACAACGCAACCAGCACGGCGAGCACCGAGACCGCTGCGGACGCTGACTTCACCGACCTGGGTGACGGAACCTACACTTACAAGTTTACGAAGCAAGTGACCGACTCCGCAACCGCCGGAACGACCTACGAGCCCGCCAAGCCCCATCGCCTGATCCTCCTCGTCTATGCCGCCGGCAATCCCTACGTGCCGCTCAACATCATCTACGACTTCATCCCGGACACGAGCACCGACGTGACGGGCCAATACGAGAAGGTCGACCCGAAATCCTGCGACGAGTGCCACTCCACGTTCCGCGCCAAGGTCGGCGGCAGCGGCGGGATCAGCTCGTCCCACAGCGGCAGCTACGACCTCCGCACCTGCGTCGCCTGCCACAACGATCAGCGTCGATTCTCGGGCTCGGAGCCTGCCATCGGAGTCGACGGAACCTGGACCGGCAGCGCGGCGCTCGTCAACGGCGAGGCCTACACGAACCTGCCGGTCTTCATCCACAAGATCCACATGGGCGACGAGCTCAATCTCAAGGGCGGGAGCTACCAGTGGTTCGCCCGCCCCCAGGACGTGACCTATCCGCAGGACGTTCGCAGCTGTGCCAAGTGCCACCGAGCCGTTGCTCAGGCCGACCATTGGAAGTCCGCGCCATCCTCGCGCGCCTGTGGCGCCTGCCACGACAACATCTGGTTCAAAGCGGCGCCAGTACCGCTCGGTCGCCAGATGCACTCCGGGGGCACCCAGACCGACGCCACGTGTGCCACATGCCATAATTCCGCAGACATCGCCGCAAAGCACGTGGCCATCGTCACCCCAGCGAGCGAGGCCACCTGGTTGGGCGGAACCACCGCTGACGCCAACGCCGGCTGGATCCCCGCAGCGGGTATGGTCCCGTCGGGTGCCTCGGTCATCTCCTACGACGTCGCGAGCGTCTCTCGCGACGCAAGCAAGCACCCGGTCGTCGTCTTCATGCTGAAGAAAGACGGCGCCCCGGTTACGTTCAATACCTACCAGCCCGGGGTGAAGACCGAGCTGATGGACGACTTCGTCGGCTCGCCGAGCGTGGTCGTCGCGTTCGCAGTGCCCCAGGACGGAATTGCCGCACCGGTCGACTTCAACGCCACCACCAGCGCTTACATCAAGGGCGTGTGGAACGGTAGCGCCCCGGGCACGATGACGGGACCGGACGCCTCAGGCTACTACACCATGACCTTGACGGGCGTTACGGTTCCCGATAACGCGACGATGCTCACCGGTGGAGTCGGGTACACCTACAGCCTTTCCGGCGCGCAGCCGCTCACGCAGATCAACCTCTCGGCCTACCCGGCGACGCTGGTCCTCCCCAACATTTCGACCTCCGGCACCGCGACGACGGGCATGCAGGGCTCCATGACCTGCACCGCGACGGCTCCCTGCACCTGCACCGCTGCTGCTCCGTGCATGAGAGCTCCGGCCGGCGGCACCAGCACAACCTCGGGCACATTCACCTATGGCAGGCAGTGGAACGGGACAGCGACCCTGGCGAGCTGCACCACGGCTACGCCGTGTACCTGCACCGCGGGCCAACCGTGCTTCATCAGCTACTCCGGAGGCGTCACCTACCCGGCGCCGAACATCTGGAAGGTTGCCACCGGCTACACCGGCCGCCGCACCATCATCAGCAATGACAACTGCAACTCCTGCCATGCCGCGATGGGCGCCAATCCGACGTTCCACGCTGGGCAGCGCAACGACGGCCCGACCTGCGCGTTCTGCCACACCCCCAACCTTACGAGCAGCGCCTGGTCGGCCAATGCCAAGGACTTCATCCACGCCCTGCACGCCGCCCAGGTTCGCAGCAATCCATTTATGTGGGCCGCTGCGTCGCCCACCAACAACTTCGCGAACGTGACCTACCCCGGCGTGCTCAACAACTGCGAGCAGTGCCACCTGGCGGGCACCTACGACCTGAGCGCCGCCGCGTCGCAGAGCGCGGTGCCCAACATGTTGCCGAGCACTGTCGCCACCGGCTCGTTTTCGAGCGCCAGCTCCTCGGTGTTCGCATATTCCCCCTTCGTCCAAGTGGACACGGCCTACGGCTCAGGCTTCTCCTTCGACGCGGCCACCGGGATCACCACTCAAGCTGCCTCGACGACGCTGATCGTCTCCCCGATCACCGCGGCTTGCTCCGCCTGCCACGACAGTCCTGCGGCGCATGCCCACATGACCGCGAACGGCGGGACGTTCTACGAGCCGCGCTCCACAGCGCTCGCGAAGACCGAGCAGTGCCTGATCTGTCACGGTCCGGGCAGGAGCTCATCCATCGCTGACGTCCACCGGTAGGCGCGCCAGAGGTGTTAATCGACGCGAACGCCGAACCCGGCCGCGGGCTCTTCGCCGGGGGCGTAGACGGCAATGCGGGTGTCGCGGAAGCTCGGATCGCCTGCGATTCGCGTTGCGATGGTGTCACGACACGCTCTTCGATCAGGCGTCGGAGCGGGCGCGCTCCGCGCGTGGGATGGTAGCCGAGCTCGGCGAGGCGGCTCTCTGCGGCAGGCGTCGCGTAGAGACGAAGATTTCGGCGTACGAATCCGGTTCGTTTTGCGGCGGCTGCGAGCTCGAGCCCGACGATGCGTTCGACGTCGGCGGGCGCGAGCGCGCGGAACGCGAGGACCTGATCGATCCGGTTGTAGAACTCGGGGCGGAAGTGCGCGCGCACCTTCCGGGCAAAGTCACCTCCCGCGGCCTCACTGAAGCCGGCCGGACGTGCATCGGTGACGCCAAGGTTCGACGTCATCACGATCAACGTCGTCCGGAAATCGACGAAGCGTCCGCTCTCGTCGGTGAGGCGACCCTCGCCGAGGATGCCAAGGAGGAGATCGAACACCTCGGGGTGTGCTTTCTCGATCTCGTCGAGGAGCACGAGCGACAGCGGCTGCTCGCGCACGCGGGTCGCGAGGCTCGCCGCCTGAGCGCGGGCGCTCGTGAGGCGCATCGCGGATCCGGGCAGCATGTATTCGCTCATGTCGAGCCGGATCATCCGCTCCTCGCCGCCGAACGTCGTGCGGGCGAGCTGTTTGGCGAGCTCGGTCTTGCCAACGCCGGTCGGGCCGACGAAGAGGAGCGTGCCGCACGGTCGCTCGGGATCGACGAGGTTCGCCTTGAAGCGCGCGAGCACGCGGCCGCAAGCATCGCAGGCTTCGTCTTGCCCGATGACGCGCGCTTTCAGGAGCCCAGCGAGATCTTCTGCGCTCGCGGAAATGTCGTCGGAGAGAAGCGTTAGCGGGATGCCTACGTAGCGCGCATATGCGGCGGAGACATCGCGCGGAAAGAACGTGCGCTCGGATCCTTCCGCTGCGGAGGCCGTCGTGTCGTGCGCGCCGTGCACGTCGGCCGCGAGCCAATCAAGGAACCGAAGGGTCTTGCCTGGAAAGGCCATGCCGCGTTCGAGCGCGCCGAGGTGGCGCACCAAACGCTTCATCGCTGAAGGATGCAGATCGAGCGAGCGCCGTCGCGCATAAGCGAGCCCGAGAGCGATGGTGGCCGCGGGCGGCGGCTCGTCGACGCGGACGATCGTGAAGCGCTGAATGAACGAAGGACGTGTCCTGCGAGCCCGCTCGAGCTCCTCCTGGGTGCACTCGGTGAGGATGCGAAGCTCGCCGTCACCCATCGCCGGTTCGAGGAATTCGGCAATGCTTGCGCCGTCCGTTTGCGGCTCGAGCAGACCACCAAGCTCGCCCACGTGGAGGTAGTCGCCGTCGTCGGTAAGCTCCTTCACGAGCGCGAGGCAGCGCTCTTGCCACATGCCGAGGTAGATCATCCCTGCGATGATTCGATCCTTCGACGTGCTGTAGATGCGTGGCGGCGTCACACCCGCGTTGCGTGCTGCCAGATGGTGAAACGCGATGCGCCGGACGAGCGCCGACTTGCCGGCACCGGGAGGTCCGACGAGCAAGATGGACGGCGGTCGCGCTCCGAGCGTCCACGACTTCATCTTCTCGAAGACCAGCGACTCACCGATGACGGGCGAGAGCTTGCCTCGCGATGCGCGATCGACGAGCTCGTCGGAAACGCGAACGAGCTCGGTGTGGGGATCTTCCTCGCGCTCGTAGGGTGCGGAGGAAGCCTGGCGGAGGAGAATCGATGGGGACCACTCCGTGACGTACTCGCTCCCAAGCTCGCGGAAGTCGTAGATCCAGCGCGGGTTTTCGCCGAGCAGGATCGTGCTCACCGCGTGACGCAGGATCTCGGGGGCGAGGGAGAGATCTTCCACCACGAACCAGCCACCGAAGCGTGGCAGCGTCACCCGGTAACCGCCGCCTTCGATCGGGCAATACGCGTACGTGAGGAGGAGCGGAACTTCCTTCTTGCCGATCACCGGGCGCTTTTTGATCGACGAGATCGGGTGGACGTCGACGCGGATCTTTTCGGAGTGGAAGCTCTCGTCCCACAGGTACCGATCGATCGAGTCTTGCCCGTCGATCCGCATGGCTTCGAGTCTTGCCTCGAGCTCCGTGAGAACGTCTTCCATCGTGGCGCCGAACGCCGAGGGGGGCGGTCGATCGAACACGCCGTCCCAGGTGCGAAGGAGAGTGCCGACGCGCCAGCCGTTCTCGTCGACGACGACGTGTACGCGGAGCGACTTCTTGCTCATGTCTTGCTCATGGCCGTGCGCCTTCGCAGCCATCCTCGTTGATGCGCTCGTCGATGCGCGACATGCGGAGGAGCCATAGCGTAGGGAACGCGTCCGCCATCGTGGTGACCTGCGTGCTGTAGGGCATGCCGAGGACGAAGTCCTCCATGTCGAGCGGTGCGGCTGGTCGTTGCGGCAGGGGAGGATCGAACCGGATGGTGCGTACGACGGGCAGAAGGCGATCGGGGCGTGCTTCGGCCGGGACACCGACGCGC
The DNA here is from genome assembly GCA_009781005.1 of Polyangiaceae bacterium. GTDB lineage: Bacteria > Myxococcota_A > Polyangia > Polyangiales > Polyangiaceae > Labilithrix. The sequence goes on along the minus strand of WQYX01000119.1, from coordinate 6,256 downwards.
TCGGCCTTCTCGCGCGCGGCGATGTAGGCCTTCACGTGCCCGCTCGCAGTGAGACCATCCTCTGCGGCAAGAACGCGTACGCGAAGGAGCTCAGGCTCGTTCACGCTCGGCTGCCAGACGTGGGTGCCGGTCTCGAGCTCGAGATAGTCTTTGATGCACAAGCCGACGATCTTCACGACCACGATCTCGGCGCGGGCGTTCTTCGCTTGTGCGATCCCGATTCGCCCTTCGCTAATGGCGATCTTGCCGTCTGATAACCACGCGACGGTGTCGACTTCGCCTCTCGCGCGGGCATAGGCATCGAGCATCGCGCCGAGAAACGTGCGGCCGTTGCCGTAGGCAAGCAGCTCGACGAGCACGGCGTGCTCGCCGGGCTCGGTGACGCGGCCCAATGCGCGCGAGAGCATGTGCGTCTCCGCGATGCTCGAGAAGATCTCCCACCAGGTTCCGGGCCGCCCGAAGTCGAACCGCATCCGTCCCCCCCTTGGTTTTGGGTCGGGCTTCCATCGCGTGCGCGGCTCGTACACCTCACGCTCGTCGAATGCATTCTCGATGGCGTGATGTTGAATCTCGCGCGAGGAGATCATGAGCTGCTCGAGTCGATGGTGCAGGCGATCGATGGTGAGCCGCATCCAGTCGATGTTGTAGAGGAGCTCGCCGTGCTCGCGCACGCCGCGATTGTGCTCACTCAGGTGGTGCCGTAGCTGTTCGCAGAGCACAGCGAGCCGATCGCTTTGTTCGATGCGCTCGAGGGCGGCCAGCGCAGCGGGTAGCCGCTCGCGGAGCTCGCCGAGCGGACGAGTCCACAGCGGTTCGAGCGCGTAGCGGAGCGCCGCGGGCTTCGCCTCGACGAGCGGCTCGCTCTCCACCCGCAATCCCGTTTCGCCGTCGACGATCCTCATCACCTTCAGCGCCGCGTTCGAAGCGCGCGCGATCTCCTCGCCGAGAAGCGTGGCAACACGGTCTTCGATGAAGCGCTTCAGCGAGCGCGCGCCGTCCTCGGCGCGAAGAGACTCGTGCGCAATGCGCTCTATTGCAGCGCGCCCCACCTGGACGATGACGTTGCGTTCGACGAGGCCGGGTCGGGTGACGAGCTTCGCGAGCTCCTTCTTCGTGACGTCGAGGGCGATCTCGGGGGTAAGCGGGAAAAAAGGAACGACGGCGTCGATGCGATTGAACAGCTCCGGCGGGAAAAACTCGCGCACGGCCTGCGCCACGTCGTGCATGAGACCGCTGCTCGCCTCGTCGAAGCCGACCGGCGCGCGCTGGCGAGCCCCCAAATTGGACGTCATGATGACCACCGACTGCACGAAGCTCGCGGTGTTGCCTGCGGCGTCGGTGAGGCGACCATCTTCGAAGAGCTGGAGAAGAAGATTGAGGACCGCAGGGTGCGCCTTCTCGATCTCGTCGAGCAGAACGACGCTGAAGGGCTCCGCGATCGCGGCGGACGTGAGCGTGCCCTCCGGGTTCCACGCGTCGCCGATCAGGCGCGCGACCGCGTCGGGACCAGAGAGCTCGCTCATGTCGAAACGCAGCAGGCGCGAGGGCGAGCCATAGAGGTACGCCGGCATGATCGCCATCGGCGCGAAGGAGCACGTTCCGGAATGAACGCTCTTTGTCGGCGAGCTTGTCGATGAGCCAGTCGGCAGAGCGCGGTGGGCCCCAGCGGCGTTCTTGTGGCCAATTGGCTGCTGGTTCGCGATCGCGATCGCCGTCGACGTGGACTTCCACTCGCCAGCGCCGTCGACCGACATCGCGGAGCAGCGGTGCGAGCCAACGATCGAAGGCACGGCGATTGTCGAGTTCGCAGACCATGAGCGTGGCCGCGTTTCGTCGCGTTTCCTGTGCGACGAGTGCCTGGGCGAGCGTGCCACGGAAGCGAGCTTCGACTTGCTCGGCTTCGTCGCGCAGTGCCTCGAGCGAGGGTCGGCCGTCGCTCTCCGCGGAGAGGAACCCCACGAGCGCGAGCTCCTCGATCGCGCAGATCTCCGCGAAGAGCTCGTCGAGGCGATCGGTCAGCGCCGCAAGACGAACATGCTCGCTCGTCATCTGCGCGATCGCCGCGCCGTCGCGCGGTTGCGAGCGCTTATGCTTTTTGCGTCCGCTGTCGTAGCCGAGCTGGGCGACCAAGTAGCCGACGTGGCCTCGAAGTTGAACGATGCGATCGAGCCGGAGCTGCCTGTGCGTGCGCCGGCGAATGCTCGTCACTGCCTCGAGTGCGTGAGCAGCCTGGCTACTGCGTTTGCTCGGTACGCGCACGACGCCGAAACGAAGGCTTCCTCGAGCTTCCCCGGGCTCTTCTCCCGGCTCGGTTGGTTCGTCTTCGTGCGCGACGACGATGCGATCGCCTTCGATGTCGCCGCGTGCCGAGATGAGCCGGCCGAGCGGCGCGACGAGCTCACGCTCGACGTGGCGACGGAGGGCCCTCGCTCCGTATGCTTCGCTGTTTCCACCTTCGGCGAGGTGGGTGAGTGCTGCCTCCGAGATCGCGAGATCGAGGCCACGCTCGACGAGCCCACGACGCTGCGCGGCGCGGTCGGTCACGATCCGAACCACCTCACGGATGTCTTTTTGGCCGAGCGCGTGGAACGCCACGATGCGATCGATGCGATTGACGAACTCGGGTCGGAACGTCTCGCGGACGACCTTCACGTAGTGACTTTCGTCGCTACGCTTGCCGCCAGCGCTGTTATCGAAACCGGCGGCCTGCGCGTGGCGGTGGGATGCGCCGAGGTTCGAGGTAAGGATGACGATGGCGTTGTGGAACCAGGCCGTCTTGCCGCGGCCGTCGGTGAGGCGACCTTCGCCGCAGACTTGAAGGAGGAGATCGAAGGCTGCCGGATTGGCCTTCTCGATCTCGTCGAGGAGGATCACGGAGAAGGGCTGCTCGCGAACCTTGCGCGTGAGCAGGCCCTCGCCTCCATCCGCGCCGCGGAAGAGGCGTTCGGTGGCATGAGCGCTCGCATATTCGCTCATGTCGAAGCGAATCAGGCGATCCTCGCTGCCAAAGAGCAAGGTCGCGAGCGCGCGGGCGAGCTCGGTTTTGCCCACACCGGTCGGGCCGACGAAGAGGAGCGTGGCGAGCGGTTTTCCCGCCGGTTGCAGGCCTGCTTTGACCACGCAAACGAGCTCGGCGACGCGCCGGACAGCTTCGTCTTGTCCGACGAGACGTCGCCGTAGCACGTCGAAGACTTCCTCGATCCTGAGCGCGTGATCGTCACGCAAGAGGAACGTCGGTATGCCTGTCCGCACGCTGAAGAATTTGTGTACGGCGTCGGGTCCGATGGGGGCGCCTCGGGCCTCGGAACCAAGGGCGATCTCGCGCGCGCTGCGAAGCTCGGCGGCGAGTCGGACGGCCTTGCCCGGGAATGCCTCGTACGGAAGATAGCGATCGACGAGCTCTACGAGCGTCGCGTTCCCCTCGGGCGTCACCACAGGACGATTCGTTTCGCGAGTGGCATCGAAGGTCGACAGGCCGGCGAGCACCTTCAGCGTTTGGGCCGCGTCGAAGGGCTCGATGTGAACGCGCCCGAAGCAGGAGAAGAAACCGCCGTTGCGTGACTCGACCCGCTCGAGCACGTCGTCGCGGATCTCGCCGACCACACGGACGCGAGAGTCATCGAGCCAGGGCCGCATCGCGCTCGCGATGTCGACGTAACCGCCGGGTCGATCGGCAAAGAGATCCGCAAGGTCATCGAAGTAGAGGATCGCATCGAGCCGATGTGCGGCCTCCATCACGCGGTGCACACGCTCCTGCCATTGGCCGAAGCCGCTCATCCCGGCGATCAATCGCGCGCCCGACGTCGCGTACACCAAGCGCGGACGATTCACCTCGTGTTCGCGTTCGAGCCAGGTGCGAAAAAGGCCGGTCTTGCCGACGCGCTCCTTGCCGACGAGGAGCACGCTCGACCGATCTTCGCTACCTAAGCATACGCCGCAGCAGCTCGAGCTCGTCGTCGCGAAGCGGAAACGGGCGCGGAGTCATCCTCCCTCGTGCGAGATCCGCGAGACCTGCGTGACAGGGCTCGGCGACCGACTCGAGCACGAGGGCGGCGTGCTTGCGCGCTTCGTGATCGGCAATGCGCTTGCGAATGTTGGTGCCGGCGGTGGAAGCGAGGCTGCCGCTGCGTTCGAAGCTCACCTCGAGACGAGCCAGCTGCTCGTGCCGCGGCGGGAGGAGATCGAGCCACTCGAGAGGCGTGGGCTCGCGCGCCGCGACGATCCGCTTCACCTCGGAGGTGATGGCCTCATCGAGATCTTCATTGGCCGTCGCGAAGAACGTGTGTCCGAGGGGAACGATCATCACCCAGCGATCGCGCTGCCCCTTGGTGTTCGGAACCGTGGGAATCACGAGGCAGTTGACGCGTATCGGCGTATCGACGTTCCACCGTCGCGGGAGATCGGCGCGCGCAATGAGCACGTCGAGGGAGTGCAGCGTCGTTCCCTCCGGAAGGGCGAAGCGGAGGGCGGTTTCCGGCTCCGCCTTGACGAGGTATTCCGTCAGGAACATTTTCGCTTCGAGCAGGGCGTTCTCTTCTTCGCCGAAGCTGGCAAGCGAGGGCTGGACGGCGAGGGCAACGATCGAATCGCCACTGCCGACTTCCCGGACGAGTCCTAGAGTGACGAGGTCGATCTTCGGCACGAGCATCCCACATAGCGTAGCTGCAAGACGCCGCCGACGTTCTCTGACTCTCCTACGTCCGTCCCGCACGACTCAAATGCGGGCTGGCTGCTTATGGATGAGGTGACGGAACGTGTATTGCACCTCTGCCAAAGACAAGACTAATGAGGGACCACGTTTTTGTCGCACTGGCTCTTGTCGCCGCGATGATTTTCGCGTGTTCGTCGAATTCGACGAACCAGGATGCTACGGGCAGCAACGGAAATGCCTCGATGACATTTGCCCTCTCGGGGGGCGATTTCACAGGCAACTCTGTCCGCATCTGCGGCTCGCGCCCCGCGCCCGATCCGAAGTACCGGTGCAGCCCGTCGCTCACCCCTGATGTGGAAGCAGGTACGGACGCAGGGGACGCATGCCCGTGTTTCAACTTCAATGCGGACGGCAGTCTTGTGGATAGCCATGGAGCCCCGGCATCGATCACGGGACTCTGTCCTTCCGCGGACTTTCCGGCCGCGAACTGGGCTTTCTCGTATGCGCTCTTCTCCGCGCCTGATTGTGGCGGGACGCAGCTCAATGATGGGGCGCACAACTTCACCTGCTACGACTCCACCGACATAGCAACGCGGGCCTTCCCGAACCAGTCCGCCGAGGATGTACTGAATCCAGGCCCGAATACCAACCATGTCCTCTGCTACACCGTGAATGCCTCCAAGCAGTGGAACTTCGCGAGCTGCGCGATGGTCACGACAGCCGCCGATACGGCAGCGGGCGATGATCGTTTCGACTGCGGTTGCACCCTTGTTGCGGGCACATGTGACTGCGGGACGGGTGGTGTCACCGAAGCGGATCTGGAGGATGGCTGCGCCTTCGATCCTGTGTCGTGCGAAATCGTCTGCTCCGGCGGGGGCTGTCTACCATGGATGATCGACTGCAACGGCGAGTGCATCGATCCCATGACCAGCAACGCCTATTGTGGCGCCTCGGGGGATTGTCAGGGCGCCAATGCCGGCGTGGCCTGTATCTCTGGACAGTTTTGCTCAAATGGCATGTGCGTCCTGAATTGCCCGGTCAATTCAATCCCGTGTGGCACCGGGAGCTCTGCGTACTGCGCTTACACGCAGACCGATCGGGTCAACTGCGGTGCGTGCGGCACGATCTGCAACTCGGGCGAGGTATGCCAGGCGTCGGCATGCACTCCGCTGGCCCTCACGTCTCTTTCTGAGACCATCGCTCCTGTGGGCGATTCCATCGTTATTACCGGGACCGGTTTGTCGGCCGTTGCCAGCAACGACGCCGTCACATTCGGCTCCGTGCCGGCGACCGTGACCCGTGCAACCGAGACGGAGCTGACCGTCATCGTCCCGGGCGGCCTGACCGGTCCCGTCGAGGTGAAGGTGGTGCGGGTCGACCAGGGAGTGGCCAGCAATACCCTGACTTTCTACCCTTGGTTGCAGACCGTGCCCGTCGTTGTCAGCGGTGCGAGGACGGACTGCACGGTGTTTCCATCGAATTCCGGACGCAAGATCGCGGCGGCTGCGAATGGATTCATCTACGCAGGCTTCATGTGCGGCGGCCAGGGATACGTGACGTCGAGCTATGACGCAGGTGCGACGTTCTCCCCTGCGGTCGCGATCC
>WQYX01000118.1 GCA_009781005.1 Polyangiaceae bacterium | reverse complement strand
GCACCGCATGCGAGGCGGCACGTCGTCGAGGCCGCCGAAGCCGAATCCATCCATGCGCGCAACCGGCAAACCCGCGCAGCAACGAGATCACGCGCGCGGCAGTTTCTTCGATCGTCTTTTCAAGAAATAGGAATTCCCAGAGCGTGTTCTACAGCCGTTGCGAGCGAATCGAGGCTAGGGCCTGTCCCTGAATTCCGGACGGAAGCGGCGAGAGGGCGTTTTATGTGGAGCCTCTCGTTGACCTTGACGTGATCGTTTGACGGCGACGGCGACGTGAACGAAACAACCGGTTCGTCGCCGTCGCCGTCGCCGTCCACGTCAAACGTCAAACGTCAACGATCACGCTGACGAGTTGCCGCTGTGGTCTCCATCGTCCACATCTTTCGTTCCGCATCTAGGGACACCCCTAGGGCGGAGCGCGAGGAGCCCGCGAAAGCGTACTTGTCGTACGTGCGCAGGCACCCGAGCGCCCAACCGACGAATCGATTCGCGCAGCAGGCTGTCGAACACGCTCTCACGGCTTCGGCGGGCGCATTTGACGCTTGGAAGTCACCCCCTCGAGGTTCAAACCTGGCCGCCGCAACCTCCGAAGTCGCTTGCGTCGAGGTTTGAACCTGGTTTGTCCACCTCGGAAGTCGCTCCTTCGGGGTTTCAACCTGCTCGACACCCGGTTCCGTCGCCGATCGGGGCAGGTTAAATCCTCACCCCTCCCCACTCGGAAGTCGTTGTGTCGAGGTTTTGACCTGGCCGCCGCAACTTCCGAAGTCGTAGGGGGCAGGTTTAAACCCGGCCCCCACCCACCTCGGAAGTCGCTCCTTCGAGGTTTTAACCTTGCCCGCCCACCTCGGAAGTAGGTTGGACCGGGTTTAAACCCTTGTTTTGTTTGAATTATTCGTCCGTCGGGCACGTCGGGCACGTCGGCTCGGGAGGTTGCGGCGAGACGTCCGCCGCGATCGCCGGCGGCGTGGGCGCTGGCGAAGTGGCGCCAGCGCTAGGTCGCACTTGCGATCCTTGCCATTCGACGATCGGACGCAAAAGGCGCTCAACGAGCGCTTGGTCGTCGGGGTTTTCGTCCACGTGCGCGGCGGCAACGAGAACGAAGCTGCGAAGCGCACTGTGCGCGGCAAGAAGCGGCTCGCGAATGAGGACGGGGTCGGCCATCTGCCCCACCTCCGTGATTTTGAGGACGTCGCCGTAGACTTTGTGATCTTTGATCAAGCGATCGAGAAAGCTCTGACCCCCCAATTTGGCAAAGTGTTTATCGAGATTATCGGCCGAAATCCGAGCAAGGCGCCACTTCACCTCGGCCCATTCCTTTTCATATTTCGTCAGAGTGAATTTCAGACCGTCGGGAAAAAGGATATCGAGCAAGTTCTTCGCAAGGAGATGATGTCCTGCCTTGTCACCAAGGCGCGACCACCCGGTGAGCCACTTGTACGTCGCGCTCCAACCCGTATCCACGACCGTGTCCACGTCACGCTGCTGCGAGGGACTCGTGCGTCCGCTATCGCGTTTTGCGAGCGCATCGATGAGCGCCTTGTTGACGTCTGCGAGCGTTGCGAGGCGCTTTTTGATGATAGGCGGGAACGTTTTTTCCCCCGCTTCGCGCGCAACGGCTGCAATGCGCGTAAGGAGTGCAACGGTTGACGCCGCGTCGATCATGGGGAGGGTAACGAGATCAGTCACATCGTAGGAACGGGGCATGTCTCTCTCGATCGGCAATGGCGGGGTGAGAACCATTTCGGACTATCCGACGAAACTCCCCCACCGGGGCCAGCGAGATTACGCAGATTTCAGGGTGATGCAAGATCGCAGTTCGGCATCCCTACTCCTCACACAGGATTACATTCGCCGACCTGAAATGCGGCTCTGGGGCCACGCGAAAAATCTCATGACACCTCGCCACCGCGGCGTAAACTGCGCCTCCCCGCCGCGAGCGCGTCGTCGTCAAACGGAGATGCAACGTAACATAAGGACTATGCCCTTTATCCAACTCGTGCCGCAATAAACTCAAGGAAATTGTATGAGCAAGAAACACAACTCGATTGTCCCCGAAGGAGGCCCCCTCCTCGCGGACGGGTGGGAATTCGACGTCCTCGAGCACCTGGGCACCGGCGGCATGAGTGAACTGTACAAGGTCCAGGACCGAATCACCGGGCACGTCTATGCTCTCAAGGCGGCGCGTCCGTCATTGCGAAACATGGCAAAAATCTTGAAACGGGAGGCGCGCCTCGTCGGTCGCTTGAAGCATCCGGGAATTGTCAAAATTTACCAATTCAACTTTACTCGGCCCGAAAGAATCCCCTTCATTTTGATGGAGTACATCGAGGGCGTCACCCTTTTTCAGAGGATGAAGAAGCTCGGTAAATTCGAGCTTCACGAGGCCCTTGAGATTGCGAGTTTGCTGCTCCTGACGGTGCATCATTTGCACATGGCCGGCATCGTTCATCGTGATCTCAAACCAACCAACGTGATCTTGCAGGAAGATCCCGGTCGAGTCTTTCCGAGAATCATCGATTTTGGAATCTTTTTGCCAGAGACGATGGAGGGGGAGACCTCCCAATTCGTTGGGACGGCGGGGTATGCCTCGCTCGAGCAAATCCTCATGAGCAAGAACATCGGACCGAAAACCGACGTTTTCTCGATTGGCCTGATGCTCTTTGAGATGCTGACGGGAACGAGGCCGTTCGAGGAGTACTCCAAGTCCTACGAAGAGATGCGCAAGACGGTCGATCTTCCGATGCCATCCCTCGCCTTGTTCGGCGACTTTCCGAAGGCTGTCGTCAAGATCGTGGACGCCATGCTTTCACAGGACCCCGAGATGCGACCCAGTGCGGCGGTTGCCGCAGCGGCGTTGCGTGCGGAATGGAAGCGTGTTGCGCCAGAGAATGATCCTCGTGCGATGTCAACGGAAAGCATCATGGTCGCCTACGAGCGCCGGCAGGAACCCATCCCGGATGAAGTGGTTGTGCCGATGCCGGGCTCGCAGGATGCGGTGCCGATCCACGGCGATGGCGAAGTTCCGACAGGTACCACGGCTCCCGATCCGCTCAAGGCTTTTCTTGCGACGTCTTCCAACACGTCGAGTCTCACCGTACCCAACAAAGGTAAGCCTCTCTCCCCGGCGCCGCCCGGGCCATCCTTGCAGCCGATGAAGGCCGCGTTGCCATCGAAGTCCCGCCGTGGTTGGTGGGTGGTTCTGGCAGCGGGGGGCATCGCGGCGGCTCTTGTCGTCGTCGTTTGGTTTCTGCGCCTGCAATCCACGGAGCCCGCGCCACCCACGATCGCGCCCGCTGCGATCCAAGCACCCACGGCCACGTCCGTGGTGTTGCCCCCCGCGTCGATCACGCCACCCCCGGCTTTCGCGACGTTGCCTGCCGCTTCCGCGACGTCGGCCGCTGTCCCGTCCGCTATATCCCCTGCGCCTTCCGCGTTATCCCCAGCCAAACCGGTGCGCGCTGTGCGCGCTGCACAGCCCCAGCAATCCCGCCCCCATCCGTCGCCGCCGCCCCCGCCCCCGCCATCCTCCTTGGCGCCCCATTTGCCCTATGAGAGCCTGATTCGAGATCAAGTCATGGAGCCATGACATGAGGGCGGCCACAAGGGTCGCCCCTACGGATGGCAAGCCATAGATCCACGGTCATGTCATGGATCCATGATATGAGGGCGGCCACAAGGGCCGCCCCTACGGATGGTCACCCTTCTTCGACTCCGCGAGCCTTCTGTACAGCGTTGCTCGGCTGATTCCGAGTCGTTCGGCTGCCTGATCTGCATTTCCGCCCGCTGCTGCGAGTGCAGCTTCGATGGTGGGGCGATCCATGGATGCCCGCTTCACAGGCAACGTTGCATGAACCGAGGAAGGCGACGAGGGTCGATTGGCCAGCTTCAAGTCGGATGCCTCAATCCTTGGCCCATCTCCGAGGATGAGCGCGCGCCCGATCACGGCACGCAATTCGCGAACATTTCCCGGCCATGGGTGGCGCGTGATCACGTCGAGGGCCTCCTTGGAAAAGCCTTCCACGTGCCGTTCCATGGGTGCAGAATCTTCGCGCAAGAACTGCTCGGCGAGCAAGAGCACGTCATCCCCTCGCTCGCGGAGGGGCGGGATGAGCAAGGGGAGAAACGAAATTCGATGGTAAAGATCGCTCCGGAATTTGCCTGCCGTCATCATGGCCTCGAGATCGCGATTCGTGGCGCAGATGACGCGCGCTTCGAGGCGGATCGTGCGGGTTGAACCGAGTCGCTTGAAGCATCGATCGTCGAGGACGCGTAAGAGTTTGATTTGGTTCGCGAGCGAGAGGTCCCCGATCTCGTCGAGAACGACGGTCCCGCGACCCGCCGCTTCGAACAAACCAACTTGGGGTGCGACCGCGCCGGTGAAGGCTCCGCGCGTGTGGCCGAAGAACTCGCTTTCGAACAGCGTTTCGGGGACGGTCGCGCAGTTGATGATCTCCAACGGTTCTTTCGCGCGAGGTCCTTGCTCGTGAATGAGGCCCGCGATGAACGTTTTGCCCACTCCGGTTTCTCCCGTGAGGAGCACGGTCGCGTTGCTCGCAGCGACCTTTGCGATCTGGTGCAAGATCCCGCGAGCGGCCGGCGAGGAGCCGAGGAACGTTTGCGAGGAACCGCGTTCATCGACGAGGACCGACGATCGTCGTGCGTCGCGGAGCGCGCGCGCGAATGCCCGCCCGACCTTCACGAGTGTCTGGCGGAACGAGTCCGGCACTTCGCCCGTTGGAGACGGACACGTGAAGACGAGTGTGGCCGAGTCATGCAGTATCGGCACGGCGACGCGGATCATACCGTTTTCGTCCTTCGAGACGGGCGCGATCGTCGTGCGGTTCGTCTCGAGTTGCACGTTGGTTGCCATGGCGTACTCGATGCACCACGCCTGCATGCGTGACGTGAGCTCGCGGATGTCCTTGACGCCGTCGAGGATCTCGCTGAGTGCGTCGAACGCCGCCAGATGCAGGGGGCTGACGCCGGCGCCGTAACGCTCCGTTGCTCCGCCGTCCGTCATGGAAATGGAGGCATGCTCGTCATCCAAGGAGCGAACCGCGATCGTTGTGGTGCCAATGAGCAGCTCGATTCCGGGCTTGAGATCGAGCCGGTAACGGCCACGACCTTCGACGACGACGGGCAACTTGTCTGGACAAATCTCGAGGCGAATTTTACCTGTTTCCGTGCGCGTCACGACGGCGTGGTGACGCGAGACCGCCGTATCGCGCACGACGAGATCATTTTCGAGTGCGCGCCCGATCGTCCGCGTGGGGGCATCCAGATGGATGCGGACACCGCGATCCATGCCGCTGATGATTTCGAGAAAGAGCTTCGGTGTGCCCATGATTTCTTCAACGCGTTGTGGATGCTTTGAGCTGCGCGAACGTAGCGGGCGGGCGTTTGCATGGGAAGGGGGCTGACGGGGGCCGACGGCAGTCTCAAAAAGTGTTTCATGAGACTGAGACTGGAGACGCTGAGACAGTCGAAGACGCGTGAAACGCGAGGAATTCGCCTGCTTTTTCGCCGGCATTCTTCGTGCGTAAGGGGGCGCAGAAGGAAAAGAGCAACATGCGGCCGTTCACTTTTTACGAAACCTCGAAGAAGACGCGGCCAAACAGAGAACTTGAACGAGAAACGTGCGGGTGATCCCGCGTAACCCCGGAGGGGTTCCTATGCATCGTCTATTAAAATCATTTGGCGTGTCGCCGCGGATGCTGATGGCATTCGTGTCGGCACTTGGAATTTCAACCTTTGCGTGTACGCATGATGTGACGAGTCCGCCGTCAACGGGCTCGGAGTCGTTGGCGGTGAAAGCGGCGGCCGCAGATCCGTCTACACCGCCGGCCTCGGAAGACATCACCTTTAATTTGGTGTACCCAGCGGGGTACAACATTGGGCAGGTGGCGGTGGGTGCGAGCGGGAGTCTGTCGCTGGGGAGTAATGATGTCATTCTGGGAGTGGACGGGAAACCCGGTGCTGTGACGAGTGCGGGGATAGGAGCGACGTCACTCAGTCCTAGCGTGCAAGCCGGAGATGTGGTGAGCGTGCCGGATATCTCCATCAGTCCGAAAGACACGGTCACCTCTGCACGATCATCGGGTAAGGTGTCGGTGGGGTCGAACGCGAAGGTGGGGACGGTGGAGCAGAAGGCTTCTCTGACTCCTCTTGTGCAGCGCACGGTGACGGTGCATCCGCCTGAAGGGCCATCGACGGATGTGGATGTCAGCAAGAAAGCGCCTGTTTCTCTGGCGGCGGGTCGCTACGGTCAGGTCACGGTGGGTCCGGATGCAACGCTCAAGCTGTCTGCGGGGACGTATCTCTTTGATTCGTTCAGCGTGGGCCCGAAAGCGGTTGTCGATCTGGATACCACGGACGGTACGGTCAATGTGTATGTCAACCAGTCGGCCGACTGGAAAGGAGCCGTTACGGGAGACGCGTCTCGATTCGTTTTCGGGTATCTGGGGACCGACACTATCCATCTGACGGGCACCTTCCGCGGCACCGCGCTGGCGCCCAATGGAGGCTTGAAGATCGAGCTGGAAGGAGCTTCGAACGAGGGCACCTTCTATGGCAAAGATGTAACGGTAGGCCCGAATATCACGATCAAGAAGCTGGGCACACCGTTTCTGATTGGCGAGCTGAAGGTCTCGAGTGATGACATTTGCATTGGCGAGCAAACGGAAGTTTCGCTCACCGCCACCGAGCCAGGCGCCACGACACGCATCATGGGCGTTGTGGGCAATCACCAATTCGTGGACTTTGCGCACATTCCTGGTCCGCGCACGATTTATGCGACCGTCGAGACCGCGGACGGGCGGGCCGACTTCGTTAGCATTCCGATCAACACGCGCGCGTGCGCCGAGACGCCAACGTCGAGGGTCGCGTTGAGCTTCCGCGGCGCGGGTGGAGCCTTGAACTCCGCGGAGTTCATGGTGCGGGGATACGATGACAAGGGCAACTACGTTGATGTTGTGCGACCCGCATCGTATGTGTGGGATTTCGGCGATGGGACGAAGGCGACGACCACCACGCCGCTCATCACGCATGACTATTCGGCATCTGTCGATGCCTTGAAGGAGTACAACTCCTTCAACGTGTCTGTGACGGTGACGAACTCCCAAGGAACGATGACCACAAAGAAAGTGGTCCCGCTGTGGAGTCTTTACGCCAAGAACCGATCGAAAGGGATCATCCAGCCTCCGAGCACGGTGAGCGCCCTGACGTCGTGGGCTTATAGCCTTCAGGTCAAAAACCACGAGCCGACACCGATCTCGATCACGGCAGCGCGCCCGGACTTCATTCCGTGTGATACGAATCAGGATGTGCAACCGCAGCCGGTCCAAGCGATGAACGTGGCGATCCCCGCGTCGGCAACAACGACGGTGAATGTCACGCCGCCCACGACCATCCCGGACGATGTCTGTGCGCTCGGGGTTCACCTGATGGGCACGGCGCCTTCGGGCACGGTGTACTCGGATGTGTACATTCGTGCGAGGGAAAACCCGCAGCTGCAAGCTGTGACGGATCCCACCGCCATTGCGCTCTTGAACGAAGCATCTGCGGTGACGCAAGATCCGAATCACTTCGATGCGCAGGAGCTTCGAGCGCTGGTGGCAGCGGGCAAGCTTTCGGCGGTTCCGCCGGCGATGGAGGCACCTGCAACGGGTCCTCTTGCGATGAAGACGGCGGCTGCGACGCTGTCATCCGGGACGGCGGGTCACCCTCTTGGGAGCGAGTGCACGCCTGGGGAGGTGAGCGATGTGCCGGGTCTTGTGTGCCAACCGACGGTGGACTGGGTGGCCGATCCAGGGCAAATTCTGAATGCCTCCAAGGGGCATATTCTGATCGACCATGGGTGCGGAACCATTGGCAAGTTGCTTGGTGCCATCCACCAGAATTACTCGCACACGATGATCATGTCGCAGAACCGCTCGCAGGTCCGGCACTCGACGGCTTCCGAAGATCGCATGCAAAATGCCCTTCAAGTGACGCGATTGCGTCTGGATCCGGATGCCGTGCGATACGGTTTTCCTGGCACATCCGGGAAGGACACGTACAACATCGACCAGATGGTGACGCAGTATTACGTGACGGACCCGGATGGGAAACAATGGAGAATGGGCGCAGAGCTCAGTCCTGGTCCGGTGGTGTGTAGTGATGGGGATACCAGGTTCACGGCGGTTCCGACGCTGGTGATCAAGCCGACGCCGGATGCACCGGTGGACTTGCAGAATGCGGTGGCGACGATGGCGGATCCGGAGAACGGGGCGCTGTTTACCACCACGGGGCATTATCGGTTTTTCATGTACTCGCGTGCAGACGAAGCTTCTCTGTACCCTGGGGCAGGTTGGGCAGAGAACACGAGGGCCACGGTGTGCTCGTCGTTTGCAAGAGATGCAGCCATCGGCACGATGTTCAACAGACAGCCGTTGAGTCTGTATCCAACGAATCCGGACAATAGTCCTACTAGGCAACTCCCGGATGGGATGCATCCGTACACAGTCGACGAGCGCCGGGCAGCGGCCAATGAGCAGTACGCGAACATCCATAATGCTGTGGCGGAAGCATGCGAGTCAACAGGCGAAGAGGGCGGTGGGCTGTTGGGAGGGGTCGTTGGCACCCTTTTTGGCGGTCCTGTGGCTGGCATTTTCGCGGGCGTGATTGGCGGGAAAGCGGCGTGTGGTCAGGCGGAAAGCAACATTGCCAATCAGGTGACCAACTGCTTTGCGTTCGACGGGTGCGACGACACGAGTGACAGGTGGAAGAACCCCGGCCCTGGAATTGCGGTCAGTCCCGACAACATTCTGGCCTGGGATGTTCCTGCTTCCGGTGGAACGTACGGCTACAACGAAGCCGTGATGTACCTGCCGGAGGTGTATCGCCACAGGTATGTGTGGAAGCAGACGGAAGGAACCGGCAAGCTCGTGATCCACGTGAGGGATGAGAGTAGCAACCCCGATAACCCCGGCAACCCCTTTCCCAACGCCCGAGTTTACCTCAACTCGAACTTCGTGGGGCTGACGCCCAGCACGGGGGACCCCGACAGCATCGAGCTCTCCGCAATAGCGCCAGGCACCTACGACGTGGAGGCTCAGTTCAACCCGTGTGGAGAGAATCCGCAGCCGGTGACCGAGCCCCACTTGCCAGTCTCCGCGCTGTCCGCATGTGAACCTGGGACCGTGCCGTCGGCCAGCGGGTGCACGATAAAGAAGCCCCTGAATTGTCCTGGGGACTATATCGAGCGCGATTGTGAGGTTCGCACGAATGGGGACTTTGATACCGCCCTCGTCTGCGGTTGCTATCCAAAGCCCGAACTGGCGTGCGACATGCCGATGATGCGGGGCAACCAGCCTGCTGTGGTCTACGCGGGGCAAACCACGGAGATCACCATCCGGCTCTGCGCCGCAGGCACCTCGGGTTGCGCTCAATCCTGCAGGTCCGACGGCGACTGCAAGGAGAGCGCGCTTTATTGCAAAGACTTGGCGTGCACGGCGCGTCCTAGCCTGGCCAAGATTGCGGGGGATGTCTTGGTGCAGGCCTACGACAACGACTTGCTCGTCAACCCGTCGCGCAGGCAATACTCCGTGTCGTTTCATCTTACCTGCGATCCGTTCGGCAGCGGTGTTGTGGATTACACCTACTGTGCGCAGGACTCCGGCGGCGACGACACGGCGCAATTTGAATATCACGCCACGTGCGTCCAAGATTCGGCCACGGGGGGAATCACGATGGAGAACAGTGCCTGGTTGGCCGAAGGCTGTGGTTCGGGTGCTCAGAAGCTTGACAATGTGGTGACCTGGACCACGGGGCTACCCTCCAATCCACCCGACGCTTCCGGGATATACAGCGTCACGCAGACTGCGGGCTCATGCTGGGGGACCAAAGTGCTTGGAATCTTCGGATCTTCGGATGCGTGCGCGGAGAACTCCGCGTCGTTTTCGCTGACATACGTGAATTTGATGCAACAACCGTAAGAGCATCGGGAGTCGATAGATGAAGAAGAACCTGCGAGTCGCCATGCATCTGTTGCTTGCCGCGGTCATGTGCGTGGCGGCTTGCGGGGGAAGCGAGCCACAGTATCGCTCGGGGACGTGGGCGATTGATTGTGTGGCGGTGGTGGGGATGCCCGTGTCCGCACTGACGCCCCTCAGCGCCGTGCCGTACTCGGGCGTGCCTCGAGAGAAGCTGATCAAGGAATTGACCGACGAGGAGATCGGCAGGTTTAGCGATTTTGTCCAATGCCTTGGTGGCAATGGGTATCATTTTGTTTGCGTCAAGGCGCGAGACAATCGTGTTGAAGGGCCGGAGGTGCTTACGGACTATTTGGGAACGTGTTTTCGTACACCCTTTCCCTATCTAGGGCCTGGAGGCGGTACGGAAACACGCGAAGAAGTGGTTCGCTTTTTTCGAGAATATTATGGTTCTTGTGGGGTTGGCATCTACGAAGATTGCAATCGTGAGGCTGCGGTGGGGGAGTTTCCTGTCGCCGATACACCAAGCTGCACAGCATGGGAGCAGTCATGCATCGATTGAAGTCGAAGCGCTATGTCGCCTTGTTGGTCGTTGCAGCGCTCCTGCCCGTGGGCATGCTGAGGTTCAAGTCGTCGGAGTCTGGGCCTTCATTCTACGGGCTCAAACCGGTGGAGCCCGCACCGGAGGGATACACCGATTGCGTTGCTGCGCTCCAGATTGGGCGGAGGCGCGGTCTTGGTATCTCCAACGTGCATCGCTTCGGCGCGGAGGACCCAACCGTGCGGTATTCCGCACGCATCAGCGATCTGACTCCGGACACTCTTAAAGGCTATTGCGACTGGGAAGCGTGTCTTTGGACGAATGGTTATGCCCACGCAAACTGGGTGGATGACGCAGGGATTGAGCGTTGGCGCGTGTGCGATGCCGACGCGGGTGACACGTGCGATGGCTTCCCCATGGACCAGGCAGCTTGCGTTGCGCAAGCAACGATGCCGGGGCGCGCGTCCTGCCATGTGGGGCTTTTGCAGGACTGCTTGATTCAAAGGGCCATCCGTGGGTTTGCGGATGCGCGAGTGACGGAGGCATGCCGCTTGAGCGCGCAGGCATGCACGGAGCAGCTGCCAGGAGATCTAACCGAGAAGGCGCAGGCCGCGAAGCAGGAGACGGATCAGGTTGCGATAGAGCGCGCGCTGTGTGAACTACAAAACTACACGCCATGGTATCCGTCGGATCCGGTCAAGCCGCATTGGCTCGAGGTCCTCTCCGGATGGAAAGGTGGCTTGCCAGCAGATGCTCTCGACTGCGCGAAGGAGATGCTGGATGCCGGTGCGGACGACGCCTCCCCAGACGACGCGAGCGACGCGTCCGACGACGCGCCGGATGAGTGAGACTCTGCAAGCTGCGTTCGTCTTCGCCGGCCGCCGCCGACTTCAACCGGTGACCGCACCGTGATCGGCACCAAGACGCTGCTCGGTCGGCTCGGCGCCCTCGAAATCAGGGCTCGATGCCCTCGAATCAGATCGATCGCGACCGGCAGATAGGCGACAATCTCCTACCCCACGCGCCAAACACATTCGAAACATCCGCATGGCACCTCGCCGCGGCGGATGGTAAGCTGCGCCCTCGCCAACGAAGGATCTTCAAGAATGCGACTCCATCCTTTTGGACTCCCTACGTTCGCTGCCATGATGGTTGTTGTTTCGCTCGTGTGCACGCCGGCGAGAGCGCAAAACCACAAGGAAGAAGATCTGCGCAAGGCGCAGGCGAAAGTGCTGTTTGACGATGCGGTTCACTTCCATGACAAGAAAATGGCGGCCGAAGCGCTCGAGAAGTTTGAGAGGGCCTATGCCCTTTATCCCTCCTCCATTACTCTCTTCAATATCGCGTGTCAGGAACACATTCTGGGGAAACGTCTCAAGGCGCTGCGTCATTATCGCGAAGCGATGCGCAACCCCTTGGCCACCTCGCGAATCGTGGAGCCTGGCAAGGAGTTCGTCGCGGAGCTCGAGCCAAGCTTTGCACGCCTCGATCTGACGGGGCCCGCAGATCTCGTGGTGTCGCTCGGCAGCGAAGAAGTAACGTTGCCGTTGCCAGAGCCGCTGGACATCGAGCCGGGGACCGTCACCGCAACCAGTGAGAGCAACGGACAGCGTTACGAGGGATCGGGAACCGCGGTTGCAGGACAAGTTTTGAAGATTGAGATGAAGGCACCACCACCCTCGCCAACGGCGCTGTCGGTGGTGCCGCCTCCCATGGAAGAAACTCAAACCCACAGCACGCGGTACGTGGTGTCCGGGTCGCTCTTGGCAGCGGGTCTGGTGGGTGTTGGGCTTGGCATTGGGTTTACGGTGGGTGCCAACCATGCGGCGAGCGACGTGACAAGGCTATCTACCGGGTTGCCGTATGCATGCTCGCAGGGAACAGCCGGAAATTGCGATTCTCTCAAGAAGTCT
>WQYX01000117.1 GCA_009781005.1 Polyangiaceae bacterium | reverse complement strand
TACGCTTCGATGGCGCCTTCGGCGCTGTCGGCCCGCCTGTGGCGGGACCTCAGGTGGGCGCTGCGGTGCCTGCGCACGTACGACAAGTACGCTTGCGCGGGCTCCTCGCGCTCCGCCCTAGCCTCGATTCGCTCGCAACGGCTGTAGAACACGCTCTAAGGTCCTCCACCTGACTGAAGCACGGCCAGCAGCCCTCCTAGCGCGTCCGCCTCGCGAGTGCGACCAACCCACGTCGTGATCGCGACGCGATCAACGTGCGCGGACGAAATCGACACTCGTGCCGAGGTGGCCGAGGCGGCGCGCTTCCAAACAAGCCGGCGAACCTGCCTCGACGATGCGGCAGTCGTCGGGACGATGCCCGTAGATCGCGCACGGGTACCGGTGGGGTATCGAGACATCGAGGCAGGCGCAGTGCTCGCCGCCATTGTTGATGAAACGGAAGAACGGAGGCCGGGTGTCGAGCGTGGTGTAAAGAGCCAGCCGATGCGCCCCCATGCGTTCCTCGTCATGCTCGAGAAGATGAACGGTGCGCGGGCCGTGATGACAACAGCGACCGCAAGCAACACAGTCCCCGCCATTCGGATCAGGTGCTGAAAAGAGCGGCTCGAGCATGGAGTGGAAACGCGCCTTATTTAGCGCAGCTCGAGTACAACTCAATGCAGCTCGAGTGCAACGGGCAGGCGCACGTGCTCGACCTTCGATGCAACGGCACGAATGGAAGCGCGCAAGTCTTCGGCTGTCGGACGCACGCCCGGATCGCGCCGCAGCGTTGAAACGAGGATCTCGGCGAGGGATCGAATCTCCGGGTTTGCGATGAGCGAACGCATGGGCATGGGCATCCCGTCGTGCGAGAGGTGCATCTGCTCCTGCGAGATCGATCGCGCGGTCGTGGCCGTGTAGTCGGGCACTTTGAGTGCGAAACACTCCGCGCCTGGCTCATGGCGATCTTCCACCCGGTTGACCACGAACACCGAGGCTGTGCCGCCGACGCCGAGTGCCCGAACGACATAAAATCCACCGATGGTGCGACGGGCCGAGAGCCACGGCGGAAGCTCCTCACCGATCGACATCGCTGCGCCTTCGCGCGCGGGTCGTTCGATCGGCAGCTCTGCGAGCATCCAAAGAATGTCCCGGACGAGACGAGCGATGCCGACGGGCAGTCCCTTCGATACTTCGAAAAGTCCTCGAAGTGTCGAGCGCGTTCCTGCGCGTGTACCTTACAAGTGGTTGGTTGGCTACCCGTGCGCGGTTCCGTGGTAAGAGCGCGCGCGTGATTGTCCTCGACAAAGTCTCCAAACGATTCGGCCCGAAGATCCTCTTCGAGAACGTCTCGATGCAGTTCGATCCCGGCAAGCGCTATGGCCTGACCGGGGCCAATGGCGCCGGCAAATCGACGCTGCTCAAGATGCTCGAGGGTAACGAAGACACGGACACGGGATCCATCACCATTCCTGGCAATCTCCGTCTCGGCGTCTTGAAGCAAAACCATTTCGAGTACGACCAAGAGCGCATTCTCGACACCGTCATCATGGGCAACCGGGCGCTCTGGGACGCCATGCAAGAGAAGGAGCGTCTGCTCGCAGGTGAGATGACCGACGAGGTGGGCATTCGCCTCGGTGAACTCGAAGGCACGATCGGCGAAGAGAACGGCTACATGGCGGAGAGCGAAGCCGCCGAACTTCTCACCGGTCTCGGCATTGCGGCGGACAAGCACGAGTCGAAGATGAATAGCCTTGCCGGAGGCTACAAATTGCGCGTTCTCATCGCGCAGGTCCTGTTCGGCAAGCCTGATGTTTTGCTCCTCGACGAGCCAACGAATCATCTCGATCTCGAGTCGATCCGGTGGCTCGAGCACTTTCTCACCGAGGAGTTCAAAGGCACGCTCGTCGTCGTCAGCCACGACCGCCACTTCTTGAATGCAGCGGCAACGCACATCGCAGACGTCGACTACGGCACCATCACGGTTTACACCGGCAACTACGCCGACTTCGTCGACGCCAAGTACGAGAACAACCAGCGTGCTGCCGCGCAAGCGGCCACTGCCAAAAAGAAAGTCGCGGAGCTGCAAGAGTTCGTGCAGCGCTTCGGTTCGCATGCGAGCAAGAGCAAACAGGCGCAGTCGCGCGTGAAGCAAATCGACAAGCTCAAAGAGCAGATCGAAACGAAAGGCCCGAAGCGATCGAGCCTCGTTCGCCCGTTCATCCGCTTCGAGTTCGACAAGCCGTCGGGCCGTGACGTCGTTCGCCTCGAGAACGTGTCCAAATCGTTCAAAGACGATAAGGGCAAAGAGATCGTCGTCTACGAAGGCGCGTCCTTCCACGTGAATCGCGGCGACAAGATCGCGGTCACGGGTCCGAACGGCATCGGCAAGTCCACGCTGCTCAAGCTGATGATCGGCGGCTTCGCCGGGCTCGACGAGGACACGAAACACGACGGCCTCTCGCCTGATGCAGGCGAAGTCCGCTGGGGTCACGAGGTCTCCGTTGGCTACTTCGCACAGGACACCCACGAAGCTTTGAACCGCACGGCAGCGGGCATGAATGCGTTTCAGTGGCTCTATCAGTGGGACAAACTTCGCCCGCAAGAGGAAGTGCGCGCCACGCTCGGCAAGCTTCTTTTCAGCGGTGAAGCGGGCCTCAAACAAGCTTCCACGATGTCCGGCGGCGAGTGCGCGCGCCTGCTTCTCGCGAAGCTCGTGCTGCTCAAACACAACGTGCTCATCCTCGACGAACCCACGAACCATCTCGACATCGAGTCGATCGAAGGCGTGCTCGAAGGGCTCACGCTGTTCAAGGGCACGATCATCTTCGTCAGCCATGATCGCCATCTCGTCAGCGAGCTCGCGACGCGCATCGTCGAGCTGCGTCCGAAGGCAAATCGGCGCGGTGCCGAGATCGTCGACTTCGGCGGCACCTACGACGAGTTTCTCGAGCGTGAAGGCCGCGACTTTACGCGGAGGTGAAGGACGATGGATCAGAAGGAATATTGGAATGGGCCCGTTGCCCATCGCTGGGTGGAGTTTCGCGAGATCAACGAGACTGTTCTCGCACCGCCAAAAGAAGCCGCACTCGCACTCGCTGCTCCCCGTCCGGGTGAACGCGCGCTCGATGTCGGTTGTGGCGCGGGCGGGACGACCATCGCGCTCGCGGAGCGCGTTGCACCCGATGGGAGCGTCCTCGGCGTCGACATCTCCGAACCCATGCTCGCCTTCACGCGTGAACGCATTGCGAAGGCCGGTGTCCGCGCAGAAGTCGTCGTCGACGACGCAGCAACGCGTGCGTTTCATGGAGACTTCGATCTCGTGTTTTCGGCGTTCGGAGTGATGTTCTTTCCCGAGCCAGAGCGCGCGTTCGCAAACCTTCGCAGCGCGCTTCGCCCGGGCGGGCGCATGGCCTTCGTGTGTTGGCGAACGCTTGCGGAGGCGGCGGTCATGCGTGTGCCTTTCGAGGCCGCGCGCGACGTGCTGCCCGCATCGCCTCCGCCCGATCTGCATGCGCCGGGGCCGTTCGCGCTCGGTCATCCAGCGCGCCTGCGCACCATCCTCGAAGGTGCGGGCTTGCGTGATGTCAACATCTCACCGCTCGATCCTTCACTCCGATTGGGTGCGACGCTCGACGACGCGGTTGCGTTCGCGATGCAATCGGGCCCTCTTGCGCGCGCTCTCCTGGAAGCCTCCGACGATCTCGTGAGCGCTGCGCGCGACCGGGTTCGTCGTGCACTCGCAGCGTACGAGACGGACGCGGGCGTCATCCTCCCGGGCGCCATGTGGCTCGTCTCCGCGCTCACATAGAGTCGACGTCGGCGATGGCTTTGCCGAGAAGCGTAGCGAGCGCGGCGTAGGCGGCGTCCGGTGCTTCGCGTGCGTCGCGAAGAGGTTTCGTGTCGACGCCGTATGTCTCGCCAGCTTTGGCGAGCACGCTTGCGAAGTCCGGAGCACATGCGATGCCCTTCAATGCGAGCAGCGCGAGCAGCGCACTGCGGATCTGCCGAACCTTGCGGCTTACCGCACCACCAATGGCCTCGCGTGCACCGAGCGCGTCGGTCACGGCGCTGCGAAGCCAGATCTGTGTTTCGCGGAGCTCCTGCTCGATGCGAAGGCGACGGTGGGTGTTCTGCACCTCGACGTTCGCGAAAGGATCGCGACCCGAAAGCAGAATGTGCCGCTCCTTGATCTCATCGTAGAAGAGCGGAAAGACGTCGGCTGCGCCGCGAATTTCGTCTTCGGTCACGATGAGGGCTTCGAGGCTCGCGTCGTAACGAGCACGCTGCAAGGTCTCACCCATGGCCTCGAGTTTGTCGAACGGTGCATCGGTGAGGATGATGAGCGCATCGACGCCGCTCTGTCCGGGGCGGTACTCACCGCGCGCAACGCTGCCGTGAAGCAGCACGCCGACCAAATTTGCGCCGAGGATCCGTTCGAGCGACGCGTTGAACGCGAGGATGCGCTCGCGAATGTGCACGGGAAGCGTCTCGAATGTATTCAAGATCATTGCCTGGGCGCTGTGATTTCAGGTGACCTCACGTAAACCGGCTCGAGGGGATCCACGGGAGTGTGCGTTCGCGCGGCACGCGCAACGCCGAGCGCATGCGGCAGTGCATGGAGCTTCTGCGACAGGCGCACGATCGTTACGCCATCGACGATGAGTTTGTCCGAAGCCTCGCCGAGGAATGCCACGCGCTCGACGAGTGCGCCCGAGACGCGAGCGATATCCGTGTACCATGCATCAAAAGCAGAAGGGTGCAGGCACACCGGCTCGGACAGCGCGCATAGCTGACCGCTTTCGATTTGACGCGATCTCATCGTTGGGGCCTGCGCTGCGGTCCTCAAAGCCTCAAGGCTGTTCTGGTCCGCTGCTCGGCCCCGCCTCGACCTCGCGTCAACTTGAAAGCGGTCTAACGACGAGAAGGCCTGGACGAACACCTCACCGCGGATTGCGTCGATCGCAGGTACGAGGACGTCCACCGCAGGCTCGCGGTTGCGATTCGTGAGAGCGTCGTGACCCAAGATGGCCATCGCCTCGAGCGATCCAACGCCAACGAGCTCGGCACAGGTGCCCATCACGATCCCCTTCACCGTAGCGACTCCGATGCGGACGCCCGTGAACGATCCCGGCCCGATGTCAACGGCCCATCGCTCGACGTCGCGCGGAGACCACGACGCGGCCTTTAGAGCATCGTCGATCATCGGTAAGAGGGATTCGCCGTGCGCGTTCGACACGCGCCTCTCGAGCGACACGACGATCTCGTCGCCCTCGGCAAGAACCACGGAGCCGAGGCTCGTAGAGGTATCGATGGCCCCAATTTTCATACGGGCTCCTAAAGCTGCGCGAAGCGGCCGCTGCGAAAGGCGGCCTCGAGAAGTTTGTCGATACGCTCGGTGAGCTCCGGTGCGCGTGGATCGTGCGAGGCACCGAGCGCTGTTTTGATTTCGTTCAGGGCCTTGAGTTGGCTGAAGAGCTGCACGTCGGACAAGCCGCTGCCACCGGTGAGCACCTGCCGTATGCGATCGATCTCGCCTGCGAGCGCCTCGATACCGATGCCGGCCGCGCGCACGCGGCGCGCATTCGGGTGCTCGCGGTAGTGCGCCTCGAGCACGGGCACCACGATCGACTCGAGGATCGCTGCTTGATCCTCGTTGTTCCAAATGTGCTTGAGCACGAAAAAGTCGCTTTCGTCCGGCTGCTCGCGCCCGTCGAGAAATGCGCTTGCCGCAAAGAGCTTGAGAAGCTTGACCACGCGGCGGTCGGACACGGTCACGCCTTCGGCGCGGATCTGAAAGATGAGTCCCTTGTACTGGCTGAAAAACTCCTCGGTGAACCTCATTCGTTGCGCGAACGAGCGGTGAAGCCCCGTTATCTCACGTGCGGAGGCGAGCGGCTCCACGGGCGCGTCGGTGAGCGCCATGATCTCCTGCTCCACGCCTTTCGTGAGGAGATCTTGGAAGTGGTAGGCGTCGAGGTTGTCCGACCGAATGCGAAGGAGGAAGCGATCGAAGATGGCTCCGAGCGTTTCGTCCGTTGGCACCTCATTCGATGCGCCGAAACACGAAAGCAGCGGAGTCTTCATGACGACGCCGCCCGAAGCGAACTTTCGCTCGTTCAAGAGCGTGAGCAGCGCGTTCAAGATCGCCGAGTTCGACTTGAAGACCTCGTCGAGGAAGACGATCTCCGCCGAAGGAAGCATGTTCTCCACGCGGCGCTCGTACTTGCCCTCGCGAAATGCCTTGATGTCCACGGGGCCGAAGATTTCGTTCGGCTCGGTGAAGCGCGTGAGCAGGTATTCGAAATACTGCGCTTGAATCAGGCGCGCGAACATCCGAAGGAGCGCGCTCTTCGCGGTGCCTGGCGGGCCCACGAGGACCGCGTGCTCACCCGCAACGACGGAGATGAGCAAGAGCCGGATGACTTCGTCTTTGCCGAGGAAGCGCGATTCGAGCGTGCGCGCGATCTGCCCGAGGCGGATGGGCAGGGCGGCAGCGGCAGTGTCCGTCCGTGTCATGGGAGCGGCTGAAGGTATCAGGAATTGAGCACAGTTGGTTCTGCATCATCGAGCGACGGGCTCGGCTGCTTCGTCTCCTTGACGCGATCGAGCGCGAACTTGAAGAGCACGGGGCCAACGAGCTCGTTGATGCCGATGCACGCGATGGCGATGTCGCGAAAGTGCGGTCCAAAGCTCGGAAACTGGCGAGCAACGACTTGTGCGATGCCGAGCGAGACGCCGGCTTGCGAGACGAGCGGTGCCCAAGCCCACGTGCGCACGGCAGGTTCGTCCTTGGCGACGCGGCTCGAAATCTTGGCGCTCATGAACGTGACGAATACGCGCGATCCCGTGAGGAGCAGGGCGACCATCCAGAACTCCCGCAGCAAAGGCACGTTGAGATGTGCGCCGGCGCCCGCAAAGAAGACGACGTAGACGACACCGCCAGTCTCTTCGATGGCGTGGAGAAACTTGTCGCCCTGGCGTGACAAGTTCTGGACGACGAAGCCGGCAACGAGAAACGTGAGCAGCGGATCGAACGACAAGTAATGCAACACTTCGGTTGCACCGAAACCGAGTGCAACGAGCACGACGAGAAGCTGCTTGCCAATGAGTTTGAGATACGCCGCAAGCGCGAGGCCCAGCGTCGTCCCCATCGCAATCGAGCCGAGGAGCTCGTAACCGAGATCGCGGAAGGCCGCGAACGAGAGCGCGACCCCGGGCTCGATGAGCGGGCGCGCGATGGTGACGACGACGGCGAGGGCCACGATGACCACCACGTCGCTCGCCATGATGAACGACAACGCGAAGCGCGCGAGCGGCCCGTTCGCGCGCGTCTGCGAGAGCACGGCGAGCGTCGCCGACGGGCTGCGCGTGATCGCCAGGACGCCCCAGAGAAGCGAGACGCCCGCGAGAGCCACGATGGGCATGTCTCGCACGAAGGCTGGACGCGCAACGAAGAACACGCCGGCCATGAGCACGAGGCCGAAGAGCGTCTGAAAGACGGTTGCCGTGAGCAGCGATTTGAAGCCTTGCCTGAGGCTGTCGATCCGCAACTCCGCACCGCCGGCGAGTGCGATGAGGGCAATGGCGAGTGAGTTGACCGCCTCGAGTTTCTGCGCTGTCGCGTGATCGATGAGATGAAAGACGTACGGTCCGGCAAGGATGCCGGCGAGGAGGTAGCCGGTGAGATGAGGCACGCCGATGATCTCGACGAGCTCGCTCATGAGCGTGCCGCCGAGAAGGAGCAGGCCGAGCGCAAAGGCGATGGCCGCTTCTCCGAACGAAGACGTGACGCGCGAGGCGCCGTAGCCGATGCCGAAGACGACCGCGAGGCTGAAGACGTCGACGATGCGCCCGAGCACAGTCTTGCCGTGCTTGCTCGAACTCACGATGCGCTCCCTCCCGCTGCCGCAGGATCGGTTGCTTCGCCGATACGAAAGAGCAGACGCTTCAACGCGAACGTGGAGACGAACTCTCCCAAGATCGCCGACACCACGGCGGCAACGAGCAACGTGTCACCGATGGGTCCAGGGAAGCGCAACGCCAGGACGAGTCCGCTGCTTATGGAGATGGGGCCGGATGCGATGAGCACGACGCCGACGAATTTTCCCAGCGCGGGAGCGGCGGCGGCGCGGACGAGCAAGCCTGAGAGAAGCTTGCCTGTGACGCGTGCGATCAACAGAACGGCGATGACGACGACGAGCATGCGGCTCTGGAAGAGGGGATTGAGATCGATGCGAGCACCGGCGAGAAGAAGCATGGGCAGAAGCACGGATCGCTCGGTCGCGCCCACCATGGTGCGGAGGACTCGCCGCGCCGGCGACGCCGCAGCGAGCGCGACGCCCATCACGAAGGTGACGAAGATCGAACAGAGACCGAAGCGCTCCGCCGTACCGACGCCGAGCATCAACGTGCCGAGGAGCGCACCCCATACCGCGTAGCCTTCGGCGCTGCGAAGGAGCAGCGCCGTCACCGTGCCGAGCAGGCCGCCGAGCGCGACGCTCACGCCGAACCATCCGATGGCCGGAAGTTCCACGCTGAGGCCCGCTGGGCGCGAGACGCTGAAGATCGCGCCGAGCACGACGAGAGGCGCGAGATCGTCGGAAGCTGCGATCTCGAAGAGCAACGCGGAGACGGGCCCTTTGGCGTCATAACGCGCGCGAGCCCAATCCACCGCGAAGCGTGTCGTCTCCGCCGTGACGGCACCGGCACCTGCGGCGAGCACGAGAGCGCCGGTTCTTTCGATACCCGCAACGTGGGCGATCGAGAGCAACCAAAAAGTTGCAAGGCCAACCACCAAGCCGGTGATGAGCGCGCAGGCGATCCCGAGCACCATGGCCCTCTTTCGTACGCGGCGGCCTTCGACGCGACCAAAATCCAAGCCCACCACGAACGCAAGCCAACCGAGAGCGACGTGAATGACCGGGGAGAAGTCGTCGATCATCGCGCGGTCGACCAGGCCGAGTGCGTGCGGCCCGACCACGAAGCCGAGGCACGCGTACTCGACGCCGGACGGCAGGCCGTGGGTTGCGCGCCCCCTGACGATGAGACTCCCGAGATACGACAGGAGCAGGAGCCCCATCAACAGAGCGATGGCGCTCACGCTCCCGCCACGTTGCGCACCGCGCTTGCCGGTGACGCGTGAGATCGTCCGAGGCGGACGCCGATCTTCGCGAGGCTGTCCTGTACTGCCTTCGCAAGCGACACGTCGTCGCGCAAGGGAGCGCTTTTGATGCGCCAATGAGCGCCGGCTTCGTCGAGGTAGACGAGCTCGACGTGCCCGCGTGCGCTCGTTCGTTGCGCCGCCTCGAGGAGCGCGCGTTCGACTTCGTTTTGCGCCGCTCGTCCGTCGATGACGACGTCGAGCGTGGTCAAGGGGGCGTGCTTATGGACGCGCACGGGATGCCACAGCGAAAAAAGATGGGGCACGTCGATCTCGGCGCGCTCTTCGTCCTCGATGCGAATGTGGAGCAACGTGAGATCGGTGATGTGGCCCGAGCGGCCGCCCACCTCGACGAGATCACCTTTCTTCAGGCGGCGGCCGAAGACCACGACGATGCCGATAGCCGCGGTGGCAACGAGCGGCGTCGACGACAGGGCGACCGCGAAGAGAGCGACGAGACCTGCGCGCGAGAGCGCACCGTCCGACTCGCCCGTGATGATGGGGGAGGCGAGGACGAGCGAGACGACGATGATGCCGAAGCGCATGAGCGCGCTCGTTGGAGCCGCAAGATCGCGCGAGAGCCAGTCGATATGTGTTTCGCCCCGAGCCACGCTGTCGAAGAAGAGGCCGACGAAGCGGACGAGGACGGAGATCGCGAAGGCGGCCATCAGCAGGACGACGACGATGGGGAGCGCGCCGCCGACGCGCTCCGCGATGCCGTAGAGCGGCTTGGCGAGCATGCCGGCAAGCCAGGTGGTGTAGTCCTGCGTGGATTCGAAGAGCGACAACGCGATGATGAGCCAGCCATAACCGATTGCAATTTGCAGCAATCGACGGCCGAGGATCAGCGCGATGGAGAGCGCGTTACGGGCGGCGACCGCGCTCATGAATTCGATTTTGCCGAGGTGCAGCGCTGTGATGCGTTCGGGATTCTTGGAGAGCGACGCGCGCATGCGATGTGCAATGTCGGAGACACGACGGAGCAACAAGAACGCGATGAGCCCGGAGAAGACGAGCACCGAGAACGAAAAAACGGTTTTGGCAATGGCGCTTCGTTGGCGTTCGGTCGAGATGGCCGCGCCGAGCCGCGTGGAGACGTGCGCGCCGAGGACGGACAAGCTGGCTTCCCCCGTTGCCTCGACGTCTTCGGGGCCGAAGGTGATGACGGGCGTCTTGCCGACGTAGATGACGGCGGTGCCTTGTGCCTCTTCGACGCGCGTTTCGTCGATCTCCTCGGGGTGTGCGAGCAGCGCATCGATCGCGAGGTTCGCGGCGCGCGCGCGGTCGGTCGCGCTCCGTCCGCCGCGCGACGTGCGAACGACGAACACGGTCTTGTCGTGGACGCGGACCTCGCCGGGAACTTCCGCCGGTGCGGATGGCGTGTGTACGTCGGCAAAGGCGACTCCTTCCGCGAGCACAAACAACGTGGCCCAGAGAATCAGAAGCTTCCAGACGTGGCATACGCGCCGCATGAAACGGCCGGCAGGCTAGCGGATTATGCGCGCCGCGTCATGGGGCGGCCACGGGGGCCGCCCCTACGAGGTGCTGCGCAGCCCGCCGGCAACGTCTCTACTTGACGCCTTCGCGTAATCCACGCATGACGGAGGAGCACGTCGCGGCCCCTTGGCGGAATGGCATACGCAGGAGACTTAAAATCTCTGGCTCGCAAGAGCGTCCCGGTTCGAGTCCGGGAGGGGCTACGCCTATAGAGGGAGAGGGTGTTGCCCAGCCGTCGCGCAGCAGGCTGGGAAGCACCCTCTTACATTCCCCAGACCGTGATGGGGCGCCCCTCGGCGCTGCGCTCTTGGACGAAGACTTTCTCCTCCCAGCTCCGCTCCTTGGCAGGGGTGGGGTCCACGACGATCAGGTGGGCTTCGTCCGGGTGGCACTGGTCGGCATAGCCTGCCGTCTGCTTCAACCCCTCTTCGATGGTTGCCTCCAGCGAGCGGCGCTCCTTCTTCACCTTCATCTCCACCACGAACCGCTGCTCTTTGCGCTCGCCGTTTTCCCGATAGAAAAAGCGCACGAAGAGATCTGCACGCCCCCTTCCGAGCGCGTACTCGCGTTCGATCCGGCCCCCTCCGTTGACCACCCGCTGCAACCATGCCTGCAAAAGCAGCTGCGGTGCTGCTTCCTCGTAGATCGCTCGCTTGTTCCAAACCTCGGAGTTCTCTCGGTAGAATTGTTGGAAGCCCGTCAAGAGCGCTCGGAAATCGAGGCGGCCGCCAGGAAGGTGGAAGGCCGTACTCGGCACCTGAGCCGCGAAATTACTCTCTACGATGGAGGTGATCTCCCGGGGGATCACCTCCCGGTAGATCTCGTTGGCGATGCGGGCACCCTCCGGACGCTGCTCCACGATGAGCCCCAGGTCGGCGACATATCGGCGATCCTCGACCGATACGGACTGGTCCCACGCTCCTCCTTTGAGCATCGGCTCGATGACGCGGCGCACGCGGGACTCCCTGAGCTTGTCCACGAGCTGATCGAGGTGGGTGTCGCGCCGGAGAATGAGTCGTTCTTTGGCTTCGTCCACCTCCTCGAGCGTGATCGGGTGCGAACGGTCTCGGAGATCAAGCATCTTCTCCGTCAATTCACGAGCGAGCGCGTTGACGAGCCAGGGCTGCCCACCCGTCAGCGCCATCACTTTCGAGTAGATCGACTCCTCGAAAACCTGCCCCGTCTCGGCTGTGTGCTGTCCATAAAGCTGGCGCACCTCGGACTCCGAGAAACTCCCAAGCGTCAGCGACTCGGTCTTGATATTGAAACAACTGCCTCCCGTAATGATTTCGCCCGTCGAGGTATGGATTCGAGAATCGCGCACGTCCCGCACCCCGCAGAGGATGATGGAATGGGGAAAGGGAGCGGGGCGACCAATGTAGCCATCTCGGAGCTGTCGGAGGACGGAGACGAGCGTGTCGCCAATCAATGAGTCGATCTCGTCGATCAGCAAAACGATCGGCTTCGGAGCGTGGCGGGCCCACTGCGTCAAGAGCCCGTTCAGGAGTGCTCCCGGTTGGCGAGATGTGAGGAACG
Organism: Polyangiaceae bacterium; assembly: GCA_009781005.1. Classification (GTDB taxonomy): domain Bacteria; phylum Myxococcota_A; class Polyangia; order Polyangiales; family Polyangiaceae; genus Labilithrix. The sequence continues at coordinate 572 of WQYX01000117.1, read as the reverse complement.
AGCTCCCCTCGCGGGCGATCCAGCTCTCGGGAAACCAGATGTCTGCCTGATCGATCAGCCGCGTGGCGATCAGTCGATCCCCCATCGCAACGTCATCGCGCGCGGCCTGGGCTATCTCGACGTTCATCCTCAGTGCGTCGTAGCGCCCCTCGCCGTTGAGCCGCTCGACGATGGCTTGGAGCAGCGTCGTCTTTCCGCTCTGCCGTGGTGCGTGCAGAACGAAATACTTTTTCCCATCAATGAGCTGTTGGATCTCGGGCCAGTGGATGCGCTCGAAGGAATCGACGCTGTAGTGCTCCGCGGGGTGATTGGGACCCGCGGTGTTGAAGTGTCGGGGCATCGGCATCGCTCTTACCGTACGCTATCAGGTTCGATGCTGGAAACGTCCATCGGCGAGGCGATCGTCCGCGCCAGGAACCCGCAAGAAATGGAAAAGTAAGGGGAATTCAAGGTGGTCCCGGTAGGGACGGCCCTTTCGGGCCGCCCCCCGGACAGAACCCGGCGAGCGGATTTCCCGCACCGGGCTCCCACCTCGGGTCAACGGGTCGCAAAGCGTCTCTCCGGCCAAGGGT
>WQYX01000116.1 GCA_009781005.1 Polyangiaceae bacterium | reverse complement strand
GCCTCAAACTTCAGGGCAAGCTACAAGATGGAGTAGATGCGTGCTCGCTGGTCCCCAATATGGAGCATGTCGATCGCGCTAAATGAGCGGCATTGGGGCTAGCCTCGATTCGCTCGCGACGGCGTCGAACACGCTCTGACACTGCTTTCGATTTGATGCGATCTCATCGTTGGGACCTGCTTTCGAGTTGACGTTTCGCGCGGCTTTGGTCATGGTGCGCGCCTCAATGTCGAATCGCGCAATCTGGAGCATGAGGAAACGGCACGAGTGGCTCGCAACGCCTCTCAAGAAGAAGCGCGTCAAGCGCGCGACCCGCATTCGCTGCGGCTTGCAGGAAGCGCTCGATCGCAAGCGCGCGCCTGCCCCCGAATCGTCAAAGTAGGCTCCCGTCGCCGGCCTTCAGATATGCTTCGCCCGCCTTCGTTGCTCGGCCTCCCCCCGTACTTCAAGTACGCCTCCGGCCTCGTGCCTCGGCGGGCTCGCATCTCTTTGGCCAACTCGGTCCGCCTATCGTGAGAAACGCATCGCGACGAGCGACCAGGCGAGTAGCAGTGAGGGAGGGAGCACTGCGAGCATCGCCGGTGCGAAGCCCGCGGCAGCAGCTTGGAATGCGACGAGCGTAGCGAGCGATGTCATGCCGACGATGGCAACCGATAGGTTGCGCCGACGTTTTCGCATGAAGCGATCGAGCAAGCTTCTGTACGCACTTGCGCGTGCGGCAACCAGTGGCAGGGCGATGCCTGCGAGCGCCGTTGCGGCTGCGGCCGCGCCCCTTGCCCCTCGAGGAAGATCCTCACCGTTGCCTCGCGCAGCAGACGATGAGGCAAATTCCAGCTCGCCGTTGGAATCGATGCGCACGCCGAGCGACGCACTCTCGAACGCGCCGTTGCGAACGACGAACGCATTGTCGCGTGGCGCGCGTGGGTAGAACGCAGTCACGTTGACGGTCGGGCCCGCCGCGAGGAGCATCGCGATGACGATCGATGGAAGCGCGGCTCCGATCACGGCAGCGACCATCGCCTCTGCTGGCGATCGCCCGAGGGCCTCGAGTGCCAATGTCTCACCGCGCACGCGCGATGTGCCGAGGGCGAGCGCAGCGCCGACCGAGCCCGCGAGAGGAGCAAGCGGCAGCGTGCGGCCCGCGCGTATGGCAACGGCAAGCGGACCTTCGTCGCTCGCGGCAGTGATGAGCCACACGATGGTGAGGCTGAGCAGCGTTGCGACGAGCGCGCGCAGAAACGATCGAAAATCCCAGGTGGTCACGCTTCCCGCGCATTGTAATGTAAAAGTCACACGTCACGTCGCGTTCGACGTTGTTAGACTGGCGAGCGTGACGCCGCGTTCGGAACTTTTGGTCCAGGACTTATCCGGCAAAGGACAACCTTTGCGGTCGCGGCAAGACCGGATCGTTGTTGCTCTCATGGGAACGGCAGCAGGGATCCCAAACGAAACGCCCGCACGAGGCAGCAGCTCCAATCGTCGGCTTCAGATTGATGAAGCCGATCAGGCTGTCAGCCTACGGGCGCCGGCAAAAGCCCGGAGGAGGTAAAGACATGCATAAACGTAGTGGCTCTCACCTGGGAGGTCAGAGGTCGTAATCGCGCGTGAGCGCCGCACCGCGTTTGCATCGTCAATCGCGCGCGCCCCCGCTTGCAACACTGAGCCTCAGGAGATGAGGGCCGACGCCTCGGGAGCGAAAAAGAGCTCCCAGGGCGCCGCGAAAGCGGGACGGCTCGGGTGGTCATGTTCTTCGCGTTTTGCGAAGCAGTAACCCCCGAGCCGTTTCTTTTGACCACTTTCGATTCGCTCGCGACGGCTGTAGAACTCGCTCTCAGGGGGTGCGGTTGAGTAAGCTCGTGAAACGTGCAAGCTTCCACTCTCTGTCCTCGGAAAGGGAAAAGCCGTGTCACGTAAATCCGTCAAGATTGGCATTTGTTCGTTGCTCATTGGTTGCCCTTTTTCACAGGCTTGGGCCGCAGAAGAGCGTCCGGCGATCACCGTGAGCGGCGAAGCGGCCGTGCTGGTCGTCCCCAACAAGATTCTGGTCCATCTCGGAGTTGAAACGTGGGACAAAAATTTGGCGACTGCCAAGTCAAGAAACGACGCAGCCATAAATCGAGCTATCTCGGCGATTCGCCAATCTGGAGTCGTCGCATCGGCGATTGAAACAGACTCCGTAGAGATTACGCCCGACTGGATGAATATGGACAAGCGTAATGGCAGGGAGTGCAAGGATGAGCGCGAATATTGCGAGATGGTGGTTCGCGGCTACGAAGTCAGCAATCGTTTCGTCGTCACATTGACGGAGACGAAGAAGATTGAGGAAATTGTCAGCAAGGCTCTGGCTGCAGGGGTGAATCATTTGTACGACGTCGACTTTCAAACGACGGACATAAAGAACTATCGGGAACAAGCCAGAGAATTGGCGGTACGTGCGGCAAAAGAAAAGGCACAGAAGATGGCGCGGGCCTTGGGTCAGTCCGTGGGCGAGGCGATTCAAGTCAACGAAGGCAGTTTTTATAGTTGGTACTCTTCGCCCTGGAGCAGCGGTTCGAGTCGCATGCGCGGCACATCGCAGAATGTGACACAGAACGCATCTGGCCGCGGTGAAGAGTCTGGCTCCGACGTCGTCGCATTAGGGAAAATTGCCATACGCGCGACAGTCAATGTGGTGTTTGTGCTAAAACCCAACTAAGAGCGTGTTCTACACGCCTGCTGCGCGAATCGATACGTCGGTTGGGCGCTGCGGTGCCTGCGCACGTACGATAAGTACGCTTTCGCGGGCTCCTCGCGCTCCGCCCTAGCCTCGATTCGCTCGCGACGGCTGTCGAACTCGCTCTAAATCGTTCAATTATCCGGGCTAGGAAGAGGAGTCACTACTGACCTAAAACGATGAATTGCTCCACCTTCTGGGTATAGACGATCCCCCGACCGGGCTCGCTGAAAATAGACAGTTTGCGCATGGCCTCCAGAATGGCATTTGCATTTCCCTTCTCTGCCACGATGAGAAGCATTTCCTTCTCGGGCGCCAGGCTGATACCGAAGAACTGCACGTCGTCTTCGGTGCCGGTGCCTCGCGCATTGAGAATGGTGCCACCTCGCGCGCCAGCCTGGCGGGCCACTCGCATGATTTCGTCTGCCTGACCATGCGTGATGATGGCCGTAATCAACGTATTCCCGGCTTCCATGCGTTCACTTTCGGCGCGCTTCGGCGCGTTCTCCGCGTTTCCCATCGCCGTGCTCCCAGGCCGCAGCATGGCGGCGGCATCCACCACCACGGCCACGCCTTTGAAAGATTCCGGATCCTCCAAGCTTGCCTGAAGGATCCCCCGCACCACGCTGTCCGCCTCTTCGTGCATCATGATGAAGATCACGGAGTTGGTGACGGGCGCATTGTCGCCACCGGTCACGGTCTGACCCATGCTCCGCCCCATCGTCTTGGTTCCGCCCTTGGCGCCACCCCGTCTGCCCGCCGCCAAGACGAGCTCGCCATCGTATTGGCCCACCACGGCAATGAGCAATTTGGCTGGCCTGAATACGACTTGATTCACGATGCCTCCTTGCTTCCCTAACCCTGATGTACGATTACAGGAAGTAATACACCATCACCCCGCCAGTGGCCGACAGGACGATGAAATACGGAATCATGAGCTTCACCATTTCCATGTAGGACAACCGGAGCAGCGGAGCCAGCGATGACGTCAGCAGGAACAGGAAACCTGCCGTCCCGTTCGGTGTACCCACCGAAGGGATGTTGGTGCCCATGTTGATGACAGCGGCAACTTTTTGGTACCAATCCGCATCGAAAGCACCTCGATGGAAGGCTTTTTCCGCCTCCGTGATGAAGATGGACGCCACGAACACGCTATCGCTCATCATCGAAATGACCCCATTGACCACATAAAGAACGAGCAGTTGCGTCTGCCCGTTGAAGGTGAGCACCCATTCGATGACGGGGGTAAGGAGATGCTGATCGTGCACCACGGCGAGGACGGCAAAGAAGATCGTGATGAGGGACACGAAGGGCATGGCGTTGGTAAAGGCCTCAGAAAAATCGTGTTCCTTGGTCATCCCCGTGAAGGCAGAGAGAAGCACGATGATCGCGAGCCCGATGAGGCCCACCTCTGCCACGTGAAAGCCTAGAGCCAGAATGAGCAAGATCCCCACGATGCCCTGCAGGATGTACTTGTACATGCCCGGACCGGCGAGCTCGCGGGCTTTCGCTTTGTAGTCGCGGACAATGAGCTGGCGGATCGGCTCCGGCATCTGGTAGCCGAAGCCGGGCACGTGGAAGATCTCCAGGAGAGGACACGTGAGGAAGCCGACCAGCGCCACAGGAACGGCGATGATGCCGCAGTGTTTGAAAAACTCGACGAACGACCAGCCCATCTTCGTGCCGATCATCAGGTTCTGTGGCTCGCCGACGAGCGTCAACGTGCCCCCCAACGCCGTGCCAACGGCCGAATGCATGATCAGGTTGCGCAAAAAACCGCGCAATTCGTCGAATTCTGCGTTGGCCGGGCTCTTCGGATCATCGGGAAAGGCGCTGGCCACCCGGTGATAAATGGCGTAAAAATTGAAACATACGGCGATGAGGACCGCCAGCAGGGTCAGGGCGTCCAGGAACGAGGCCGTGCAAGCGGCGATCACGCAGAAAAGAAAGGAAACGAGGTATTTCTTGCGTACCGAGATAAATAATTTGGTGAAGAGCAAAAACAGAACGTCTTTAATGTAATAAATACCTGCCACCATGAAGATGAGAAGCAGCACGGTGGGTAGATTGGCAACTACTTCGTTGTAGACGCTTTTTGGCGAGGTGATGCCCATGAGCACCGCCTGGATGGCCAAGAGCCCGCCGGCGGGAATGGGATAACACTGCAACGCGAGAGCCAGCGTGAAAATGAATTCGAGCAGCAGCAGCCACCCTGCGAGAAAGTGGCTAAAGCCAAAAAACACCACGGGATTCAAAACAAGAAAACCTAAGATGGTGATCTTGTACCAGCGTGGGGCTTTGCCCAGAAAACTGCTTGCAACGACTCTCAGCATAACCTTCTTGATGTCAATTCAGTTGTCAGGGTAGAGACCTATCAGATCCTTTAGACCGCTTTCTATAAATCGAGTTCTTCAGCGGTGGTCTCGCGCGCGCGGTCCATGATGAATCGAAAGCGCGCCTGCGTGTCTTTGCCCATGAGCTCGCTCAGTATGCGATCGGTCTCGAGCTCGCTGTCCACCGCCACGCGCACCGCACGCCGGCGGTTCTTGTCGAGCGTCGTCGCTCGAAGTTCCTCGGACGGCATCTCGCCAAGACCCTTGAAGCGGCTGATCTCGACTTTCGCGTTCTTTGGCAGCGTCGCGAGGATCCGATCGCGTTCGGCCTCGTCGAGTGCCCAGTGCGTTTCCTTTGCAACGTCGATGCGGAAGAGCGGCGGCATTGCAAGATACACGTGTCCGCCGCGGATCAACCCCGGAAGCTGCCGGTAGAAGAACGTGAGCAAGAGCGTCGTGATGTGGTGCCCGTCGCTATCGGCGTCCATCAAGAGGAATACGCGCCCGTAGCGAAGCTTGCTCGCGTCGAACAAGGGACCCATCCCGCAACCGAGCGCTTGCACGATGTCCTGAAGCTCCTTGTTGCTCAGCACCTTTGACGACGATGCTTGCTCGGCGTTCAGCACTTTGCCGCGCAAAGGCAAGATCGCCTGCGTGCGCCGATCCCTGCCCTGCTTGGCGGAGCCGCCCGCGCTGTCGCCCTCGACGATGAAGAGCTCGCTTTCGCCTGGGTTCGTCGACGCACAGTCGGCAAGTTTTCCGGGCAGATTCATCCGATGCGAGACGGCACCCTTGCGCGTGACTTGTGCCGTTGCCTCGCGCCGGGCTTCGCGCGCGCGCGCCGCGAGGACGGCGCGCATCACGATCTGCTCGCCCGTCGTGCCGTTTTCGAGCAGCCACTGTTCGAGCGCCGGCCTCAGGCTCGTTTCAACGAGCCCCGAGACTTCGGGATTGTTCAGTCGATCTTTCGTCTGCCCTTGGAACTGCGGGGCGGTGATGTACACGCTCACGAGCGCCACGATGCCTTCGCGAATGTCCTCCGCAGACAGCGTGACGCCGCGTGGCTTTTGATTCTTTGCGTCCATGAACGCACGCACGGCCTTCACCACCGACGTCGAAAATCCGCTTACGTGCGTGCCTCCGCTGCCTGTGGGGATGCCGTTGACGTACGAACGAACGTGCTCGTCCGGCGCCTCGGTCCATTGCAGCGCCACTTCGATACGAAATGGACTCGTGCCCTGATCGCCCTCGATCTCACGCGAAAAGAAGAACGCCTGCGCGTTCGTCACGGCCTTGCCGCGGCGCGCGACCAGGATCGGAAGATAATCGGCAATGCCGTTCGGATGGAAAAACGAGTCCTCTTCTTCGGTTGCCTTGTTGAGGAATTTGATCTCGAGCCCGCCGTGCAAGTACGACTTCGTCTCGAGCCCCTCGCGAATCGTGTCGCTGTCGAAGTGCGCCTTCGCGCCAAACATCTGCTCGTCGGGCCGGAAGTAAGTGCGCGTGCCGTGTCTCCTGACCTTCGCGCCTTTCTTCAGCGCCGTCGTGCGCACGCCGCGCGAAAAACTCTGGCTGTACTCGAACCCATCCCGCCACACCGTCACGTCGAGCGTCTCGGCGAGCGCGTTGACGACGCTCGCACCAACACCGTGCAGACCGCCCGAGACTTTGTAGTTGTCGTTCGAGAACTTTCCACCTGCGTGTAAAGTGCACAGAATGATCTCGAGCGCGGGTTTCTTGAACTTCGGGTGCATGTCGACGGGAATGCCGCGCCCGTCATCGGCAACGCTCACGCCTTTGCCGTCTGGGTCGAGCACGACCTCGATGGATTTGGCATGCCCGTTGATGGCTTCATCGATCGAGTTGTCGACGATCTCCCAGAGCAGGTGATGGTAGCCGTGGGAGTCCGTCCCGCCGATGTACATCGCGGGACGCTTGCGCACGGGCTCCAGGCCCTCGAGAACCTCGATGTCTTTGGCGCTGTAGCTCGCGGCCATATCAGTTCACCTCCAGCGGCGTTGCCGTCGGCAGTGGCGGGATGATCCTTGAGAATCCGTCCCGCCGAGCGATGGCGCTGCCTGCTTGGGCACGTTTGCCGAGCGCCGACCTGTACGTGATGCTCATCTCTTTGCCTTTGCCCGTCTCGACGACGATCGAATCGTTTGGAGCGATCGCGATGATCGCGCCGAGCACGCGTGCGTCGTGATCCATCTTGATCAGCATGGATCCTTTGCCGGCGCCGCTGAGGAGCGCGAGATCATCCACCGGTACGCCGAGCGCATGTCCGTCGCTCGTCACGCCGAGCACGCCGTCGCGTTCGCCCGCGGTCACGCCGACCATCACCATCTCGTCGCCCTCGTTCAACTTGCCGTACTTACGGCCCGCGCGCGTGGAAGCTTCGCGGTGTGCCGACAGCGAGAAACGGAAGGCGAGTCCGCCTTTCGTGACGGCTACGGCGAATGGCGGCTGCGGCTCTCCGTCCTCGGCCGGCGGTGGGACGTCGAGGACGCGCGGATCGAACGCGAAGCTCGCGATGATGCGCTCGCCGTCGACCATCTTGAAAAACTTCTGCACGGGATCGCCGTAGCCCGTCGTGGCCGGCACGTCATGAATGCGCATGACGTAACAGACGCCGAGGTTCGAGAAGAACGCGACCGCGGACTTGGTCGATCCCGATGCGATCGCAAGCACGCTGTCGCCGTCGCGCACGCGCAGGGTCCCCACGTCCTTGACCTCGCGCAGGCGCTTGATCCAGCCTTGCGTGGTGAGGACGACGTTCGCGTCCTCGGCAACGATGAAGTCCTCGGCCGAGTACTCGTGGCTCTCATCCGCGCCCGCGATCTTCAGCCGCCGCTTGTCGCCGTACTGCTTTTTGATCTCGACGAACTCGCCTTTGATGAGCGCCCACCTTTTCGCTTCGCTCTTGAGGATCACGTCGATGGATTTTGCTTCTTTCTCTTTTTGCGCGAGCTCTTCGCGAATGACGAGGATTTCGAGTTTGGCAAGGCGATAGAGCTTGAGTTCGAGGATGGCGTCCACCTGCTCGTCCGACAGCTTGAAACGTGCCATCAGTTTCTTCGCTGCGTCCGCCTTGCCGTCGCTCCTGCGAATGATGCGGATCGTCTCGTCGAGCGCATCGAAGATGGTCGCGAAGCCTTCGAGAATGTGGATACGCCGCTCGAGTTGCGCGAGATCGAAGCGCAGACGCCGCTCGACCGTGAGCATGCGGAAGTCGAGGAAGTGGCGGATCATCTGCCCGAGTGAGAGGCGCTCGGGCACTGCCGGCGTCGTCTCGGTTGGCATGAGTGGCTCGCCGTCCGATCCCTGCGCGGTGATAGGCGGCGCACCCGGAACGAGGCACGTGAGGTTGATGCCCACGGTCGTTTGGAACTGCGTGTTCTTGTAGAGATACGCCATCACGAGATTCGGATCGGTGCCCTTCTTGATCTCGAGCACGACGCGCACTTCGCTCGTTGATTCGTCGCGCACGTCGGTGAGCGGAGCAAGCTTGCGATTCGTGATGATCTCGGCGACGCGTTCGACGAGAGCGCCGCGAACCACGCCGTAAGGCAGCGACGTGAGGATGATCGCCTGCGTGCCGCCTCTGCGTTCTTCGAGCTTCCATTCGCCGCGCAACTTCAGGGTCCCAGAGCCCGTCTCGTACGCTTGCGTGAGCTCCGCGCGCGACGCGACGAGCTGACCGCCGGTCGGGAAATCCGGGCCCTTGATGTATTTGAGAAGCGTCTTGATCGGTAGGACGTCCGGGCCGGCATCAATTTGCGCAATACACGCATCGATGACCTCGCTCGGGTTGTGCGGCGGGATGCTCGTTGCCATGCCGACCGCAATGCCTTGCGAACCGTTGATGAGCAGATGCGGAATGCGCGCTGGCAGAACGACCGGCTCGCTGCGCGATCCGTCGTAACTCGGTCGCCACGCCACGGTGCGCTTCTCGAGCTCGCTGAGCAACTCGAGCGCGACGGGCCGTAGCCGCGCTTCGGTGTATCGGTATGCGGCGGCGCCATCGCCGTCCGGTGAACCGAAGTTGCCCTGCCCGTCGACGAGCGGAAGCCGCATCACCCACGGTTGCGCGAGGCGCACCATGGCGTCGTAAATCGCGCTGTCGCCGTGCGGATGGTAATTGCCCATCACGTCGCCGACGATCTTCGCGCTCTTTCGGTAACGCGCGTCCGGAGTGAGACCGAGATCGCGGCGCATCGTCAAAAGGATGCGTCGCTGCACCGGCTTGAGGCCGTCGCGCACGTCGGGAAGCGCGCGTGCCGTAATGACGCTGAGCGCGTAGTTGAGATAACGCGTGCGAGCTTCCGCCGAGAGCGACGTGACGTCGTCGGACGGAGGCGGCGCGCTGCCCGAAGCCGCGGACTTCTCTGCCTTCGGCGTGCGGGCGGTGACGGGTTTGGCTCTTTTTCCCATCTCGTGCCCGGCCCTACCCGCTTGGGTGAACAAGTGTCAAGTTCTCTTGACCCGGTCGTTCCGAGCACGGTCTTATGGCGCATACCATGGACTCGTTCATTTGCTCGCATTGCGGCGCGTCGCTGACGATTCCCAAGGATCCGAACGCGTTCGATGCAGAGTGCATATTCTGCGATCGGAGGACCCTGCTCCCTCCAAGCGTCATCGCAGCGCGCAGGCCGCCACCGCAGATGGTGCAAATGCCAATGCCGTTCCGGCCGCTGCCACCGCCACCAATGCCGCTGCCGCAGGTGCCGGATACGACGACCGCAGACACCTACCGCGTCCTCGGCATCGCAGGCGTCGTAGCTTGCGGTTTGCTCGGTCTCGGCGCGGCGTTCTTCACCAAAACCTGCGAGGCAACGTCAAACTCGAAGCCGCCAGAGGCGCAACCGGTGACACCGGTTTCAGTGCCCGATCCGACACCAAGCGAGCCTCCCGAACCACCACACCCGATATCCACGGGTGCAACGCAAGCAAACGAGCTTTTGATGGGGCTCCGCGCGCAAGGCTGTAAAGACATTATCTTGGAGCCGACGCAGAGTTCGGGCACGCAAACCATCGAGACGAAGTTCGTGCTCAATGGCACGTGTGTCACCATGGGCGCCGTGTCCGGTGCTCCGGAAAATATGCTCACCTTGCAGATGAAGACGCCGCTCGGAAAATCGCTCGATACACCCGCGCCCAGGAGCGAAGTCCAATTTACCATTTGCCCGCAAGTGAAAGGCACATATCCAACAACCATTGTCCCAACAACCGATGATCCGTATACGGTTTTTGCCGTCGAATGCCCCGCTGCGAAGAAAGCAAAAAATGCGGTCCATCGATAGAAACGTTGCGTGCGCGCTCGTGATCGGCGTGCTCGGGATCACGGCGTGCGCGCCAGCAAACACCGCGGTCAACGTCGACCCCCGCGTTGCCGTCACCATCACGCCGCGACCCGACGAGCTGCCATTCAATCCGAAGAGCGCGCTCATCACGTCGGCCGCCCGGCAGCTCGCGGAGTTGGCCCGTCATCCCATCGTGCTCGATGTCGACGCGGCAATGGTCGTCCCTGAATTCCGTCGGATCATCGAGGAGCGTGACTTCGGCTTCGACCGCGAGAAAAAACCTGGGATCGAAGTCCGCGTGAGCTTCGAGGAGGCGCTCGGTCAATCGTTCGAAAACATCATCAACGATCTCCAATGGCTCCAACGTGAGTCGCCGGCCGCGTTCACGTATGCCGTGCCCCTCTTCGAGCGCGTGAGTCTCCGCTACGACGCGACGCTCTCCAAGGACGTGTCCGCCCTCGACGCGGACTCGCGCACGCTCGTCATCCGCGGTCCGGCGCGTCGCAACGTGCTCGTCCGGCCTGAAGCCATTTTGTGGGGGGTGCTGGACGCCTCCTGCAATCACTTCAAAGAGATCTTTCGAACCGCCACGCCAGACTCCATCGCCCCGGCTCTGCGACGCGACTACTTCGCCTTCCGCACAGGTGAAATGCGCAACATGCTCTGGCGCCACTGCCGTGACGAGGCAAAGGCAGACTCCGGGCTCGCCGAGTCACCGCAGGCCTCGCGCATTATTGCCATGCTGCGGCTCGCCGAGATCTCCACGGCGGACGCCGGGCTCTCGCAGAGTCTCAAGGAGTGGCTCCACGGTCAGCGCTCGTGGTTCGTTCGGACCTATACGACCAACGCCGCGGCCGTGAGCGCATTGCCTGCACAATGCACGTTCAAGAAGGCCGAAGCCGCGTACACGCGCTGGCTCATGAATGCCTTTGGCAAAGCCGACAACCACACGCGTGACGCAATCGAGCGCGCCGTCTTCGTTCGCTCACCGTCCGCATGGCCCGGAATCGATCGCTTCGCGTTCGGCCTGCGCATGATCGACGAGCACCGCGCCTCCGGCCACGGTCTGCATGACGCCGATAAGGACTTCTTCCGCTTTGCGTTCGAGAGTGATGGCGGAGTGCAGCGTCTCGGCGCGGCAATGGTGGAGCGAAATGATCGCGCGTTGACCGATGCCGTGTTCGCGAGCATTTCTCCTGACGCGACCAAGGACCCACGCGCAAAGATGCTCGCGTTGCTGCGCGCGGTCGAATTGCGTCCGCCCGTCTGGCTCGTAGGCATGCACCTCTTCGCCGAGACGATGGATACCAAACCGGACGCCATGCTGCTCGAGGAGGCGAAACGTCTCTGGCTCCAATATCCGGACTACCGCGGTGTGGTCCTCTACATGCTCGCTCGCACGTATCGTAACGACAGTGACAATATCGACTGGATCGGCTTCGAACGCACGTTCACCACGCTCGCGTCCGAGCGAGATCTCACGAACTACCTCTCGCAAGGCTCGCGTGCGATGGCGCTGCTCTCCATCATCTGGCCGGCACTCGCAAAGGGCTATTCGCGCGCGGCGATCATCATCCCGAAACTCGACGCCTTCCTCGACGACAAGACGGCCCGCGAGCTTTCCCAAGGTGCGCTCGTCAGGATCATTCGGCAGATGTGTGACGAAAAAAACAAAAGCGATCTCGACGCCCTTCGTCGCTACCTAAAGGATCGCGAGGCGCGCACGCCTGGTCAGTCCTACGCAAAGCTCATTGACGAGACGTGCCCGTCTCCTTCACCGCTTCCGCCTCCATCGCTACATAACGAGGTGCGCCTCGTCCCTGGAACGAAGAACGCCCAATAATCATGATCAAAAAACCTGGAGCGATCCTCGCGCTGCTCACAGGCCTAAACCTCCTCAATTACACCGATAGGCTCGTCGTCTCCGCGGTATTGCCGAAGATTCAGGGGGAGCTCGGACTCTCGAACTTCGTGGGAGGACTCCTCGCAACGGTCTTTCTGCTTGGCTACTTCGCCACGTCTCCGCTCTTTGGCGTGCTCGGAGATCGAATGGCGCGAAAAGGCCTCATCGCCTTTGGCGTCTTCGTATGGAGCATCGCGACCCTTGGATCTGGACTCGTGACGAGTGCTGCATCACTCATCGTCGCGCGCGCCTTCGTCGGCGTTGGCGAGGCGAGCTACGGAACGCTTGCGCCAACGATCATCGACGACGTCACGCCTCACCATCGCAAAGGTCGCGCGCTCGGCATCTTCTACTTCGCAATGCCCATCGGCGCGGCCCTCGGCTATCTCGTTGGTGGCTTCGTCGAGAAGCACTGGGGCTGGCGCAGCGCCTTCTTCGTTGCTGGCGGTCCGGGTGTGCTCCTCGCCCTCGTTTGCTTATTCATCGAAGAGCCACCGCGCGCACCATCCACCAATCGGCCCGATGTGAAACGAGATTTCGCGAGGCTCGTCTCAACGCCGCTCTATCGCAAAGGCGTACTCGGTTATTGCGCATACACGGCCGCCGTTGGCGCATTCTCTTATTGGGCACCGAAATTCCTTTATGCGCGCTACGGGCTTGCGCTCTCCGTCGCAAACTTCCGCTTTGGCGTGATCACCGTTGTTGCGGGTGGTCTTGCAACGCTGCTCGGTGGAACTCTTGCCGATCGCATGAAGAAGCGCATCGCGTCAGAAGGCGACAGCAACATAGATGTTAGAGCGTGTAGGGCAGCCGTCGCGAGCGAATCGAGGCTAGCCCGGAGAATTCACGACGCGATTTCTGCAGACGGCCGAGACCGCAGCGAAAAGGGCGCACGCCGTATCGCAGGACCGAGGCGTACTGTACGTACGCCGCAGGTCCGAGAAACGCCGTACGTCCTTTGCAGCAAAGGG
>WQYX01000115.1 GCA_009781005.1 Polyangiaceae bacterium | reverse complement strand
ATTTCTGCAGACGGCCGAGACCGCAGCGAGAAGGGCGCACGCCGCACCGCAGAGCCGAGGCGTACTGTACGTACGCCGCAGGCTCGAGGAGCGCCGTACGACCTTTGCAGCAAAGGGATCGGCTCGTCTGAGTAGAGTCGTCGTGAATGATCCGGGCTAGGGCATGGCACGTGCAGCAGAACCAGAGCCATGAGCGAGCGCATGATCCTCGTAGTCGACGACGAGCAGGAGACTTGCGATCTGCTTCAGATGACGCTCGAGCGTGAGGGGTACAAAGTTGCAACATGCACCTCTGCGCAGGGCGCTCTCGAGCTCGTTGGGGCACAAGACATCGACTGCGTCCTGACCGATCTCCAAATGCCGGAGATGGGCGGTCTCGAGCTCTGTGAACGCGTGCTCGGAACGAGACCCAGCGTGCCCGTCGTCGTCATTACGGGGCAGGGGAGTCTCGAGACGGCCATTGGCGCGATGCGCGTGGGCGCGTATGATTTCATTACCAAGCCGGTCGACCCGAAGCTCCTCGCGGTCGCCGTCGCGCGCGCCATCGAGCATCACGGCCTCGAAAACGAGGTCAAGCGCCTGCGCTCCGTCGCTCCTCTCGGCGACAAACCGATCGACAACGTGGTTGGTGCGAGCGCTGCGATGCGTCGCGTGTTCGGTCTCGTTGCGCGCGTTGCCGACGCCGATGCGGGTGTCCTCATTCACGGCGAGACGGGCACGGGCAAGGAACTCATCGCCCGCGCGATTCACGAACGGAGCCGCCGCAAAGAAGGTCCGTTCGTCGCCATCAATTGCGCTTCGATTCCAGCGAGCTTGCTCGAAAGCGAGCTCTTTGGCCACGAGCGCGGTGCCTTCACGGACGCCAAAACACAGCGCACGGGACTCTTTCTCCAGGCAAGCGGAGGCACGCTCTTTCTCGATGAGATTGGCGAGCTGCCACTCGAGGTGCAGCCGAAGCTCCTTCGAGCGCTGCAAGAGCGCAAGGTTCGCCCGGTGGGATCGAACCGTGAGATCCCGTTCGATGCTCGCGTGCTCACGGCCACCAATCGCATCCTCGAGGACGAAGTCTACGAGCGGCGTTTCCGCGAAGATCTGTTTTACCGAATCAACGTCGTCAAAATCGACGTGCCGCCGCTTCGCGAACGCAGCGGCGACGTCCTCCACCTCGCGCGCCACTTCCTCAAGCAGTACGCCGACCGTCACACGAAGGGCGAGATGGATCTGTCGCCGGTAGCGGCGGAGAAACTCATTAGCTACTCCTGGCCTGGCAATGTTCGCGAGCTCGAAAACTGCATCGATGGGGCGGTTGCTCTCGCGCGGAACAACCGCATCGAACTCGATGACTTGCCCGAAAAGGTCCGAAGTTTTCGCCCTGAAAAATTCGTCGTCTCCGCCAACCAGCCGGAAGAAATCGTCACGATCGACGAGCTCGAACGCCGCTACATCCTCCGCGTGCTCTCCCTCGTCGGCGGAAACAAATCGCGCGCCGCGCAGGTGCTCGGCTTCGATCGCCGCACACTCTACCGCAAACTCGAACGCTATCAGAACGGGCAGGGGGCCACGCCACCCGCGGACACCATGCCCGCGAGGCTATGAAATTATGAACGCGCTCTCGCCGCCTCGACCTCGCGTCAACTTGAAAACGGTCTAATGTCCCGTCAATTTGATTGAGGGCTCGGGGGTGACGAGTCCGTGGCGAGCACCTCGAAGTTGCTCGATCCCAGAATGTCGACGACGTCTGCGTGACGGTAGCCAAGCTTCATGTGCATGAACCCGTTCGTACGCCCTCCGGTGCTGATCGAGAAGCCGAGGCGAGACCAGCGCGCAG
The DNA here is from genome assembly GCA_009781005.1 of Polyangiaceae bacterium. Lineage (GTDB taxonomy): Bacteria > Myxococcota_A > Polyangia > Polyangiales > Polyangiaceae > Labilithrix. Next base: position 11,463 of record WQYX01000115.1, on the reverse strand, counting down.
CCTCGTGAGCATTTCGGAAAGGCATCACCACGAGCTGGCAGCCGCTGCCGAACGTGCTTGCGAGTCGGCGGACGATCGCAAGATCGAGGTTTCGCTGCCGCCAATGCTCCTCGAGCTCGATGCTCTGGATGTAGAGGAGGTCGATTCCCGCGCCGTCGGCGTAGTCGTCCTTGTACCAGCCTTGTGCGAAGTAAACGTCGTGAAGCCCTGCGAGTGATGTGCGCTGCAATGCCGGCCAGAGATCGCCTAGCGCATCGGCGATCTCTCCGACGTGCAAGAGAGCGACGCGCGCCGTTCCGTAGTCGCCACGGTCGTCGCCTACGCGAACGTCGAGCCAGGTGACGTATGCGCTCGTTGCGCGGCGGTCGTCGAGATCGATGCTGGATTGGACCGAGAGCTTCATGCATCGAACCCTTTCAGAGTGCCCCGATGGACGTCAACGCGGACGAGCAGACAGGGCGCATTTTCACCACAAGCGCCGCATCCCTGGGGCAGAGTAGGACGAGTCATGGGGCATTGAGTCTCACTCAGTGGGGGCGGAGCGTCCTTCCTCATGAGGCGCAGGAATCCTCATCGTTGCGTCCTACACGCATTGCAGAATGCAACAATAACGCAGGCGTGGGGCGAAACGCTTCGTACACCGGCGAGCGCGCCAATTCGCTACGACGTGGAGCATGCTAGCCTGATCGCATGATAGACAGGCTTCGGCGCATGCACATCGCACGGCACTCTTTCGTCGAAGCATCGGTTGCAGCAGCGCTTGCCTTCGGAATCGCTTCGGCACCGCGGCACGCGCTCGGGTACTGCCGCACGACAACCGACGTGACGACGGTTGGCGGATGCGCCACGGCCGGTCTTCCGCTCTTCTGGCAAAACGCGTGCGTTGGTTACAGCATCAGCCGAGCGACGGGCACGATCCCGCTCTCCGCTGCGACAACGGTCATAGACAAGTCGTTTGCCACGTGGTCGAACGTCACCTGTCCCGCTTCGGGCGAGAACGTCGGCATCGACGCTTCGAACCTCGGCCCCGTTGACTGCAACACGATTGGCTACAACAAGAACGGGCCGAACCAGAATCTCATCGTCTTCTACGACGCCAACTGGCCGTACAACGATCCGAACAACACGCTCGGCCTCACGACTGTCACGTTCAACACGGAGACAGGCGAGATTTACGACGCGGATATGGAGATCAACAACACGGGCGGGAACGTCACGACCTCCGACGTCGTGCCTCCCACGGGCTACGATCTTCAGAGCATCGTCACGCACGAGGCGGGGCATTTCTTCGGGCTTGCGCATTCCCCCGACCCTTCGGCAACCATGTATCCAAGCTACAAGGAGGGCTCCTCGTCGCTGCGCACGCTCGCCGCGGACGACATCGCGGGTATCTGTGAAATCTACCCGAATGTGGACGAGCGCTCGGTGGCAGGTTCGTTCTGCGCCAGCGGCTTCAGTGCGGCGGGTGCGTGCGATCCGACCCCGAGGCACGGCTTTTCATCGTCGTGCAACGGCGTCTCGAGCGATTCATCTCCTGCCTCGGCGGCGGAATGCATAGGCGGATTGTCCGGGGGATGTTCGGTTGGCAGAACCCCGCTCAAGTTTCGGTCCTCGTGCGTCGGATTCGTCATCGCCGGCGTTGCCGGCGTCGTCGCTCGCCGCCGCACCCGACGAAGTTGACCCGCGACGAAAGTTGATCCGCGAAGCTTCGTGGCGTGCAGTGTGCAACGCACATTGTCGTACCCATGGGAGGGTGTGTTTGCAAACCGTCGCTGTTCAACGGGCTTCGCGCATCCGGTCGTTCTTGGGAGATGTGGGAGTCGGCGGCTCGACTTCGCCGACTGCGATCGCTGCTCGCGTTGCTCGCGCTGTACGCATGCGCGCTCCTGCTCGTGATGACGTTTCTCGACGGTGCGGACGTCGGCTGCGTGCTCGTCGCGATCGCCGGTCACGTGCTTTATGCGACGCACGGTCTGCTCGCTTCGTGGCGTGCTGCCTCATGGTTCGAAGATGCACGTGAACGCATCCTCGTCCCGCCGCATGAAACGACAGCCGACAAAGCGGGCTAGCCCGGGCTAGCGCACGCTGATCTGGGCACGTCCGAGCATCGCGCTGCGCTCTCTGTCCATCGGGCGCACTTCGAGCACGTGATCGCCGCGACCGATGGCGATGCGTGTGCGGTACGGGGGATCGAGGCGCGCGGTGACGCGTCCGTCGAGCACGAGTTCGAGTGGCTCTCTCGCGGGCATGCCGCGTGTCTGTACGGCGACGTCGAGCGCGTCGCTCGTAAGTGCGCGATCGCGTTCGGCGCGAAGCACCGAACCATCCATTGGTGTCACGAGCTCGATCCGCGGCTCTTCGGTGCTCGCCTGCGTGCAGCCAGGAACGCGCGATCCGACGAACCATGGGATATCGTGCGAATCGCTTCCAGGTGCGCCCGTTGGCTTGCCATCGAGCCACCATGCGAAGTTGTCTGGCAGAAGCGCAATGCGTGTGTTTCCGTGTAGATTGCACTGATAGGGTGGCTCACCCACGGATGCGGGTCGCGCGCTCGCCCACTGGTGCACGTGGCACGCACTCGCGGGTGCGTGCCCGCGCGGGAACACGCGGTGCACCTGGTCCGGGCATGCGGAGCCTGCGCGCTCACCCGAGAGCGGACAGACGACGGCGTCTTCGAGAAGGTCGGTCGCTGAAAGCGGTGCGCGAACTTTGACGTCGCGCATCGCGCGTTTCATCGCGTCGAAAAAGAGCGGCCCTGCGCCAGCCGCGCCCGTGAGCTTGCGTGTTGGTGATCCATCGGCGTTGCCCGTCCACACGACGACGGTGCGTTCGTGCGTGTAACCACATGTCCACGCGTCGCGGTACGCGGTACTCGTGCCGGTCTTCACCGCGACGGGATAGTCGAACTCGAAAGGCCCGCGAGCGCGCAGACCTCGGACGCGCGCGAGCGGATCGGACAATGCATCGGTCACGGCTGCAACGGCAGATGCATCGAGGATGCGCATTGCGACGGGTGCTCCTTGCGTGTCCTCTGCGATCTCTCGAAGGACGATGTGCTCGCCACCGCGCGCCAGCGTGACGTACGCTTCGGCGAGTTCGAGCGGCGTCACCTCCGCGCTGCCGAGCGCGATCGAGAGCCCGTATCGCTCGGCGCCGCCGGTGAGCGGAAGCCCTGCACCTCGAAGAACCGCGACGACGTCTTTCGCGCCAAGCTTGGCCGCGAGTTCGACGGCTGGCACGTTGAGGCTCCCGGCGAGCGCTTCGCGCGCCGACACGGGACCGAGAAAGGAGCCGTCGAAATTTTCTGGCGCGTAGCTGTGGCCCGCGCCTGCGCCGAACTCGGTTGGAACGTCGGCGAGCATTTGCATGGGAGAGATGCCTGTCTCGAAGGCGCGCGCGTAGATGAATGGTTTGAGTGTCGAGCCAGGTTGCCTCGGCGCACGCACGAGATCGACGGCGCCGTGGATGCGCGCATCCGAAAACGACGCGCTGCCAATCTCGGCGAGCACTTCGCCCGTGTCGTTGTCGACGACGACCACCGCCGCGGTGCTTGCATCACGCGATTGCATGCGAGCCATGTGCGCGCGCACGAGCCCCTCGAGATCGGACTGGAGATCGAGATCGAGGGTCGTTCGGATCTCCGGGCGCTTCCCACTCTTGGCGCGCGCGAGCACGAGGTGCGGCGCGAGGAAGGGGCGCGGAGCGCGCGGATCACGCAGCACGACGGGCTCTGCGAGCGCGCGTTCGACGTCCGCGCCGGACACGACGCGCTGCATCTCGAGGAGCAGCGCGCGCTGGCGGCCGATGGCGCGTTCGCGATGGCGGTAAGGATCGAGCGCGCTCGGCGCGCGCGGAAGCACCGCGAGCAGCGTGGCCTGCGCGAGCGACAGATCGCGGGCGTGCACGCCGAAGTAGCCGAGGGCTGCGGCCTCGGGTCCGGCGAGGCCGCGACCGTAGTCGAGCCGATTCATGTATGCTTCAAGTATCTCTTCTTTCGACGCATGCGCCTCGAGGTTCTGCGCGCGCGCCATCTCTCGGATCTTTTCGACGAACGTTCGCGGACGCGCGCGACCGCGGTAGTCGAGGCGCTTGACGAGCTGCTGTGTGATCGTGCTTCCGCCCGAGACGATGGACCCGTGCCTCACGTCCGACGCGAGCGCGCGCAGGAGCGCCACGCGATCGACGCCGTCGTGATCGTAAAATCTTCGATCTTCGCTCGCGATGGTCGCAGCCACGAGACGCGTGCCCATGTCTTGTAGCTTCTGCGGCTGTCCGCGAAGTCCTGCAGCGGAGGGGCGCTCGCCGAGCAGCCGGCCGTCGCGTGCGAGCACGCGCGTCGCTTCCGTCCACGACGTGTCAGCGAGCAGCACATCGGGCGATCCGACGTACGCGCGCAGGATGCGCCATCCAAGCCATGCAGTGAGCGCGACGAACAACACGACACCAGCGCGCCGAGCGCTCCTTGTATTCAAGCGCGCTCGCGTAGCGGCAAGGAAGCGCAGGACCCTCACTGGACGCGCACGCTCCCCGCGTCGCTGTAACCCTCGCTGCCGGGTTCATACATGAGTTCGCCGCTTGCGGGCGGCAACGTGAACGCGCCCGGTGTCGTCGCGCGCGCGAGGTAGGTCGCATAAAACGCATGACCGTCTCCGACGCGACCGAAGTCTCCGACTTGATCGAAATAGATTTGCACTTTTTCGTCGCGCAGATCGACGTGGCTCACCTCCCACGAGCGCACGAGACCCCTGTAAAACGGGTGCTCTTTCGCGATATCGGGCACGGATCCGGTTGTCGCGAGATCGGGATCGATCGCCTCGAGGCCCGCCGGGAGCCGATCGGTGATGGCGACGTAGCCGAGTCGGTCACTGTCGATTCCCGAAGGCTCGATGCGCAGAGCAACGCGCACGATATCGCCTGCCTTCACTTTGGTGAGGTCAATGGCGGCTCCGCGCGTGTCGCTGTATGCGCGATGGATGCTGAGGCCTACCGGACCGCGCCGTGCGAGCCGCGTTCCCGCGGCACCGAGCGGTCGCTTGTATCTTGCATCCATGGAGAATGCGCTTGCCGTCTTCGCGTCGCCCTTCAGCGTGAGCGTAACGGTCTTGCCGCGTAGCTCGCGCAAGGGCACGCGCACTTCTTTGTTGTTGCCGCCGAGACGCCGGAACGTCTCTTGCGTTTTCCCATCGACGCGTACTTCGACGTCCACGCCGCCGTTTGGACTCTGCGCACCGATGTTGTCTGCGAGCGCCATGAGCGACCACGCGGTGCTCTGCGTGTTCCAGCGTTCGACCCTCTCGAGGAGCCGGCGAGCAAGCACCGGCAGGAGCTTCGACTCTTTGCGCAGTCGGCTGAGCGCGATCGTCGCTTGTGCGCGGTGGCGATCGGGGGAGCCCCAGTAGCTCCAGCTACGTGCGTCGAAGCGATCCCCGGGTATGAGCGGCAGCTTCGTTGAGCCGGTTTCGTCGAAGGAAGCTTCGAGTCTGTCGAGCACGTCTTTGACGCGGTCCTCTTGCTTCGGCAGCGATGCGAGCGCATTCGCGAGGCTGCCGAGCCCGAAGGAATCAAGCTTGTCGCGTGTATCATACAGGCTATCGGCTGTGGCTTCGGGCAGCGCCTTGGCCTTTGCCAAGATGTCGGCAATGGTTACGCGCAGGCGTGCTTCGCCGCCTTCTTCGAGTTGCGCGACGAGGTACTTGGTGGTGCGCTCGATGAGCTTCGGTTTTTCGATGCCCATCTCTTTCGCGCGAAGCAGGGCGAGCATCGCGTACGCGGTTCCGTACGCGTTCGGTTCATCTCCGCCGGGCCAATAGGCGAGGCCTCCGCCGCTCGTTTCCATGGTTGCGAGGCGCTCGATGCCGAACTCGATTCGCCGTCGGATCTCCGCGTCCTCCATCGGCGCCGTCCCCGTCCACGGCAAGATCGTGCGCGCCGCGAGCAAGGGCAGCAAGCTCGACGTCGTCTGCTCCACGCAACCGTGCGGGTAGTCGAGCAAGTAACCGAGGCGTTGTCCGAGCTCCGGATAGAGCGCGGAGCCGGCTTTGATGGACATCGCTGCGTCGTCGTCGAAGATCGCATCCGCGGGGATCGCGACGCTCACTTGCTCGCCTGCGGTGAATGCGCCCGAGAGCACCGGGTGTTCATCGATGCCCGGCACGTCGATGCGAAGTGGGATCTCGACTCTGTCCTTGAGGCTGCCGCCCGCTTCGAGCGAGAAGCGCATCGTGCGCGTGCCTGCGCGATCGGCGGTCATCTTCGCTGACACGCGTTGGTTGCTGTGCGGTAGGAGTGTGACGTCGCTCACTTGATCGGCCACGGTGACTTTGGCCTGCACGGGCGCGTCCGTGTTGTTGTGCACCATGGCAGCGGCTTCGAACGTGTCGCCGCGCAAAGCGAAGCGCGGCATGACGGGTTCGAGCATGAGCGATTTCGAAACCGTGAAGCTCGACTCCGCGGAGCCTCCGCGCCCGATCTCGTCGATGACGACGGCCATCATGCGAAACTCGGTGAGGTTGTCGGGGAGTTTCACCTTTGCGGTCACGCGTCCCTTGTCGTCGGTGACGAGATCAGGGAGCCATGCGGCCGTTTCGACGAAGTTCTTTCGAGTGTCGAGTGCCTCATCGCGATATGCGCCTCCGCCGCCAGCAACGTGCGCCCTGTCGCGGCGCGCCAGCATGAAGTTGCGGCTGTCAGCGATGAGGAAGTCGAGCGCGCGACCTTTCCGGAGATCCGTTGACGGATCTTTGGCGTGGAACGAAGTCATGCGGAGCACGCCTTCGTCGACGACGGCGAGCGTGACGTCGGCGTTCTTCACGGGCGCTCCACCTTTGGTGACCTCGATCGTGATCTCGGCGTTGTCCTTTGCTTCGTACTGTTTTTTCGAGCTGGAAACGTGCACGTCGAGCTTCGCTTCTTCTGCTTCGACGGGGATGCGCACGGCTCCCACGCGATAGTCTGCTTCGGTCTCGCCCATGGGAAGGAGCGTGACGACGGCGTTCATCCATGGGGCGTTCGATGCGCTCACGGGGATGTCGAACGTGACGCTCGGACCCTCCACGCGTTTGGTCTCGTGCCGCATGATGGAGCCTTGCTCCACGGTGAGCAGCGCCGTCGCCTTTGCGTACGGACTCTGCACGAGGAGCTTGGCGGTCTCGCCGCTCTTGTAGTGTGCACGCTCGAGCACGAGAGGCACGGTCTTGCCGGCGGAGGGCACGGCGTTGCGTTCTCCCTCTTTCCAGCGACCGTATGCCCAGAACGACGAGGACGCATCGTCGCGACCGTCGATGCTCGTCGTGACGCGGTAGCTCCCGCCGTTGTTCACGGGCAGCTCGCAGGACGCGGGCTTCTTGGCGCTCACCACTTCGCATGCGCCAACGGTTGTGGCGACGTTCTTCCATCGCTCGATGGTCGCGCCGCTCTCCGCCTTCTCCGCAGTTCGTGTCCAGACGAGCCGTTCGATGCGAGCCTTGACGGGTGCACCCACGACGGTGTTGCCCGCGGAATCGACGACGCCGAGATCGACGCGCAGCGGTGTGCCGGCGCCGCCAAACCTGCGTGACAGGTTGAGTCCTGCGTGGCGCGTGAAGGGATCTTTGACCGTGCGATATTGGCCGTTGACGTACCGACTCGATGCATCATGCACGGAGGCCTCGACGAGGATCTCCGTGGGGCCTTGGGGGGCGAGCGTCCCCAGCTCTGCGTCGATGGCGAAGGTGCCGTCCTTTTCGAGCGTGCCTTCGCCGGTGATCGGACGGAATGCGTCGTTGGGTTCCGCTTCGTACCAATCGAATGACTCGCGCCCGAAGGAGAGCCCTGCATCTTCGAGCGCCCCTCCATGAACGGGCGCCGCCTTCTTCGTGATGGTCCACGTCAGGTGCGCTTCACTCATCGGCGCGCCGAAGAGATAACGACCGCGAACGAGAGCTTGAACCTTGTTGGCAGGAGTGTCGTTGCGCGATTCGACGTCGACCTTGAACTTGGGCGCGACGAACTCGGCGACGCGCACGGTCTGCTCGGCGATGACGGTGTGGGCTGTGTCGTCGAGCTCCAATTTCACGTTGTACGGTCCGGTGTGCCACGTTTTGTCGAGCGCGATCTCGCGATTGATCCATCCGCGCTCTCCCGTATCGAGAGCGTCATCGACGACGGAAGTGTCGGTTGGATCGATGATGCGGAGACGAACCTTGGCGTGGGGTAGGGGGCTGATGCGCGTTGGCTCGAGTTTGCGCGTGAATGCTTTGAGAAACAGCTTCGAACCTGGCCGGTAGATCCCGCGGTCGGTCACGATCATGCCGAGGACGTCGCCTGCGCCCTGGTCGACGAAGCCTTTGTGGAGATCGGGGAAGAGCGACGAGGAAGGGATGACTGCGTGCCCTGACAGAGGCATCACGAGCTCGGCATCGCCCGCAGAGATGGCCATTCCAACGGTCGTTTCTGGGTCATTCTCCTGGGCGGCATTGGTCGGGCTCGCGACGGGGATCAAGGCGGAGCCGGAGTCGTCGGTCGTACCCTGCGTGCCTCCGGATGTGATCTTCGCGCCTGCAACGGGCTCTCCGTTTGCGAGGCGAAAAACCTGCACGACAGCTTTGTCCCCCGCGTGGTGGACGTGTGCACCGATCGCGTTCGGGCCTGCGGCGAAGAGGAGGGCCACGGCGGGATGGCTTGCGTCGCTGCCCTGCGGAAACGTTGGAAGCCGCGCGTCGGTGAGGGTCTCGGTGATCTTGATCGTGCCGACGTACGCGCGCCCGATTTCGAGCGCCTTACTGAGATCGAGGGATGTCTCGACGAGCGCGTTGCGTTTGACGATGGGCAAAAGTGCAATCGTGACGGGTGGCGTGTCCGGTGTTTTCGAAGTCTTTGCGTCGGCCAGGGCTTGCGTGAAGGCTGCCGCATCTCCCTTGGGCAACGGCCAGAGGAGAAGATCGGCCTTTGCTACGTTGCGTGTGGTGATGGGGAATGCCTTGATGCTGGTGCCGTCAACCAGGCTCACGCCCTCTGGCAGCGTGGCGCTCGCGGGCAGTGGCCGCGTCTGAAACGTGAACGTCGTGGGCGGGACGCTGCCGTCGTATCGGTCGCGCATCGCATCGATGTGCACGGTGTATGTCGTGGACGGTGCAAAGCTGCCGTTGATCGTGAGCGAGTCGTACGCGTTGACGTAGAGGTTCGCGGGTTTGGGCGTGATGCGCACGCTCTTCACGTCCCACCCAATCCCCAGCGGGTTCGAGTACTTCACCTCGATGCTCGAGGTGTGCGACGCCTTCAGGAAGTTCGTGCCTCTCGTCTCGCAATCGCGCTCGCCTGAGCAGCCGATGCTCAGGAGTGTGGTTGGTTTGGCAATCTCGTACGTGTGCGTGATGGTCTTGTCTTCGCCCTCGGACTTCTCGGCAGCGGCCGCGATCTTGATCTCCGTACCTGGTTCTCCGCGCGTCTTGGGTTTGACGACGAGGAGCATGCGTGGATCGATCTTTTGGCCGTCGAGTGTGGTTTTCCCGGGATGCACGATGCTCGCGGGAATCGTGTTGTTCTCCTTGTCCGCGAGCGTGACGAGGCGCGAAGCAAGCGCGAGATCGAGGGGTTGATCGTAGAGGACCGTGATCTCCTGGGCTCCGATTTTGTCGGTGCGCGGCAGAACGGCAATGGCGCGAGCCTCGCCGGGCTTCGGTATGTAATGAATCGTTTTGCCGCCAATCTCGATGGCCGGTGTTGCCTTGAATGTTGCTTTGAGACCTTCGAAGACGTGCTCTGAAGGGCCCGTGACGGCGGGGAGCGTGACCGTGTACTCTACATCCGGATCGAAAGGGCCCTGCGCGCGAAACTCGACCGAGCTGCCGGTGTCCCATACGGTCTTGCCCTTCACCGCGGGCGAAATCTGAATGTTCGGCGCCTTCTTCAGATCGTCGTCGCCAAAGAGATAGTCACTGAAATAGAAGCGCAGCGTGTCGCCTTCGATTTCGAAATGATCTTTGTCGTCGATGACGGGGGAAAATAAGCGAACGTCGCCGTAGCGACGTGTTGGGTGAGAGAGCCCATGGGGCAGCGGCGCGCGATCCGACCAGCCTTCGTCAGGCGGCGGAAACACGAGGGGCCCTTGCGGCCGCACTTCAATGCCGATGGGTGGCGCCTCGTAGTGGCGGCGGCACGCTTGAGTAAACGTCATTGCGAGCGTGATGGTGGTAACGAGGCCTGCCAGCGCGAACGCCGCTTGTCGATTCATGTTGCGTCTCTCCGTGAACTGCGCCGCGATGGTTGCCGGCTTCTCGCTGCCGTGCAACTCCCGGACGCATGCGCGCGAGAAAACGCCGGGTGCTTCGTCGCGATTCCCACACGGCGCTGCTGTGATAGAAAGGCGCCGGTTTCTTGACCCGAAAGGATGTCCCTATGCCCACCCGGAAGAAGATCGGATTGATTGGCGCTGGCAACATTGGTGGCGAGCTCGCCCGCCTCTGCGCGAACCGCGAACTCGGCGACGTGTACCTCTTCGACATCGCGGCGAAGGAGAAGTTCGCCCAAGGCAAGGCGCTCGATCTCGAGCAAAACGGCGCGATCCTCGGTTACGACTCGAAGATCCGCGGTACGTCCAACTGGGCGGATCTCGAAGGCGCCGACGTCCTCATCGTCACCGCCGGTATCCCGCGTAAGCCGGGTCAGTCGCGTGACGATCTCGTCGCCACCAACCTTCCCATCATCCGCGACGTCGCGAACAACGCGAAGAAGCATTGCCCGAATGCGTTCGTGATCGTCATCTCGAACCCGCTCGACGCGATGGTTTACGAGTACAAGCGTGTCACCGGCTGCCCGAAAGGCATGGTTGCAGGGATGGCAGGCGTGCTCGATTCGGCGCGTTTCCAGGCCTTCCTCGCGCACGAGGCGGGTGTCAGCGTAAAGGACATTCGCACCATGGTTCTCGGCGGCCACGGCGACGACATGGTCCCCGTCCTCTCGATGACCACCATCAATGGCGTGCCCGCCTCGCAGTTCATTGCGAAGGACAAGATTCAGGCGATTATTGATCGCACCCGAAAAGGCGGCGGCGAGATCGTCGCGCTCATGGGCACGAGCGCGTACTACGCTCCCGCAACGGCCGCCGTCACGATGGCGGAGGCCTTCTTGCTCGACCAGAAGCGCCTGCTTGCGTGCGCGGCATATCTCGATGGCGAGTACGGTTATAAGGATCTCTTCATGGGTGTGCCCTGCATCGTGGGTGGCAAGGGTGTGGAGAAGGTCGTCGAGATCCACCTCACGGAAGAAGAGAAGGCCATGCTTGCCAAGAGCGCCAAGAGCGTTCAGGGCATCGTCGACGTCGTGAAGAAGAGCTGAGGCCCCCTCTGCAAGCTTAAGGGGAGGGGGTCCCGGTAGGGACGGCCCTTTCGGGCCGCCCCCCGGACAGAACCCGGCGAGCGGATTTCCCGCACCGGGCTCCCACCTCGGGTCAACGGGTCGCAAAGCGTCTCTCCGGCCAAGGGTGAT
>WQYX01000114.1 GCA_009781005.1 Polyangiaceae bacterium | reverse complement strand
GCGCGAATCGATTCGTCGGTTGGGCGCTGCGGTGCCTGCGCACGTACGAAAAGTACGCTTACGCGGGCTCCTCGCGCTCCGCCCTAGCCTCGATTCGCTCGCGACGGCTGGTAAACATGCTCTTAGATTCGAACGCGGTGGTTATGCGGCGCCTTTCGAGAGTGTGCGCGCCAAGATCGGAAGCCACTCGTATAAAAGCTCGATCCCGCGAAGCTGACGGTACGCCATGATGCCGTAGTGTGTGCGCTCGCTGTCTACGAGCGAGCCGGTGAGATGCTCGCGGCAGAACGGCACCAGCGTCGACAGCGAAGCGCGTTCGAACGTCGCGACGCGCGCGTCGAGCTTCGCGGCGACGTCCAGGCCCGACACTTCAGCGAGCCAGAGAACGGACGCAGGCGCCGATTCGATCTTCTTGCGCAATTGCCGTTGGAGGAGTTCGCGCAGCTCGAGATCTTCGGTGAAGGCGGCATCGAAGCCGATCCGCGTCAGGAGGAAGCGGCCGCCGCGGTGGTCAATCTTGTCGAGGAGCTCGCTCACTTCGTGCTCGATCGATCCAGAGGTGAGCTGGGCACCAGCCGTGAGCGCGAGGATCTCGTCACACGCCTTCCCATCGACGTGCTCATCCGCCGGCAGCGGGACGCGCGCAGCCTTGAGGCGAAGCGCAGTGTCGCGAACGGGGAACATGTTGTAGTCCTTCGGGTGGCATACAGCCGCGATCGCAGCGAGCACGACGAGCGCGGGCCCCGACGCGATCTCTCGAGCGAGCGCGTTCGCCGTCGCTTCGACGGGCGGCTGCATCCATTCCTCCGGATTGGCGGTCCCGAACGCGAGCGCGGAGCCCGCCTCGAGAAGCGCGATGGGTGAGAGCGGCGGATCCGAGCGGTTCACAGTTGAACGACCTTAAACCGAAGTTAGCCCCTTAAGCGAGCACGATCTCCCGTGCCTTCAAGTGTCTCGGTGCAGTAGTGCAGGAACGAAGTAACAGAATGGTGATTCACACGTACTCGATCCGCCGGCACCTCGCTTCTGTTGTCGTTCCCTGCGCGCTCGGACTCGTAGGGTGTTCCCACACGAGGCTCGTAGGATCGACCGGCGCGAGCGACGCCAACGTCGTCCCTCGGAACGCGTCTCCGCCCGCGGCAATCGCCGATGTCGGGCCCCCGCTGTCGCTGGACGAGATCTGCACGCGGGCGCCCATCGCGCATGCTGCGAGCCTGCCCGGGAAAAAGTCGTTCACGGATCTCGATCCGCAGTGCGAGTACCCCTTCTGCAACGTCGTTGACAAGACGCCCGATCCGCAGGCGACGTGCTTCGTCGCCAACGACAACATCGCCCGCGCCGAGCGAGAGAGCCGGCGAGGTCCGGCGGCAGCGACGTTGGCAGACTGGGACGGTACGACGACGCCGAAGTATCTCGATCGAATCGATGCGCATCTGCACCTCACGTCGGAGGAGCACGACAAGCTCCGGAAGAATCACTTCGTGGTGCTCGATCGACTCGCGTTCGCCGATTACGCGAGCGCATTCCACGAAGTCTTCCAAGAGCAGCTTCCGCTCTTCGTCGGGGTCGATCCGATCCTCCACGCCGTCTTTCGCGGCACCGAGCTCGCACTCGAGCGCGTCGAGCGAAAGCGCCTCGTTCCTGCGCTCGCATCGCTCCTGAAGAAGCTTCGTGCGTCTCTTGTCTCATCGGCGGCAACGATGAACGCCGAAACCCGGGCAGACCTCGACATCTATCTCGGCGTGGCGGCGACGCTCGCTGATTCGAAGTTCGACGACTTCGGCGAACCGAAGTCCTCACTCTCGTCGCTGAAGAACCCGGCGAGCGACGCGACGATCCGGACGCTCCGCGGGAAGGCAACCGACAGTCGTGCGCTGGAAAAGGTCGATCTCTTCGGCCGCGAGCGCATGATCGACTTCTCGCAGTTCGAGCCGCGCGGGCACTACGTCGGGGGAGGCTACGCGTCGGACGGCTCGGCGATCGAGCCCCTGTCGAACTACTTCATGGCGACGATGTGGCTCTCGCGCCTGGAGCTGAATCTCGTCTCGCGCTCGTCGCGGAGCAGCAACGAGGAGATTGATCCAAGCGAAACGCCGCGGGAGGTGAAAGACGCACTCGCGCTCGCGGAGCTCATCGAACGCTCGGGCGCGTCGACGGAGCTTCGCGCATTCGACGAAGTCTACTCGACCTTTGCCGGGCGCCGTGAGGACGTGTCCCCAGCGAAGCTCCTCGCGCTGGCGAAAGCGAATGGCATAAGAGCTACGGATGCGTCGGCCGCGCCGAAGCTCAAAGCGGCGATCGGCGAGGGTTTCAAGCGCACCGCACGCACGCACTTCACGCCCGAGCGTGCCCCTGATCTCCCGGTGATCTTCACGATGATGGGGCCGCGCATCGTCCCGGACGTGGCGCCGCTCACGCGTGTCGTCCACGACGAAGTCCCGGAGCGCAAGTGGTCCACGGCGGCGGACGTCGGTTACATCCTTGGCCATGATCGCGCTCGCGCGTTCATCAACGACTTCGACGGCTTCCCAGGCTTGCCCGACAAATTCAAAACGGCGCGCGAAGAGCTGCAGAAGAATGCGGCGGCATCGAAAGACATCTACGGCCTCTGGCTGCAATCGGTCCTGGCACTCGGGGCCCGGCCAGAAGGCGTCGTGCCGTCGTTCATGAAAACCGATGCCTACGCCGATCACCGGCTCAACTCCGCCCTCGTCGGGTACGGGCAGCTCCGGCACGCGTTCGTCCTGCAAGCCGCGCAGGGTTACGACGCATACGGCTGCGAGATCCCCGATGCGTTCGTCGAGCCGCTACCCGCGGTGTTCGATAGGCTCCTCGATCAGGTTCGCACGATGAAGGCGCAGGCACGTGGTTGGAACGGTCTCGAGCGCGTGCTCGCCATGCTTGCCGGCATCGCGCATGACGAGACGAGCGGCCGCATCCTCAGCGAACCCGAGCGACGTTGGCTCGCGATGGTGGCGGAGAACATTCCGACGGGCGGGTACGGGGGAGACTCGGGAGAGCCGCCGAAGTGGACCGGCTGGTACTTCGACATGTTCGAGGATCGCCAGCACGGCGCGACCAAGGCAACATCCTTCATCGCCGACTACTTCACGCTCACGAATGCAGAACGAGTTCTTTACTTGGGCGCAGAAGGTCCGCGCCTCGCCGTCTTCATCGTCGATGCTGGCGGTGAGCCGCGAGCGATGGTCGGTCCGGTCGCGAAAGGGTTCGAAGCAAATGCGCCCATCGCAGGACGTCTTTCGGACGACAAAGTCTTTGGCGACGGCATCACGAAGACCGCGCGATGGCGTACGAGTTACGCCGTCGCGCCGCGCGTTGAGCCCGCGCTCGGACTTGCAGGTCGGATCGTCCGCTGCGGCGTCGATGAGTCGAGACCGGAGATGATCCCAGGACCGAAGGTTCCCAGCGGGCCGGTCGAGTGGCGGGTCGCGATCCGGAGCACGCGGGCGTCCGCCGGGCCGACGACGATCACGCTGCTCGATCATCACGGAGATCCGTTGACGGCAAAGCTGACGATCGATGTCGATCGCGGGTGGAAGATCGCGGTCTTCGACATGCCTCCGGAACTCGCGAAGTCGCGCCTCGGCGTCGAAGCGTTTCACCTCCGCGTCGAGGACTTGGCGCGATCACGAACGGGGACCGGCTCCTACGATTCCACGAGCTCGCCGAGCGTCTTCATGCGCGAGTGGGACGGCGACAACAACATTGGAGAGCAGCAGATGCCTACGCTGCCAAAGGGCGCCGGTGCGTTCGCGATTGGTGTGCTGCCAAGCCCCGAGAGCGAAAACGCAGGAACGCCGTGAGGCGCACGGCTTTGTCGTACCGCTCATCGGTTCCCATCGCCACCGCCCTTCGGCGCGTCTTTGCGAAGGGATACAAGGTGGCCGACCTTCGCGCCGACATGATGGCGGGCATCGTGGTGGGCATCGTGGCCTTGCCGCTCTCCATGGCTCTCGCGATCGCCATCGGCGCACCACCTCAGCACGGCCTGTACACCGCCATCGTTGCGGGAATGGCCGTCGCGCTGCTTGGCGGATGCAGGTTCCAGGTCACAGGACCGACCGCCGCGTTCGTCGTGATTCTCGCCCCCATCGTCACGAAGCATGGATTGTCGGGACTTCTGGTCGCGGGTTTCTTCGCGGGGTTGATGCTCGTTGCGATGGGGCTTGCTCGGATGGGAAGCCTTATTCAGTACATTCCTTATCCAGTCACGACGGGCTTCACAACCGGCATTGCCACCGTCATTGCAACTCTCCAGATCAAGGATGTTCTCGGCCTTCAAACGGGAGTCATGCCTGATCCGTACATGGAGAAGATTCTCGCACTTTGGCACGCACGAACGACCCTTCACCTTGCCGAGCTTGGAGTCGCGGCCGCCACGCTTGCTCTGCTTCTTGTCGTCCCGCGCGTGATCAAAAGGATTCCGGCTCCGCTCCTCGCGATCGGCCTTGTGTCGTTGGCGGCGGCTGGGCTCCACGCATTTCATCCTTCCTTTTCGGTCGCGACGATCGGAAGCCGCTTTCACACGACGGTGAACGGGGTTGAGATCGCTGGAATCCCCTCCGTGATGCCAACACCGGCATTCCCGTGGGGACCTAAGGGATTCACGTTTGGCCTCCTTCGAGATCTCTTGCCCTCTGCATTCGCCATCGCGATGCTGGGTGCCATCGAATCTCTGCTCTCCGCCGTCATTGCGGATGGCATGACCAACACGAAGCACGATCCGAACGCCGAATTGGTGGGTCTTGGCATCGGAAATCTCCTTGCTCCGATCTTTGGCGGAATCGCAGCCACGGGAGCTCTTGCGCGCACAGCCACCAACATTCGGACGGGAGCGCGGTCGCCGCTTGCTTCCGTCACGCATGCCATCGTGGTCCTGCTTGCCATCCTCTTTCTCGCTCCTCTGGTGGCTTACATCCCGATGGCCTCGCTTGCGGCGCTCCTGCTCCTTGTCGCGTGGAACATGTCCGAGGTGCACCACTTTGTTGGACTCGTGAAAATCGCTCCCAAAAGTGACGTTTTTGTCCTTGTCACGTGCTTTTTGCTGACGGTTTTCTTCGATATGGTGATTGCCGTCTCCATCGGTTTTGTTCTGGCAGCGATTCTCTTTATGCGGCGCATGTCCGAGCTCACGGAGTCGACGCTGCAACTCGACAGCTCGCAGGAGGGGGGGCTTCTGGCATTGCCACCAAACACCATCCTCTATGAGATCAATGGCCCGCTTTTTTTCGGTGCGGCCCAGAAAGCCATGGGCGTGCTGGACGAAGCGCGAGGAAGCCGTTTCCGAGTGCTCATCATCCACCTCGGTCGTGTCCCCGCCATGGATGCCACGGGTCTCGTGGCACTCGAACAAGCCATTTTAGGTATTCTTCGAACTGGAAAGAAAGTCATTCTCGCGGGTCCCCTGCCCCGTCCCCATTCAATCTTCCAGAATGCAAAGCTCGAGGCCAAACATCCCGGGCTTTCGATTGCGCCCGATCTCGTCGCAGCGACGGCTGTGGCGGAGCAGCTCGGCGTGCAAACTGCCAACATGCCTCCTCCGTCGTCAAACCCATCAACGCGGACAGGCCATGGGGCTCCATGACCTCTGCCTGATCTTCGCCCTACACGCTCTCAGCCCTGGATGCGGTTCGGGAAGGAAACCTCCAAGACGATGCACCCTTCGTCAGTCTTGAAGGGGCCATGTAGTTCGCCGGGCGGGCGACTTGCATACTCACCGGCGGCAAGCCATTGGTCAACCGCTGCATCGTGCAGACGGCCGCTCACGATGAACACTTCCTCGGGATAGGCGTGTGTCTTTCCGCCGAAAGGAGTGGTGTCCGCACCTGGAAGAAATCGGGTGAGCCTCGTGTATTCTCCGGTGTTCTCATCGATGCTGTGCGTGATTTCTTCGGCCACGCCCTCCAAGCCTGGAACGGAGGTCCATCGAGTATTGCTCTCTGGTTTTAGTGCGTTCCAGTAAGTGGTGGTTGTTTTTGCCATTTTATCGGGAATCCACGAGCTGCAAGAGCTATAGCTGATTTTGGGTGACGAGGCCGATCAGGGAGCGCAATTTTCAGAATTTTCAGAGTGAGTTTGGCGCATGCGATGACCTTTGGCAACTTTGGGGTGATCAAGCAAGACGATTCCCTATCAGATAGGTGGACTCTGGGATTTCGCCCAGGCGTGAAGGGTGCAATTGCCCCGGCGCGAGCCCATAGAATTTCTGAAAGCTCATGATGAGTGGCTGCCAAAGATCTGGGTCGATACGATTGGTATTGCCCTGCATCAGAATCGAAGGATGCGCGTGTACGCGCTGAATCCGCACCTCGAAAACTTTGATGCCGCCGCGCCAAGCATCATCCTCCTCCATCAAATCATGTGCCGCGGCCAGCACTGCCTCCATCTGCACCGGGCACTCCAGCGCGCGCGGCGGGTGAACGGTCTCCGAGGGCACTGGCGTCAGACCTGCGACCTCGTACTTGCGCTTCTCATATGTATAGCCCCGCACCTGCTTGCGACCAGGTACAGGATTGGATCCGGTCAGAAGTGCCAGACGGTCCACTGCGTCTACCTGCGCCGAGGATGGCAAGTTGATCACGATCTGCTCGGTGCGCAGCAGGTTCTCTGTAGTCTTCGAACTGGCGTCGAGACCGAGCATGCAACGCCAGCCAAGCCAGAACGCAGAAGACATCGGCGACAAATTCGGACTGCCGTCTTCATTGAGCGTACTGAGCAAGACGACTGGCGTACCGAAGTAGAGAACCGCCGGTTCGACGGCGAGAGTCGTGGGCAGGTGCAATTGCATCGTGAACGCTCCATGGTTGATGATTCGTCCACTTTGCAGCGAATCCATGGGTACGGCACTCCGATTCTTGCTGTCGAACACTGCTGCCGGAACTTCGTTCCGGGCTACGCGTTTCCGCTTTGCGGAAACCCGTCGTGTTCCCTTGTCTCAAGGGGGCGCGGCGCCCCCTCTTGCCCGCTTTCGCGGGCAATTCACCCCTCCGAAAAGCCGCTCCCGCGGCTTTGCTTGCACTCCTGCCAGAATACTTCCGGCAGGAGTGCGAATCCAGATAAATTGCCGGACAATCACTCGTTCGCTTCGCGGCGCAGCAGCTCGCGCTTGCGATCCACGCCCCAGCGGTAGCCGGCTAGGTCGCCATTGCGCCGCACGACGCGGTGGCAGGGAATGGCCACGGCGATATGGTTCGTCGCGCAGGCTTGGGCCACGGCGCGTACCGCCTTGGGCGAGCCGATGCGCGCGGCGATCTCGGCGTAGCTCACCGTCGTACCCGGCGGGATCTCGCGCAGTGCACGCCAGACACGCTCCTGAAAGGCCGTGCCCTGCACGTCCAGCGGCAGGTGCAGCCCGATCGAAGGCGCTTCGATGAAGCCCACGACCTCGGCCACCAACTGCTCGAATTCGCTGTCGCAACCAATGATCTCGGCCTTGGTGAATTGGTCTTGCAGATCACGCACGAGCAGATCAGGGTCCTCGCCCAGCAGGATGGCGCAGATGCCGCGCTGGCTCTGGGCCACCAAGATGGCTCCCAGCGAGCATTGCCCCACGGCAAAGCGGATAACCGCTCCGGCGCCACCCGCCCGGTAGTCCCGCGCACGCATCCCCAGCAGGTGATCGGAGGCTTCGTAGAACCGGCTGTTGGAGTTGAAGCCCGCTCCGTAGATCGCATCCGTGATGGAAGCTTTCGACGTGCTCAACTCCTCGCGCAGCTTGCGGGCACGGTAGGCCGAGCCATAAGCCTTGGGCGTCAAGCCCGTCTCGGCCTTGAACAGGCGATGAAAGTGGAACGAGCTCATGCCGACTTCGGCCGCCAGATCGTCAAGCGGGGGCGGCGTCTCCGATGCCTCGATCAGGCGGCAGGCGCGCACGACCAGTGCGGCGCGCTCGGCCGCTGCGCTGGTTCGGTCGCCTCGGGCGCGGCGGCTGCAACGGTAGCCCGCGGCCTCGGCGGCCTCGGCGGAATCGAAGAACTCCACGTTTTCGCGCTTGGGCAACCGCGCCGTCGAACTCGGCTGGCAGTACACGCCCGTGGTGCGCACGGCGTAGACGAACATGCCATCGGCGGTGGCATCCCGCATCTGCACGGCCGCCCAGCGGTTGTCTTCGGTTTCAAGGGACTTGTTGTTCACGTTGAAAACGCTGAAATCACCCATTCACAGGACTCACGATAGGCCGGACTTCAATCGCAAACACTCCGATTCTTGCGCTTGGTATTCGATGGGAGCAGGGAGCAGGATATTATGTACTGGCTTTTTTTGCTCCCACTCTGGCATCGAATTTCTCTTTGTTGATAACGAAACGCTCGTGACGGCCTTTTGAGATCAGATCGACGCCGTCGTGGGCCTCAACGGCAAATAGGAGTTTCTTTCCTTCAACGGCAATCAATTCGACGGTTGCCGTAACCTCGAGACCCGGTGGTGTGGCAGCCTCATGGCTCACGTCGATGTGGGTCCCAACAGTCTGTTCTTTCGGCCAATCGAGGTGTGGATTGATTGCCTTGATACACGCCCACTCAAGAAAGCCGACAAGAAAGCCGGTAGCAAAAACTTCCGGCATGGCGACAAACTCGGCGGACTCGGGGTATAGGGCCGGAACCGTTTTGGATCGGGGCACTTCGAACTTGTGCTCGTATTTGATGCCAGGCTTGAGAGATTCTTTCATTTCAACTCCGAAGGTATGGGATTACAGATGGCCCGTCCAGGAGAACCAATGAGCACGATTCTGCATTCTGACGGACACATGCGCTGTTTCTGGCCGGGAACGGATCCTCTCTACGTGGCCTATCACGATACGGATTGGGGCGTACCCGAACATGACGGGCGCGCGCTTTTCGAGAAGCTGGTGCTCGATGGCTTCCAGGCCGGCCTTTCCTGGATCACCATCCTGAGAAAGCGTGAGAATTTCCGCCGCGCCTTCGACGGATTCGAGCCGCAGCGCGTGGCGCGCTACAACGACAGGAAGATTGCGAGCCTGATGGCGGATGCGGGCATCGTGCGCAATCGCGCCAAGATCGAGGGCGCCGTCAAGTCGGCATGCGCCTATCTCGATCTCGCCGGAAAACAGGATTTTTCGGCCTTCATCTGGGACTTCGTCGACGGCAAGCCGGTGCAGAACGAATGGCGCGACAGAAGCGAGATCCCGGCGGAGACCGACGTCTCGCGGCGCTTGTCGAAGGCGCTCGCCGGGAAGGGCTTCAAGTTCTGCGGACCGACCATCGTCTACGCCTTCATGCAGGCGGTCGGTATGGTCAACGACCATTTCGTCGATTGCTGGCGCCACGCCGAATGCGCGCCGTAGCCCGGAAGCGTGTTATTGCGCCGTAAATCCGCCGTCGACCAGGTGATAGCTGCCGGTGATGTTGCCGGCGGAACTGGATAGCAAAAAGCACGTTAGCGCAGCGACTTCCTCGGAGGTGCCCAGGCGCCCGAGCGGGTGCAGCGCCTTGAGTCCTGCGTAGACTTGCGCGTCCAGGCCCTTGAGCAACGGCGTGTCGATGAAGCCCGGCCCCACCGAGTTGATGCGAACGCCTTGCTGCGCGTACTCCAACGCCGCGGTTTTCGTCATGCCCACTACGGCGTGCTTGGCCGCCACGTAACCTGACGACTCGCGCCAGCCAACACTGCCCAGAATCGACGCCATGTTGACGATCGCGCCGCCGCCGCTTCGAACGATGGCCGGGATCTCGTACTTCATCCCGTAAAAAACGCTGTTCAAATTCACGCCGATGATCTGGTGCCAGGCATCGAGCGGGTAATCGGCAACGGGCACGCTCGCGCCGCCAATGCCGGCATTGTTGACCGCCAGATGTAGCGCACCGTACGTGGCGAGCGTTTTCTCGACCAGCTTTTCTACCGAAGACGCGTCGCTCACGTCCAGTTGCGCGGCCGTCGCGTTCTTCAAACTCTTGGCGACCTTGTTGGCGCCCTCGCCGTTGAAATCCGCGACAACGACCTTTGCACCGCCCGCCGCAAGCATTCGTACCACCGCCTCACCAATGCCCGAAGCCGCGCCGGTAACGAGGGCAACCTTGCCGTTGAAATCGAAACTATCTGCCATGACAATCTCCTGGGTAGTTGACGGGCAGAGACTATAGTGGCGCTGACCGTGATCTCACGACGATTGCCGATCGCACCCGCGGCTGCGCCGTCGCAGCGGCGTCTTGCGCTCGCCGAGTCGGCCCGGCCGATCGACGAAGCCTGCCGCCCCATCTATGCCGTGTGGGAGATCACGCTCGCGTGCGATCTCGCGTGTCGCCATTGCGGATCGCGCGGCGGCAAGGCGCGGCCCGACGAGCTGTCGACCGAAGAGGCACTCGATCTCGTACCGCAAATCGTGGATCTCGGCGTCAAGGAGATCACGCTCATCGGCGGAGAGACTTACCTCCGCGAGGACTGGCTCGAGATCATCCAGAGGCTCACGCGCCACGATTTGATTTGCTCAATGACGACGGGTGGACGCGGTCTCACCGTCGAGCGCGCCCGCGCCGCCGCCGCCGCGGGGCTCGAAGGCGTGAGCGTCTCGGTCGACGGCATCGGCACCATACACGATCGCCTGCGCGCGGCGAGCGGCAGCTTCGACGCTGCGATGACGGCGCTCGCGAATGCGCGCGCAGCAGGCCTGCGCATCTCCGCGAACACGCAGATCAACCAGTGGAACGTCCACGAGCTCTCGGAGCTGCTCGATCTCCTGCTCGCGCACGGCGTGACCGCCTGGCAGCCTCAACTCACGGCCGCCATGGGTCGCGCAGCCGACGAGGACGATCTGCTCCTGCAGCCGTGGCAAATGCTGGATCTCATCCCCGAGCTCGCGCGGCTGAAGGAGAGATGCGTGCGCGCCGGCGCGCTTTTTTGGCCGGGCAACAGTATCGGCTATTACGGGCCGTACGAAGACGCCCTCCGCGGGCATCTTCCAGGGGGACATCGCGGTCGTTGCGGCGCGGGCATCACCGCCCTCGGCATCGAGGCGAACGGTGACATCAAGGGGTGCCCGTCGCTCCCAACGTCCGAGTACGTCGGCGGGAACGTCCGCGATGCTCCGCTGCGGGACATCTGGCAGCGGGCGCACGCGCTGCGGTTCACGCGCGATCAGCGCCCGGACGATCTCTCAGGCTTCTGCAAGACTTTCTACTACGCCAGCGAGTGCCGCGCCGGCTGCAACTTCACCGCTCACGTGCTCCTTGGCAAGATCGGCGACAATCCCCTCTGCCATCATCGCGCGCTGACGTTGAAGGAGCAGGGGGAACGCGAACGCATCGTCCGCGTGGCTACTGCGCCGGGTACACCCTTCGATCACGGGCGATTCGAGATCGTGCGCGAGCCGTGGCCCCCTCTTGCTAAATAGGCTTCGGAGGAATATACCTCAAATATCCCTCATTCGTGAGGGAGTGAGGTTTCCATGCGATTCGAAGCCACCGTTCCCGACAGCCGAGGTAGCGCCGTCGTTCAGCTCGCGGAAGAGCTTGGTCTGAGCCGGAGCCAGCTCGTCGATGAGGCGCTCGCGCTCTTTCTCAAAGTCGTGCTCGAAGTGCGTCGGGGGCGTCGCCTGGTGACGCTCGATCCGTCGTCGTCGGCACCTGCGTGTGAGATCGCGACGCCGACCCTCGCCGCGCTCGAGTGGACGCAAAACCCGAAGAAGCTCGAGCTGCCCGCCGAGGTGCTTGCGAAAATGCAGGCGATGACTGAGGCGGCACCTGCGCCGAGCCCGCGTTTGCGGGCTGCCGCCAGGCGCCACAACAAATGACCGAGTCCGCCTACGTCACGACGCCGATCGAGCCTACCGACGCCAAGGCGGACTTCTCCTGTGGCCACCACGCGCTCGACGATTTCTTCGCCCGCCACGCTGTCCGCAACGATGAAGCTGGCATCGGGCGGGTTTACGTGGCTTCGCCGCGACGTGGATGCCCTCCGTCGCGTGGTGAATGCTTCGACCGTCGTAGGTTGCACAGGCATTGTCGTCGACGCGAAGGACGAAGGCGCCGTGCGCTTCTATGCAAAGTACGACTTCGTCGCGGTGACCGACCACGGCTGGCCACGGCGCATGTTCCTGCCCATGGGCACGGCACGCGCAGCGTTTGCTCCCTGAAATTCGCGATCTTCGTCGGAGTACGTCGGCGCGAACGAGCCCGTGGCCAACGCCGCCCGCTTCGTGATAAAAGCACGGGCAATGCTCGTCCCCTGTGAATCGTGCCGTCGTCATCTCCGCGCGGACGATGTCACCTGCCCGTTCTGCCGAACGACGCGGACGACTTCGAGACTCGCTGCCGTCGCACTCAGCTCGGCGATTGTGATCGCAGGATGCGCCAAGTATGGCGGGCCTCCACCGCCACCCGAACCCCTGCCAACAGCGCCCGTTCCCCTGTATGGCGGGC
The DNA here is from genome assembly GCA_009781005.1 of Polyangiaceae bacterium. Classification (GTDB taxonomy): domain Bacteria; phylum Myxococcota_A; class Polyangia; order Polyangiales; family Polyangiaceae; genus Labilithrix. The sequence continues at coordinate 948 of WQYX01000114.1, read as the reverse complement.
CTCCTCCGGGATATAGGGATTCATCGCCCGAGCCCTCGACGAGCGCTCCTGCGGAGGACGCGAGCACCGTGCCCTCCGGATCGACCACTGCCCCCTCGCCTGCACCGCCGCCCACCAAGAATCCGGCGGCGGCCCCCACCGCGATCTCGCCTCGCCTCGGCGATGCCGGCGGCGAGCGTTTCGCGCCGGCGGATCTATACGGCGCTCCGCCGATGCGCCGCCCTTGAACAGCGGTGCGTGCAGTAGTTTGCCCGCCTCCGCGACGCCGGATAGAATCGCAGCCCACGGAGATCTGCATGCGCTGGAATCATTTGCTGTCGTACTTCTTGGGTGGGGCTTTTCTGTGTAACGCGATTCCTCATTTCGTCGCGGGCATCTCGGGCAGCCCATTCCAGAGCCCGTTCGCCTCGCCGCCTGGGAAGGGCCTATCCTCGGCGAACATCAACACCGCCTGGGGACTGGTGAACCTCTTGATTGCCTATCTCTTGCTGGTGCGCGTTGGTGAATTCAGCTTGAAGCGCTGGGGCCACGCGGGCGTTTTTTTTGCCGGTGTCGTACTCATGGCATTTCTCCTCGCACTCAGCTTCAGCCCCTTTCACGGCGGCGCGCTCTGACGCGTTCGGGTTCGTCCCTGGTGCACCGACACTTCGGGATGAAGACCACGTGGTATGTACATTCCCATTTCGTATGCTGGAGGCTCTCCATCGGGATTCCCTTCGTGTGCTTTGGCGGCTCATGAAGGGAACTCCCTCTCCATCACCCCCGGAAACGTCAAACTTTTGCTCCTCCCCGGCAGACCGGCAGAGCCGGGGGTCTCCCATTGGACTAGCCCGGATAATTCATGACGACTCCGCTTAGAAGAGCCGATCCTCTTGCTGCGAAGGGCGTACGGCGCTCCTCGGACCTGCGGCGTACGTACAGTACGCCTCGGTCCTGCGGTACGGCGTG
>WQYX01000113.1 GCA_009781005.1 Polyangiaceae bacterium | reverse complement strand
TTGCCGAATTCTCCTCTGCACAAGGCTTGCAACTTTTTCGTCTCTTCCCCCGCGCCCCCTCCTCGCTTCGACCACCAATTCCCTTCGCTTCCACCAGACGGTTCATACAAGGCAGCGCAGCGAACGAAGTGAGCGCGCGGTTGGGGCCACTTAAATCTCGCTGCGGAGAACGGCGATGCCGACGTCGTCGCCAAGCTTGGGCACGCGCGCCGCTGCCCAACCGAAGGCACGGTCGGTGATCGTCACGGTGCCGTGGCCAAGCCCCTGAGCCGTCTTGTCGACGAGATTCATGTCCGCGAGCGTCTTTTCATTGACCGCCGGCGTGCCGCGCGCGCCATAAACCGCTTCCCTGTCAAAGACGAATACGTAAAAGACAGGAAGCTTGCCGTTCTCGCCTTCACGCGTGATTCGGTCCTGCAAAATGCGCTTGAGCGAATCTTGAAGATGATAGGCAAAGCGCCGGTAGCTCCAACCCGTGACGAGGATGCCGATGAGCGCGCCATCATCCTTCTTCACCGGAGTCCCCGCTACCCATTCCTTATCAGAGCCCGCAGGGATCGACGCTCCCGGGAATTGGCCGTTCGTTGCAACATACACGTCACCGGAGAGCACCTTCTTTAATGCAGGATAGGCGCCGACGAGATCCTTGCCCGCCATCGTGTCTTGCTCGAGATCGTTGCGAACGGCGATGCCTTTGTCGTCGGCGAATACAAAGAAGGTGGATTTGGCGACGGCGAGATCGGGGACGGTCTGTCGAACCTTGCGCAAGATGGATCGCACGCGCTGCGGATCGATCTCTTTGCCCGCATCCTTGCGAAGCTCGGTGGCCATCTTCCGGCCGCCTTCGGGCAGACCGCGCTCGATCTCGGCAACGTCTTCGTTCGCGAGCGTGACCAGCTCTCCGACGTCGGCTCTGGCAGCCTCCTCGCTGATTTTTGCTTTGTCTTTGCATCCGAGCGTCAACGCACCTGCCACCAGAATCGAAAGCCAAAGCGCACGCACGAACATGAGCATGCGGCGGAGTCTACAATGAAGATGAAGACTCGACCGCTTTCGTGTAGGGTGCCGAACGGTCGCACGAGGCGACGCCGAAGTGGCGGAATGGCAGACGCAGCGGATTCAAAATCCGCCGGGGTAATCCCCCGTGAGGGTTCAAGTCCCTCCTTCGGTACCCAGCCTGCTGCGCGGACCGATTCGTCGGTTGGGCGCTGCGCTCCGTGCTCAAAGGCTTCAAAGCCTGTTCCGCCCGGTGCTCGCGCCCGCCCTAGCCTCGGTCCGCTCGCGACGGCTGGTTAATGACGTGGTGGGTTTCACCGCGTCTGCGCGAGTCGGTCGAGCCGTACGTGCACCGCGTCGACTTGCACCATCTGTTTCTCGCGCGCCACGAGATGGGCCCATACGGCTTCGTCGAGGATGCCTCGACTTCGGCAAGCTTCGACGGCGGCGCGCGCGGACTCCATGTCACCGTCGACAACGAGAAACCGCGACGCCTCCATTCGCGCCGGACGCGACGTGGACGGATCCCGTGCAACGGCAAGCCATGCAGTTTGGGCTTCGGGCGCCCGCCCAACGGCCGCGACGAATCGTGCATACTGCACGGGATCCGCGCGTCGTGCCGCCTCGGTCGAAAACCTTTGGCCCTCGCGTTCGAGCAGAGGAAGCTCGGCGAGCAGTGCGCGAGCATGAGGCACCTGCGGATCGGCGTCGAGCGCGCGCTTCAACGCCTCCGCTGCCGCGTCGAAGTCGAGCAGATGGAGATTCGCGAAACCAAGCGCCATCATCACGCGCGCCGTTGGCGGCCTTTGCGCAAGGAGCGCGAGGTAGATGCTGCGCGCCTCTTCGTAGCGACCGAGGATAGCAATGCAGCTCGCGACGTTCTCGAGCGCACGCCCGTATCGCGCGGTCTCGGTGCGCCGAGTGCGTTCGAGGACGTCCTTCACAGATTCATGCAATTTGCATGCAACTGGGATCTCGCCTCGCGCGCGCAGGACATTGGCGAGTGCCGTGCGCGGACCGGTGGCACCGTCGGCCGCGCGTTCGGCTGCGTCGAGCCAGAAGACGAGTTCGTTGGTGTAGATCGCGCTTCGCGCGTACGTGACGCGCGCAAACGTCAGCGCAAGAGCGGCTGCCGCGACGATCGAGACGAACTTGCCGCGACGCCCGAGACGCCCGACGACGACGGCGACGGAGATGGCCAATCCGGCAAGCGGCATGGTGAGAAGGCGATCGGCCGCAACGGCGCCATTCATGCCGAGCGGAACGATTTGCAAAACAGGCAGAAGCGAAAAGCCCGCAAGCACGAGTCCCACGTAGACGTTTTTTGAGTCGTCGTATCGAAGCTCGATGTTCCGCCGCCATGAGCGCGCAGCGGCAAAGGCGACGGCAAGGGCAACGGCCGCACCGAAAACCACGTAGCCGCGATTGGGAATGCCAGCGACACCGATACTGCTCGCAGGATGCCACGGGTCGAGCGTCATTTCGGTATAGCGACCGAGGGTCTCGAAGACGAGCGCCGTTCGATCGACGGGTCCGCGTACGGCCGCCGGCAATACGCTCGTCACACGTGCGAGCGCCAATTGCCGCAAGACGAAATACGTTGCCAGCGCCGGAGCAAACACCGAAAGACGCCTTGCGGCGGCTCTCCAATCCGTCCACGTCCCGACCGCGATTGCCACGAGGCCGGCGAATGCCACTTCCTTCGACAGAAGGGCCAAAAGGAACAATATGCTCGAGGCGCTCGCCCGCACCCACGGCGTGCGCACCGAATGTATCCCGGACTTTGTCCACCACGGCCAAAGGGCAAACGCTGCGAGCGTAAACATCGTTGCCAAGACATCTGTCCGACCGGAGATCCATCCCACCGATTCCGTAAGGCGTGGGGAAAGTGCCCAGAGGAGTGATACGGCGAATGCCGAACTGGGCTTCGAGCCAAGTCGCCACGCCGCAATCGCAAGCAAGAGTGCCGCGACCGAGTGAAAGGCAATGTTCGACCGGTGGAGCGTATGCGGGTCGGCGTCGGACATGACGACGTCGAAGTGAAAAGAAAATGCAGCGACCGGCCGATAATAGGCAGGGTGGGTGTCGCTCATCGAGTCAGGCTGCCAGAACGGTTGCCGCAGCAAACCGAAAGGAGCCGAAGTCCGAAGAGCGTCGTTGTGCTCGATAAGGGCATGGTCGTCCCAGATGAAGACACCGTTCCTGACTGGCGCATAAACCGCAACAATCGCGGTCACAAGCACTAGACCGCAAAGGAATACCGCGATGATTTGCGCGCGCGATACCGTGAAAGGGCGGTGTTCGTTCATGGAAACGTAGATGTATTATGGCGGCGCCCAAGCACGCATGCACCTGTGCGGCGCTTACATGATTGGGCTCGAGCATGCGTCACGATGTCATCGGACATCCGGATCAGAAGCCGCGTTAGGAGATTCGCACGCGGTCGTACGTTGAACGTGATTTGGAATTTGGTGGCAGACCGAATCAATTTGGTTGCACATCGAATCCTTTTTGGCCTATTGGATTGGCATGAGCACTCTCCGAAGCACGATTGAAGATCTCTCAAGCCAGTTCGCCAAGAGCATCATTGAAGCATTGCGCGGCGCCTCCATCGACGAGTTACTTGATGTCGCTCAAGGACAAGGAGGAGGAGGAGGAGGAGGACGCCCGCGTGTTCGTGAGATCAGTGAGCCCGTCGTCGCGCGCCCTCACCCGCAGGGTGGACGGCTCGGTCGGCGTACTGCGGGTGATATCGCAGATATGATCGATTCAATCGTCGCACTCTTGCAAGAAAACCCCGAAGGGCTTCGCTCGGAGCAGATTCGTGAGCAACTTGGCGTCGAAGCCAAAGAGTTGCCGCGGCCGCTTGCGGACGCCATGGATCAGAACCGCATTACGAAGACCGGTCAAAAAAGAGCAACAACGTATTTCGCAACAGCGGGCGAAATCGTGATCCCCAAGCGCCGCGGCCGCAAGCCCGGTACTGGCATGGGTCGCCGTAAGCATTGAGCGGCGTTCGCGTTTAGAATTGTCTGGAGGGGCCCCCCGGGCGCGGTTCATACAAGGCGGCGCAAGCTCGCGAAGCGAGATGGCGCGGTTGGGGCCACAACGGAGCACGGACAAGGGGAAGGCGGCCACGGTAAGTCGCGGGCGAAGCCATGGCGAATGGGGCCGCAGCCGTAATTTACCCTGGCGACGAAGGATTTCCCGTGATAGACGTCCGGCCTCCTTTTTCTGGAAATTTGGTAAGACAGGTGTTTGATGCCGAGTGAAGCCGTACAGTGCAAGCCGCTCGAAGTCGTGGTTAGCGACCGCGGAATCGAGCGCGCCATCAAGATGCTCAAACGCAAGCTCGCCTCCGAAGGCGTACTCCGCGAGCTCAAGATGCGCCGCCACTACATGAAGCCGAGCGTGAAGCGTCGGAAGAAGCAAGCAGAGGCCGCGCGCCGCCGTCGCAAGCGGGCCAAGCTCGATGCTACGCCCCCGAAGGGCTGAATCGTCCAACTTCCTAGTCGCGGTGATGTGACGCGCTTCGTATTGGAGTTTGCGGCGGCCGAGTCATGGATGGCGGAATGCTCATTTCGCGCGGTCTGATTCGGATTACCGCCGGTTGCTCAGACTCCCGTCCCCGGCGCGCAAAATAAAGAATCTCGTGATCGACGCCGTCCGGGGGGCGGCGTCGCGCCGACGACGCGCCCCGAGTGCCGGATCGTGTACACGCGTTGGTCAGCGACCGGCGCTCCTCGGTATGGAACGCGTTTGTTCGTCATGAGAGATGTGCGCGATCACGGCGTGAATCGACCATTGGTTTTCACACTCGTCTTGCACACGGGCGACGCGGTGTCCGTAAGACTGCATTCTCGGCTCGTGCAATGGTCTCGCGCCCGCGGCGATCGCCCTTTGATAGGTCGCGTCGCAATCGTCCACGTACACCGTGAACACGGCGGGTCTTGGCAAGGAATCGCCCGTGGGCTCACCGAGCATGACGATCGAATCGCCGATCTCGACTTCTGCGTGCGCAACATGACCACTGGCCGATGCGTGGCGCGCAACTTCGACACCACCGAATGCATGCTTCAAGAACTCGATGAGCCGCGCGGCCTCCGGAACAACGATAGCTGGCGTTACCGTGTGATGGCCGGCGGGCAGTTGGACATTTGACATGAATTCGCCCTCCGCTTCGATCGTAACCCGTTCGCCACGCGCGATGCGATGAGAACGTGTGGCGCAGCCTGCTGCGTGATCCGGGTCGAGCGCCGCTTTTCGTACGACTTTCGCGCGCAAGCGGTTCGGACTATCGACAGCGCGTGGCAGTTGTCCGTCTCGTGTTGTTTACGGCTCTCCTCGCGTCTTTGTCGGCGTGCGACAAATCGAGGACGGAGCATAAGGCTGCCGAGGCGAGTGTCACGGATGCAAACGAAGCCGCGGACAGCGCCGGCAGCGATGAGGCAACCGCAATCGACGCGGGACACGGCGAGGAAGTGAAGATCGCGGCAACGAACTTCCAAACATCCATCGTGTCGTCGCCGGCGTGGCCCGAGAGCGGGACGGGCTCGCGACGTATCGGCTACTTGCGTCACGGCGCGCAAGTCGTCGCGTACTCTCGCACGATCAAGAATCGCGACTGCAAAGATGGTTGGTATGAGCTCGCAAGCGGCGGCTACGCGTGCAGCAAAGCCGCGACCACGGATCTAACGAGCCCGCGCGTGCGTCTCGCGCCAAAGCAGCCCGATCGTGATGCCGGCATGCCGTACCGCTACGGCGTCAACCTCGTTGACGGCACTCCACTCTACCGGCGTGCGCTCGGCGCCGATGACCGCAAGAAATACGAGCCCGAAGCCTCACCTGCGAAGACCACGGACGAATCGACCGACAGCGACGACAGCGCGATGGATGCGGGCGCAGACGCCGGCAAACCAACGCTCAAGTCGCTGCGCGGTCGAGGCGTTCTCGTGCGCAAGTTGGCGCGCGGTTTCTATCTCGCGCTCGATCGCGATTTTCGATCTGCGAACGCGCGCTGGTGGCGCACGACGTTTGGCCTTGCGGTGCCATTCGAGCCGATCATGCTTCAGCCCGGCGCGACGAAGTACGTGGGTTCATGGTTTGAAGCAATGCCTGAGAATCACGATGAAGACACCGCGAGCGAATCGCGAGATACCGGTGCCGTCGATGCATCGTCTTCCATCGACGGCGGCGTGCGGACCCCGGCCGAGAGCGTTGCTTTCATCCTGAACGGCTACTCGCAAAAGTTCGTTCTCTCGGACGACGGGAAGAAGGTTCGTTCATCAGGCGCGTTGCCGAAGCGCAGCGCCGTCCTCCTCACGGGATCATCGGCCACCCTCGGCGGCATCACCTACGAGCACACCTCAGCGGATTTCTGGGTGCGCACGTCAGACCTCACATTTGCCAAACCTCAGATCCCTGCGGACGTCGCGCCGGACGAGAAATGGGTGGATATCGATCTCACGCGGCAAGCTCTCGTTGCGTTCGAAGGCCGCCGCCCCGTCTTCGCGACACTCGTCTCCTCCGGTCGTCGGAACCCAACGGACAAGGAGCACGACTTTCCAACACCCACGGGCACCTTCCGCATCCGCGAGAAACACATCACGACCACCATGGACGGCGACGTGGCTTCCGACGGCCCATACTCCATTGAGGATGTCCCTTGGGTCATGTATTTTCAGGGCAGCTACGCGCTTCATGGGGCCTTCTGGCACGACGCATTCGGTAGGCAGAAAAGCCACGGATGCGTGAATCTCTCGCCGGAAGATGCGCGCACCTTATTCAATTGGGTGAATCCTCCATTGCCTGAAAATTGGCATGGGGTGTTTTCGAGGGATGACAAGGAGGGATCCCGTGTGGTGGTGCATGAGGATCCGCCTGTGGCGAAGTCTGCTCGGCGCGCTTCCGCGCAGTGACGGGTGGACTATTTGGAGGCGACGAAGAGGTCGGCAGTCCCGTTCCCATTCCTGGTGCTTTCGAAATACAGCCTGCAACCATCCACGGAAAGCCAGTCAGGTACATCCGAAACTCCGGCGTCGCCTCCCGTATTCACCGGTGTGCCCATCAATGTGGGGTTGTTGAATGAGTCAGTGACGCTCGTTCGCGCCGTCTGATAGGTATGCCACGGGACTGAGCCCTTCAAGGACGGGCGAGTCGATGCAAAATACATGATAAGCTCATCTTGAGTGAGAACAGGAGCTGTATCGGAATACGCATTCGGATCAGATGGAGCTAGCCCCGGAACGAGTATCGGCTCGGAAAAAACGCCATCCTCCAACTTCATTGCCTGGAAGAGCTGGTCTTGTCCAGCATCGCTATTGTGAACGCTTGCGAAGAAAAGCTCGCTTCCATCGCTTGTCAGGAAAGGACGGTTGCTCACTGCAATCCAATCAGGAGGAAGGAGTGGCGTAAGGGTTCCAACGACACCAGCATTGTTAAATTGAGTCTGATAGAGTGTCAGTGTACCTCCATTAGGCCCAAATGCGAACACCATGGTGTTGCCATCTGCAGAAAGCGCTGGGTCGGCAGCGGTCAAACCGCTCGGAAGCCCGGTGACAAGTGTTGGCGTCCGGAAGGGATCGTTGGGTGAATCGCGAGTCGCAAAATAAAGTTGGTATCCGGTTACATCAGCTCCACTTCGATAGAAAACAATCGTCTTCTCATCGGACGTGAGCGTAGCCTTCGCTTCGTTGTCCGTTGTCGTATTGACGCCCCCCACCTCAGCCACGGTTCTAAACGGCGCTGCCGCCGGGCATGTGACGCCCGCATCCGCGTCACCCGCCTCAGCAAGTGCTATTTCGTCACCCGCATCCGGAGTGGGCGGCAGTTGCCAGTCCGTACCCACGCACGCAAACGGAATCCAACCGGCAATGCTCGCCGTTGCAACGACGACGCATCCTCGCAAAATTCGATTCGATAGTCGCTTTTTCGGGCTCGCGGCGCTCTTCATGGCCGCCGATGAAACATCTCCGCACGGCAGACGTCAACGGCGGAGGAGGCATCGCTCTATTCTCTCTTGCCGAACGGTGATTCGGTGCGCCGAGGCTCTTGCCGCCATTGCTTGAGTCGGAAACCGAATGCAACGAAGACAGCCCCGAACGCCAGCGCGAAGAATCCAATTTGATAAATCATGATCAGCGCGCCCACGCGCGGGGAAGCCACAATCAAAATCGCAAAGAGAATCGACAAGAGACCGTCGAAGCCGAGCAGCCACTCGCCCTCCACGACTCTGCGTATACGAATCGAAGTCACGAATGCGATGATGCCAGTGACGAATGCCCAAGCCGCAATGACATAGAGAACCGTGATCTCCGTGAGCCCGGGGGCAAACACCGCGACGAGACCCGCGGCAATGCTCACGACTCCCGCCAAGAACAGGAGCAGAGATCGCTTCTCAGAGCGGATGGCGCGAAGAGCACCAACGACACTGGCCAGACCTTCGGCAACCGCATACACGGCGAAAACGAGAATGAGCGCTCTCAACGTGATGTCCGGCTTGGCGAAAGCAGCAAGGCCGAAGATGATCGCGACCACTCCGCGAAGCACGAACGACCACCAGTTTCGAAGGAGCACACTGCGCTGCACATCCGATTTCAGCACTTCGACCATGCCCCGCGATCTTGCAAAGCTGGGACCACCCGCCGCGGAGTGATCAAAGCAGCTTGCGGGGCGGGAGCACCACGTTCGCCACGAGAATGCCGACCACGAGCGCAATGCCAATGAGCACCATCGCGAAGCCCTGTGAGACACCGGAGAGCACCGCGAGCTCTCCGGTGCTGAGCAGCGCACCGAGCGAACGAAAGCCAAAGCTTCCAGGCACCAGCAACATCAGCCCGGGAAGCATGAAGAGCTGCGCAGGGCGCGCCGTGGCACGAGCGAGACCGTTGGCGAGCGCGCACACGGCGAGCGCCGCGCAGAACGCTGCAATGTGCAAAGGCAAGTGTTTGGTTGCGAGCGACGTGACGACGTAGCCCGTGGCTCCTGACAAGAGCGCGCCCCAAAGAAAACGGCGAGGCACTTGGAAGATCACGGCGAAGGACAGTGACGCAACGACGAGCGCAACGGCTTGGTATGGCAAGGACAAACCTCGCCCTTCCACGCTCCGCCGCACGAACTCGATCTTCTCACCCGACAGCTCGCCGAGCCCCGCGAGCAGGGCGACGCCGAAGAGCACGAGCAACGTGGTGATCGCCGCTTCCATCAAGCGCGCACCACCCGAAACGAGATTCTTCTGCGCGAGCTCCGCGAGGCCGGTCGTAAACGTCATACCGGGGAAGAGCGAGATGGCGCCGGCAATCACGATGATCGGGGCCGATGCGTCGTGCCAGAAATGTGTGCAAATCCACGCGCACGCGGCGGCGAACAGACCACCGAAAAAGTCGTTCAAGAGCCGCTGTGCCGGAGTGACGAGGAGAAAACGGGTAGCGCCGAGCACGACGCCAACGATCGCTGAAGCAAGGACGTCGATCGCACTGCCCCGGAAAAACACCGCCACGGCTCCCCCACAAGCCATCGTTGCCGCCCAGACGAGCGGCGGCGACCAACATGCAGGCTTCGCGATCACGCCGCGGATGCGCGCGCGCGCTTGCTCGATCGTTGAGCGCCGAACGACGACGTCGTTGAAGATCTCGTCGACGAGCGTGAGCCTGTCGAGATCGACACCCCACTCCGACATGCGCGTCATGCGATAGACGTCGGGCACGCGATCGCCCTCGTTCGGTCTGACGCGCAAGAAAAGACCCGTGGGCAGCGCAAACGGCTCGGCGCGATACCCTTCGAGTTCGGCGATCCGTCGAATCACGTCTTCGAGGCGGTAGCTCGGGCACCCGTAGGCCGCGAGCGTTGCACCGATATCGAGCAAGTAGTCGGCGAGCTCTTCGCGCGAACGAAGACGTCGCGAGGGCGTCGGCGGAACGGAAGGCACGTTAGGTCGTGCGAGCGCCGCTCCGCACACGACGCGGGCGCGGGACGTCCGGCGCAGAAAGACGGCGCAGATGACTCAACAGATGCTGCTGCGAATCCTCGTCGAGAGCTTCGAACTCGATGCCGAGACAGAGCCCCGCGTCGCCGGGGCGACGGCCGTGCGCGACGCGCGCAACCTTGGCTTGCGCGTCGAACCAGTGCGTCGAGCGCGGTGGCTTGAAGCTCACGATGACGTCTTCGCCCGTGAGCACCTCCCGCGTTGCGCGCACGAACATGCCGCGCGGCGACACGTCGAGCGCGAGATCTCCAACGAGTTTGAAGTCGTGTTCGCGAACGACCTGGCAGTCGACGCGGACGGTTCGACGAGACGCGCGACGGTTGTGATGGGCAAACGGCATGGCAAGAACCTCCTCAGAAATTCTAAAGAAGACCGTTCGCATTCGACAAAAAAGTAGCGGCTCCGTTGGCTCGAGGCTGCGGCACGTCCCCCCACGTTGCGCGATCGTTCGAGGTATCTCTCAGAGCGTGTTCGCCAGCCGTCGCGAGCGAATCGAGGCTAGGGCGGAGCGCGAAGAGCCCGCGTAAACGTGACTTGTCGTACGTGCGCAGGCACCGCAGCGCCCACCTGAGGTCCCGCCGCAGGCGGGCCGACAGCGCCGAAGGCGCCGGCGAAGCCGAATCGATTCGCGCAGCAGGCTGCCCTACACGCTCTCAGTCGCCGCAATACTCGCAGCGCGCGTCGCATGTCTCGAACACTGTCACCTGCGCGAGCTCCGGTAGCTTCGCCTTCAATCGATCCCAGATCCACTTCGCCAGATGCTCGCTCGTGGGGTTCTCAAGACCTGGGATCTCATTCAAGTAGTTGTGATCGAGCTCTTGACCGAGCGGCTGCCAGATGTCGTCGATGACGTCGTAGTCGATGAGCCAGCCCGTTTTCGCGTCCACGGATCCTGCGACCGTGAGCTCGATCTTGAAGGAATGGCCATGCAGTCGCTGGCACTTGTGCCCCGCCGGCACGTGCGGCAAGCGATGGGCGGCTTCGAAGCGGAATTGCTTGACAAGGCGTACGTTCACGAAGGCACAACGCTATCACAGCCAGCGCAGCGGACCGAGCTTGCTCAGAGTGATGGCTTCGGGTAAAGACCGCCGCTCTCGCCATGTATCTCATGCTCTCCAAGAAGCCCCGCAAGACGTCCCGCAACGCAAGCAAGCGCTATCGCGCAAAACTCAAGGCGAAGGATCGCGGTCGCCTCGCGCGGATCTATCAAGCCCACCGCTCCTGATCTGGCGCGTGATTGTACTCTCGAAGGTAGTACAATCGGACAACGCAGCCACGCGCGGGGTCTACTTAGTTCCCATTCGGAAACGTCGCGAGCGCCGCAAAGCTAGGAAGGCCGACCGAAGAATACTCGGAGTATTTTGAAGGAGGCCGACCGACGATTTGCGGCGCGCAGCAGTTTCCGGATAGGAACTAACCGCCGCTGCCCTTTTTGAGCTCCGTGAGTACGAGCTTCGCGACGGCCTTGAGCGTGTCGAAGACGCCGACGCCGGTGCGCGCAACGGCTTCGAAATCGAGCACGTTGGTGGGGTTGAGCATGGAGCGAAGCTCGTCGACGCTCGCGACGTTCGGCAGATCGCGCTTGTTGTACTGGATGATGTACGGAAGCTTGTCGAGCGAGTACCCCTGCTCCGCGAGGTTCGTGCGCAAGTTCTCGACCGATTCGAGGTTTGCCTCCGTGCGCTCGATCTGCGAGTCGGCGACGAAGATGACGCCGTCGACGCCCTTCAAAATTAGCTTGCGCGAGGCGTCGTAGAAGACCTGACCGGGAACCGTGTAAAGGTGAAAGCGCGTTTTGAAACCGCGGATTTCACCGAGCGACAGCGGAAGGAAGTCGAAGAACAGCGTGCGCTCCGTCTCCGTTGCGAGGCTGATCATCTTGCCCTTCGCGTCGGGGTTCGTGCGCTCGTAGATGTACTGGAGGTTCGTCGTCTTCCCGCAGAGGCCCGGCCCATAATAGACCAGCTTGCAGTTGATCTCCCGCGCCATATAGTTGATGAAACTCATCGTCGATTCCTCAGAGCACGTTTACAGCCTGCCGGGCAAACATGCTCCCATCAGCAGGCGCGGGCGCGGTCACTCATTGGCGCGGTCAGTCATTAAAGAGGTTGTCGATGTCCTCGTCCGTGATTTCCGCGAACGGCGAGTCCGCTCCCGGCTCCTGCACCTTCTTCAGGAGCGATTCGAAGATGTGATTGAGCTCCTCGCTCGCCTTCTTCACGCGGAGCCGAACCAGGCCGAGGCTCGAGCGCGAGTCGAAGATGACGACGAGAATGACGCGGTTACCCACGAGCTGAATGTGGATGTTGGCCTTTTCACCTTCATGGAACTGAGTTGCAAACTCGTTCTCCTTGAGGAGCTTGGCCATACCGCCAGTCGCCGCGATGTTACCTGCGGTGAGTGACGCGAGACTCGTCGTGTCGACATTGTCGATGTCGCCGGCCGCTGCGATGAGTTGGCCGTTCTTGTCGACGATGAATACGACCTTGGCATTTGCATCCCGAACGAGGCGGTCCACAACCGCTTGGATCTGGTTGAACTCCTCCTCGTACATCACCATCTGGGGATTGACCATCCGTACCTCCGCAGCTCATCGCTGCGACATGGACCGCGTACCAGTCACAACCAGTGACGCGTGCGAAACAACGAAGCGCGGTATTTCGTTGCCCGAACTCGAGACCCACTCGTTTCTATCCGATGCGGGGTAGCGACAGCAAGTGCCCGCGTGATCTCTCGCACTTGAGAGCACAACGTGGCCTGTTCGGCCCGTTTCCGATCCCGCTCGTCGCGAGCACGATATTTTTGCCGTGGTGCGCCCTTTGCGAGGAATGCGGGACGGGGCGCGATCGGACGCGGCTCCTGACGCCAGCATCGATGGATCAGAGGATGACTCGTTCACGTCGCCGTTAACGATCACGACAACGATCAAGCTCACATTCGTTGACGTTGACCTGATCGTAGTCGGCGACGGCGACGGCGACGAACGCAGGGAACGGATCAAGACCTCGCTGGCTTTGCACGCGTTAGAGCGTGTAGGGCAGCCGTTGCGAGCGAATCGAGGCTAGCCCGGATAATTCACGACGCGATTTCTGCAGACGGCCGAGACCGCAGCGAGAAGGGCGCACGCCGCACCGCAGGACCGAGGCGTACTGTACGTACGCCGCAGGTCCGAGAAGCGCCGTACGTCCTTCGCAGCAAAGGGATCGGCCGTCTGCAGAAATCGCGTCGTGAATTATCCGGGCTAGGGCGGAGCGCGAGGAGCCCGCGCAAGCGTACTCTTCGTACGTGCGCAGGCACCGCAGCGCCCACCTGAGGTCCCGCCGCAGGCGGGCCGACAGCGCCGAAGGCGCCGGCGAAGCCGA
>WQYX01000112.1 GCA_009781005.1 Polyangiaceae bacterium | reverse complement strand
GCGTTGTCGGTTCCCCTACGAATGCGTTGTCGGTTCCCCTACGAATGCGTTGTCGGTTCCCCTACGAATGCGTTGTCGGTTCCCCTACGAATGCGTTGTCGGTTCCCCTACGAATGCGTTGTCAGTTGTAGGGGCAGGCCCCCGTGCCTGCCCTACTTGGAAGCTGCCCGCTTCGGGCCGTCGACCGTGATCGGGACCCAGAACGCTCGCGCGGTTGCGTTGGCTCCCTCGCGTGTGTAGCCCGCGAGGCCGAGCAGGACATTCCAGAAATATCCTGCCGGGTTTTCTCCGTAAGAGAAAAAGGGCAAGAAGTGGAATTCCCAGTCGAGCCCGCCCGATACGCGCTTCTGCCGATAGAGCGTATTGCCGGCAATCTGCAAGACCGAATCATTCACCGTCTCGGCGAAGCGCCAATAGACCGGGAAGCCAATGGTGGTACGGCTCTTGGGATTCGCGAAATCCCAGAAGAACGGCGCTACGACGGTGTGCGTGGAGTCTCCGCTGCGGCCCACGTAAACGATGGGGTGAACGTCGATATCCCAGCCTTTGATATCGTGCTGGTAGACGATGGTGGGGAAGATCCAGTGCGTGCGCGAGACATTGTAATTTTCGAATTGCGCATAGAGCGGAGTGGCAAAGGTTCTGCCCGTGGGGCTCTCCGCGCCGAAGTAAAATGGAAAGATGCCCGTCGCCTTATATCCAATATCCGTGTCTGTCTCATGGTAATAAATAGGCAGGATAGGCCCTGCCACAGTTACCGAGGTTGCTCCGTTGCGCGTTGTCGTGCGCGAGAAAAGTGGTGTGAGCAGCGTGTCGGTCGTCTTCGTCACGCGCCGGAGATAGCCGGGAAGGATGAAGAGCGATTGTTCCGGCGTGTAGCCATAATGAAAGAACGGAAGGAGCGTGTAGTGCGCCTCTTTTACGCCGCCGGTCTCGGGGCGGCCGGCAATCGAATAGAACAGCGGCGCCACGTGGAGCATCGAGCGCTTCGGATTCGTCTCCGAGATGACGGGCCCCACCACCGTAAAGCGATTTTCATCGAATTCGCGCCAGCGGCTGTAATAAAGAAAAGGTGGAATCAGCGTGGATTTCTTGCGCGCGCCATTCTCATCGCCATTGTCGCCGTGAAAAACGAACGGAACGACGCCCCAGTCGATGTCGCTTCCCGTGCGGTCGCGGAAATAGGGGCCAACAATCGTGAATGCGCCTTTGTCGTCCCAGTGCGAAGTCGTGAGCAAGGGCAGCGAGTGGAAATAGCCACCATGTTCACGCGAGCCCTGGAAGTAGAGCGGAGCGAGCCAGTTGTCGTGCTCCTTTGGGGCTTCGCGATGCACGAACGGGCCGAGCACGAGCACGTGATTTTGCCGTTCGCGCACGCGCCATGCGATCGGGAAGAGGACGTCGGCGTCCAGGTTCGGCGAGCGGCGCTGGTAGAAGAGCAGCGCCGCGAGCCTCTCGGTGTCCGTCTTTTCCGTTGAGGCACCTGTCTGGGGATCGAGGCCGCGCGTGTGTTCGAAGTACAGCGGCGGCAAGAGGCGCAGGCGGTAGTCGCCGCGCCGCTCTTCATACACGGGGAAAAAGGACTGATGAAGGGTGCCCTCGGGTGACGGCGGACGGCCGTCGTGGTCGGTTCCGATGCGCTCTCGGATGTCTTCGGGAATCACGAGTGGATCGGCCGGAGCCTGCACCGTGGGTTCGCCCGTTGGCCGCGCCGAAGGTGACGAAGGCGTAGGACCTCCCTGCTCCTCGTCGGGCGAGCCGCCGCGTTGCGGGCCCACTTGCTGGTTTCGCGTTGGCGTCGACTGCGTGGGTCCTTGGCCGTGTCCCTGAGCCGCCGCATCGCGCGCAGCAAACAGCAGCGTGAGTGTTGCGAGTATCACACGCGTTTTCAGAGCGTGTTTACCAGCCGTCGCGAGCGAATCGAGGCTAGGGCGGGCGCGAGCACCGGACCGGAACAGCCTTGCATGGCTTTGAGGACCGGAGCGCAGCGCCCAACCGACGCATCGGTTCGCGCAGCAGGCTGGGTCGGTCACGGAGCCCTCTTGTGGGCTACGAACGGCATCGCGACATGCGTTGCAACGCGTGTGACGATGTCTGCGCGCGCGACCCTCTCTTGCATGTGCTCCGCAAGATCCTTCATCTCGACGACGCCGTCGCGCAGCTCGCGCTCGCCGACGATGAGCGCGATGCGCGCACCGAGGGTGTTGGCTCGGCGCAAGAGCGCCTTGATGGACGCTTTGCGCGTGTCTACCTCGCAGCGGATGCCGACGCGTCGGATGTCGCGGCCGAGGACGAGCGCCGCGTTGAATGCTTCCTCGCCGATCGGAGCGACGAGGACGTCGACCACGCTCGTCGGCACCTGGATCTCGCTCGCAATGAGCAGCCGCTCGATGCCCGCGGCGAAACCGATCGCGGGCACCTGCGGGCCGCCGAGCTCCGTGATCATGCTGTCGTAGCGGCCTCCGCCGATGAGCGTGCTGCCTGCACCGAGCTTGTCGTACGCGCCTTTGATCTCGAAGAGCGTGCGGCCGTAGTAATCGAGCCCGCGAACGAGTCTCGTGTCGATCTGGTAGGGCGTGCCGAGCGCGTCGAGGTGACGGCGAAGCGCGTCCCAATGCGCGCGATCCTCGTCGCTGAGGAAGTCGAGGACTTTAGGTGCATCCTGCACGAGTTCTCGATCGACCGGATTCTTCGAGTCGAGGATGCGGAGCGGGTTGGTGACGAGCCTGCGCTGCGATTCGGCGCTCAGTTTGTCTTTGACAGGCACGAATTTCGCGACGAGCGCTTGCTTGTATCTTGCACGCGTATCACCAGAGCCGATCGAGTTGATGAAAACCTCGGGGCTCGCGATCCCGATGTCGCGGAGAAAATCCACGAGCGAATCGATCATCTCCGCGTCGCAGCCGGGGCCCGCGTCGCCGAAGCACTCGGCGCCGAGCTGGCTGAACTGCCGGTAGCGCCCGCGCTGC
Organism: Polyangiaceae bacterium; assembly: GCA_009781005.1. GTDB lineage: Bacteria > Myxococcota_A > Polyangia > Polyangiales > Polyangiaceae > Labilithrix. The sequence goes on along the minus strand of WQYX01000112.1, from coordinate 10,548 downwards.
GGCCGCTCGGCACGAAACATCGGACCGAGGTAGTACCAGCGCGTGATGGGTTCTTCGTTGTAGATTTTGTGTTCGACGTACGCGCGCGCGATGCCCGCGGTTCCCTCGGGCCTTAACGTCAGAGGCTCGTCGTGGTGCGAAAACGAGTACATCTCCTTTTCGACCACGTCGGTGGTTTCGCCGATGGCTCGCACGAACAGCGGCGTTGGTTCGACGTAGGGCGTGCGCACCTCGCGGTAGCCGAGCCACTCCATCGCTCTGCGAAAGGCGGCTTCGATTCGATGCCATCGGCCGACTTCACTCGGCAGCACGTCGTTCATGCCTTTGACGGCACGCACGGAGTTCGGACTCCCCTCACGGCGCGGTTCGCTCACGAGGGGCTTATCGCCTCGCTTGGCATGCAGGGTCAAGCGGAGACGGCCGGCGGTGCCCGTGTTGTAGGCTGCGCGCCCATTGTTGTAGGTTGCGCGGTCCATGTTCCTGGGCCACTACGCTCTTGGCCTTGCTGCAAAACGCGTCGAGCCGCGCTTGTCACTTCCCATGCTGCTCGTTGCGCCACAATTTCTCGATCTCCTCTGGCCCGTCTTGGTGCTCGCGGGCATCGAGCGCGTCGAAGTCGCCCCCGGAGACACGGCGTTCACGCCGCTGCATTTCGTCTCCTACCCCTGGTCGCACAGCCTCGTCATGTCCCTCTTTTGGGGTGTCTTGCTCGCTGCTGTCGCAAAGGTTCGGGGCGCATCTCTCCGCGGTGCGGGCGTCGTCGCCGCTCTGGTCGTGAGCCACTGGGTGCTCGACGTCATCAGTCACCGCCCCGACATGCCGCTCTGGCCAATGGGAGGACCGCACCTCGGCCTTGGCTTGTGGTGGTCGGTGCCGGCCACTGTCATCGTCGAGATCGCGATGTACGTCGTCGGGGTCGCGCTTTACGCGCGAACGACCAAAGCCAAAGATCGCACGGGCACTTGGGCGTTCGTCGGGCTCGTCGGGTTCTTGTTCTTGGTCTACGTTGCGAACGTGCTTGGACCACCCCCACCGTCGGCAAAGACCGTCGCCGCCATGGCACTCACGATGTGGCTGATTCCGTTTTGGGGCGTGTGGATCGAGCGGCACAGAGAAGTCCGCTCGTGAAGCCTGGCGAGCGAGTTTGCGCGCTCGATCTCGGGGGTGCGCGCGTTGGCGTGGCGCTCTCCGACGATCTCGGTCTCATGGCGCATCCCCGCGGGTTTCTCGCGGCCAAGCCTCGCCCGAAGCTGCTCTCTAGGCTCCGCGAGATCGTCCAGCAAGAAGGCGTTGGCAGGTTCGTCGTTGGCTTGCCTCTCGACATGCGCGGCGTCGAAGGAGAGGCGGCCCGTCGCGCCCGCGATCTCGCGCAGGCCATTGCCGACGCCACGAACGTCGACATCGAGCTTTTCGACGAGCGACTCACGACGGTCCAGGCGCAGCGGGCGCTGACCGCGAGCGAGGTCAAAGGTGCGAAGGCGCGCGCGCACATCGACGAGGCGTCGGCAGTCATCCTCCTTCAAGCCTGGCTTGACGCTCGCGGAAAAAAGCGGAGTTCGCGATGAAAAGCGAGAAGCGCCGCCCTCGCGGGAAGAAGAAGAGCGCGGATCCGCAGACTCCGCCCAGCCGTTACCATGCAACTTTTTGGTTGCTTATTGCCGTGGGGGTGCTGGTCGCGGCCGCGATGACGTACCTGCTCGTGATCTTTCCGGCCTCCGCGGGGCCGGGCAGCGGCCGCGAGGTGGAGTTGACCTTCGAGCGCGATGAACCCCTCGCGTCCGTCGTGGCCAAGCTCGAAGGCGCGGGCCTCCTTCGATCGCCGCGCCTGTTTTCGCTCTACGCGCGCCTCGTGGCGCTTGTCGCCGAGCCCGGCCTGCACCTTCTCACCGACGACGCCAGCGGCGAGGAGATCGTTCGTCGCCTCGAGAGACGCGGCCATGCCTCGAAGGCGAAGGTGACGATCCCCGAGGGCTTCACTCGCTTTGACATCGCCAAGCGGCTCGAAAGCATGCAGGTTGCAACCTACGGCGCGTTCCTCGACGCGACCGCGGACGCGGCGCTCCTTCGCGAGCTTGCCGTCGATGGCGACAGCTTCGAAGGCTACTTGTTCCCTGCAACTTACGAGTTCGCGAAAGACAGCGATCCGCGCGAGATCGTGCGGCGCATGAAGAGCGAATTCGACAAGCGCTTCGCCGTGCTCGATCTGAACTACCGGTCCGGACGCGCCGCGCTCGAGAACACGCTCGGCTGGGGGCGAAAAGAGATCGTCACGCTCGCGTCGATGATCGAGAAGGAGGCGGCCGTCGACGAGGAGAGGCCCGTCGTCGCGAGCGTGTTTCTGAATCGTCTGCGCGATCCGAGCTTCAAACATCGCGTTTTGCAGTGCGATCCAACGGCCGGTTACGGGTGCCTCGTCTTGCGCGATCGCGTGCCGGGCTGCGCGGGCTTTGCAGGCAAGATCACGCACGCCGTCAACGCCGATCCGCTCAATACGTACAGCACGTACGTTCACGAAGGCTTGCCCCCGGGGCCCATCGCCAACCCGGGCATCAAGTCTTTGCAGGCCGTGCTCGCGCCCGCGAACACGAAGTATCTCTACTTCGTCACGCGTGACGGCCGCAGGCACGCATTCAGTGAGACCTTCGATGAGCACAACATGGCGGTCAAGGATCTGCGCGAGCGCACGCGCGCATCAGAGTAGTGAGTATAAAAGGGGATGAAGTCCTCTCGCACCACGAGTCGCGCGCGTGTCGACGCTGTCCTCGCGGGCGACGTGGGCGGTACGCGCGCGCGTTTCGCGCTCAGTTGTGGCCCCATCCGCCATGGCTTCGCCTACGGCTTGCCATGGCCGCCTTCCCCTTGTCACGTGCTCGTCAGGGCCGAAGCGGCCCTTCCTGCGCACGAACGGGGAAGGCCCGCGGCTGCCGCATCGTGGCAAGACTGACAGCGTGCCGTGTATACTCCCAGGAAGAGTACACAGATGGTCTAAAGAGTTGTCGATTTTGCGTGATGTACTCCTTTCGGAAGTACAAGTCGGCAGGTGACTCGGCGGTGCTACAGAGTTGCCGGGCGTCGGACACTTCGTAGCGACTATAAGAGGGGGATGCGGAAGGCCTCTCGCACCACGGGTCGCGCGCGTGTCAACGCTGTCCTCGCGGGCGACGTGGGCGGTACGCGTGCGCGTTTCGCGCTCGTTGAAGTCAAGAGCAAGAAGATTCTCCACGAGGCGGTTTTGTCGAGTCGCGAGCATTCTTCGTTTGATTCGGCGTTGCGTCGTTTCCTCAGCGAAGCCCCGCACGGACCGCGCATCCGTGCCGCAAGCTTTGGCATCGCAGGCCCCATCGTCCATCAGCGTGTCAGGACCACGAACCTGCCGTGGCGCATCGACGCGCGCGCAGTCGCACGAGACCTCAATCTACCGAACGTCACGCTCAGTTGGGGCCCCATCCGCCACGGCTTCGCCGTGGCCGCCTTCCCCTTGTCACGTGCTCGTCAGGGCCGAAGCGGCCCTTCCTGCGCACGGACGGGGAAGGCCCGCGGCTGCTGCATCGTGGCAAGACTCACATTGATTCATACTTTTCATACTTTGAGGAGCCCGTGATGCGGAAGGCACCTCGCGCGCGTGTCGACGCTGTCCTCGCGGGCGACGTGGGCGGTACGCGCGCGCGTTTCGCGCTCGTTGAAGTCAAGAGCAAGAAGATTCTCCACGAGGCGGTCTTATCGAGCCAAGAGCATCCGTCGTTCGACTCGGCGTTGCGCCGCTTCCTGAGCGAAGCCCCGCGCGGACCGCGCATCCGCGCCGCAAGCTTTGGCATCGCAGGCCCCATCGTCCATCAGCGTGTCAGGACCACGAACCTGCCGTGGCGCATCGACGCGCGCGCAGTCGCACGAGACCTCAATCTACCGAACGTCACGCTCCTCAACGATCTCGTCGCTGTTGGCCTTGGCGCCATGGCAACGCACAAGCTCTCGGTTATCCATCGTGGCCGCCCCAAGCGCACGGGAGCTAACCTCGCTGCGATCGCGGCGGGCACCGGACTTGGGGAGGCCGCATTTGTTTGGGACGGATCCAAACATGTGCCTTGCGCCACCGAGGGCTCGCACGTCGACTTTGCGCCGCGCACGCCGATCGAAGGCGAGCTTCGCGACAAGCTCGCCATCGAGTTCGGTCACGTGAGCTACGAGCGCGTCGCGTCGGGCTCGACGATCAATGCAATATACAATCTTTTCGATCAGCGCATCGGCGAGTCGAAGGACAATGCCGCGCGCGTTGCGACCGCGTCGGATCCGAATGTGGCGGTCGTCGAGCTCGCTCTCGAAGGATCGAGCGAAGCTGCGATGTGTGCGATCGATCTCTGGGCAAGCGTCTACGGTGCGGAAGCAGGGAATCTCGCGCTCAAGTGCCTTGCAACGGGCGGCGTCTACGTGTGCGGGGGAGTCTCTGCGCGCCTCGCAAAGGTGCTTGCCGCGGGATTGCCATCGCGTCGCCGAGCTGGTGGTCAGCGTGCGCCGAGCCCGTTCGTCGAAGCATTTCTCGACAAGGGACGGATGCGTCCGCTGCTCGAGAACATTCCCGTTGCCGTCGTGACCGAGCCGCTTGCGGGGCTGCGCGGCGCCGCCGTCCACGCGATCCAGGCGGCTGTTTCATCGCGGTAAGACTGTGTGCAAGCTACATGGAGTGGTTACGGCTGCACCCATTCGATCTTGCGGATCTTGTTATTCATGGAATCGGCAACGTAGATCACACCATTGGAATCCACTGCCACGCCGCCGGAGCCATAGAAGGCGGCTGTATCGGCAGGACCGTCGATGTCGCCGGCCATACCTATGTTTCCGTTACGTTGCCCTGCAATGGTTGTGACTACGCCGTCTGGCGTCACCTGGCGCACCACGTTGTTGGTGCTGTCGCCCACCAAGAGGTTGCCGTTTGCGTCGATCGTGATGCCACGCGGACCCTTGAATGCGGCATTGGGACCTGTACCATCGATGAGGCTCGCAGTAACCGAACCGGCCAGCGTGGTGACTTGCCCATCAGCCGTGATCCTTCGGATGTCATTGCTTTCGGTCACGTACAGCGTACCTGCAGCATTCACAACGATTCCCCGCGGGGCGTTGAAAGTTGCTTCCAGCGGCTGGTCATTATTGGCGTTGCCTGCAGTGCCAGTGCCGGCGACCGTGGTAACGGTGCCATCGTTTATCGTCACCTTTCGGATCTTGTGGTTGCCAAAGTCGGCAACGTAGAGAGTATTGCCCGAAGCGTCGAACGCCAGCCCTTCCGGGGCATGGAAGCTTGCCGCAGTACCCACACCGTCGGAAGTGCCGGGGGCGCTGGGGGAACCAGCCAATGTGCTGACCGTGCACGGCGAGGGGGAGATCTTGCGGATCGCGTTGCCTGCGTTTTCGGTCACGTAAACGTTGCTGGCTGCGTCCACGGCAATGCCCAAAGGGCCAGCGAAGGTTGCTTTCGTGCAAACGTCGTTGGTTAGGCCCTGAGCGCCCGTGCCTGCGTAGGTACTGACCGTGCCGTTGACAGCGATTTTGCGAATCAGGTTGTTGCTCCAGTCGGCAACGTAAAGGCTGCCATCTGGTCCAAGGGCGACATCGTGCGGCTGGTTGAAAGTCGCCTTCGAGGCGAGGCCATTGTCAGCACCCGCGTCGCCCGTACCCGCCAGTGTCGAGACCATGTAGCTCGGGCCAAGTTGCGGGTCGACCCCGGTGCACCCCAAAGCGAACAATGCCAAAAAAACAATCCCGCGACCGTGATTCACTTGAGTCTCCTCCCGGCGAATGAAAAATAGGCATTCGCCATAAGAACCCGGCGATTCTCACCTCAGTCCCTGGTCGGATGCAATTAGCATCCGTGGGGCTCCCCTTGGGCTGGTGCTCGTCAGGCGTAGGGGCGCAGCATGCTGCGCCCCTACGCCTGACGAGCACCAGCCCAAGGGGAGCACGCGCGAGGAGCGAAGCGAAGCGAGCGAAACGCGCGGTGGGGTCCACTTAACCGTGGTAACGTGCGTGCTTCTTTTACGAGGAGCCCATGGCGCGCCAATACGCACCGAAAGAGATCGAAGTTGCGGTCAATACCATCAAGACGCTTTCCATCGACGCCGTGGAGAAGGCCCAGAGCGGCCATCCCGGCACGCCGATGGGTCTTGCCAACATCGCGTTCGAGCTCTGGACGCGTACCCTGCGTTACGACCCGACCGATCCCGGTTGGATAGGACGCGATCGCTTCGTCTTGTCGGCCGGGCACGCGTCGATGCTCCTTTACTCGATGCTCCATCTCGCAGGTTACGACCTGCCCATGAGCGAGCTTCAGCAGTTTCGCCAGTGGGGGAGCAAGACGCCAGGCCACCCCGAGTACGGTTACACCGTTGGCGTGGAGACGACCACGGGGCCGCTCGGTCAAGGCATCAGCAACGCGGTTGGTTTTGCGCTCGCGGTGAAGTTGAAAGAGGCTCGCTTTGGTGAGCCTTTCGCGCCGGTGCGCGTCTTCACCATCTGCTCCGACGGCGACATGATGGAAGGAGTCAGCGGCGAAGCCTCGAGCCTCGCGGGGCACCTCGGTCTGTCGAATCTCATCGCCATCTACGACGACAACAGGATCACCATCGAGGGCAAAACCGAGATCACCTTCAACGAAGATGTTGGCAAGCGTTACGAGGCCTACGGTTGGTTCGTCCAGCACATCGACGGCCACGACCACGCACAGATCCGCGCCGCGCTCGACAAGGCCGTGGCAGAGACAACGCGTCCGTCGTTCATCGTGGCGCGCACGCACATCGCGAACGGTGCGCCCCACGCGCACGACACCGCGGAAGCTCACGGCGCACCGCTCGGCAAAGACGAAATTTTAGCAACGAAGAAGAACATCGGCTGGGATCCGGACAAGACCTTCTTCGTGCCCGAGGAGATCTATGCACTCTTCAAGGATCGCGCCGCCGATCTCGCGAAGGACAAGCAAGCGTGGATCGCCAAGTACGAAGCGTGGCGCAAGGCGAACGTCGAGCTCGCGCGCGATCTCGATCACTTCGAAGCCAAGCACGTTCCGGCGGATCTCTTCGCGGATCTCCTGGCAGCGGTGCCTGCCAAAGACGACGCGACGCGCTCCTTGTCGAACGTGATTCAGCAGGTGGTTGCCGAAAAGGTGCCGTCGCTCATCGGCGGCTCGGCCGATCTCGCGCCCTCCACCAAGACGCTCATCAAGAAGAGCGGCAGCATCGATGCGAATGCGTTCGCCGGACGCAACATGCACTTCGGCATCCGCGAGCACGGAATGGGTGCAGTGTGCAACGGCATGGCCGTGAGCGGCGGCATCATCCCGTACGGCGCCACGTTCCTCGTCTTCAGCGATTACATGCGCGCGAGCATTCGCTTGTCGGCGCTGAGCCGCATTCAGTGTTTGTGGATCTTCACGCACGATTCGGTCTTCCTCGGTGAAGATGGCCCAACACATCAACCCGTCGAACATTACTGGGCGCTGCGTCTCATTCCGAATCTTGCGCTCGTGCGTCCCGCCGATGGCGTCGAGTGCGCGGCGGCGTGGATGATCGCGCTCTCGCGCAAGAATGCGCCGACCGCGTTTGCGCTCTCGCGGCAGAAGCTTCCGGCTATCAAGCGCGACGCGGGGTGCAATCCAGAGAGCGTTCTTCGCGGCGCATACATCGCGCAGGAAGCCACGGGCGGAAACCCGGAGATCATCCTCATGGCAACGGGCAGCGAGGTTCACCTCGCCGTGGGCGCGCGCGAGCGGCTCGAGAAGGCGGGAAAGAAGGTGCGCGTCGTCAGTGCGCCGTGCCTCGAAGTCTTCGCGCAGCAAGATGCATCGTACCGCGATGCCGTCTTGCCAAAGGGTGTGCGCGTCGTGTCCATCGAAGCCGGCGTGACGGGTCCGTGGCGCCAGTGGGTCGGTGATCGTGGCCTGTCGATCGGTATCGATCACTTCGGAGCGAGCGCGCCAGATACGGTGCTCGCCGAAAAGTTCGGCCTCACGGTCGACGCCGTCATGAAGAAGATTGAGGGCTGGATTTAACCGAAATCGCCATACCGCTTTCAAGTTGAATCGCCATACCGCTTTCAAGTTGACGCGAGGTCGAGGCGGGGCCGAGGAGCGGACCGGAACAGCCTTGAAGGCTTTGAGGACCGCACCGCAGGCCCCAACGATGACATCGCGTCAAATCGAAAGCGGTCACCCTGGCGATGCGGCCGACCCTGCTAACAAGCCGCCGTCGATATTGATTTCAGCTCCTGTCATGTAGGTGGCTTCGTCCGAAGCAAGCATCGCGGCGATGGCCGCAACTTCGTCAGGCATTCCGAACCGTTTGAGGGGTGTGTCTGCCACCAATGCTTGCATCTTCGCTTCCCGATCGGGGCCGGTGCCGAGCATATGCCGCCGCAGCCGGGATCCCTACGAGACCAGAGCGCGATGAAATATTGATGATCGACCCCGTACCCCGCGCTTTCATGGCTCCAATCGCGTAACGGCAGCCGAGAAAAGTCCCATCGAGGTTGACCCGGTGCACCTCCCGCCAATCCAGGAGACTGGCATGTTCGGGATCATGGGTGACCGGGCCCTGTTCCAATCCGGTGACGCCGGCATTGTTGACGACGACGTCGGCGATTGGCAATCGCTGAGCAAGCCGAAACCAATCAGCCTCTTGCCGAACATCGAGCTTTTGGAATCGACAACCGATCTCGAATGCCGTCTTCGCGCCGGTAGTCTCATCCAGATCGGTGACGATGACGTTGCCACCTTCTGCATTGAAGCGTGCGGCGATGGCTCGGCCAATGCCACGCGCAGCGCCAGTGATGACGCATATTTTCCCGTTCAATTTTTGCATTCACCGAAACTACCTGCTTCGTGATCGATGAGCCATGTCGTCTGTCCGCGGAAGCTTCGGATGATTCGCGCCGGCGTATCATCGAGGCTTCCGCTCGATTGCCACACGCGCGACAGGGCAGGGTGCTTGGCTTTGCCCACGACAAGGATGACGCTCGCATGTGCGTTCTCGAGAACTGGAGAAGTCAGCGTCATGCGCGCCTCGCGTCCGCGCGCGGCATTCGCAGCAACCGCGCAAACCAGTTTATTTGTAACATGCATGGTTGGCTCGCCCGGAAAGAGCGACGCGGTGTGTCCGTCGTCGCCGATGCCGAGCACGACGAGATCGAGACGAGGGATCCCCCCGTCTGCCTTGTCGTTGATGGTTTTGCGCAGGATGGTTTCGTATTCCGCCGCGGCTTCACCAAGATCAGATGCTTCTGCGCGCATTCGGTGGACGTTCGCGTCGGGGATCTCCGCGCGATCGAGGAGAGCTTTCTTCGCCGCACCGTAGTTGCTCCGATCGTTCGCTGGCGGCACGGCGCGCTCGTCGACCCAATATATGTGTACTTTACACCAGTCGAGCGGCTCCTTCGCAAGGAGCTCGTAGGCTGGATTCGGCGACGAACCGCCGGAGAGCGCCACATGAGCGATCCCGCGATCGCGGATGGCTTCGCGGATGAATTTTCCCATGCGCGAGGCTGCCGCGCGCGCGACGAGGGCAGGCTCGGGAGCTGCGATGAGCAGCCCGGGGATACTCGTTGTCATCGTCACTCCTTCGTTCTCAGGGGTTGGAACCACCGCCAAGGGCGGTGGGCATACGCGCTTGTCGCGGACACTTCGGAGTCGAATGGTATGATAAAAGTATGGGCGCGCAGCAGACCATGTACGAAGCCAACACGGGTGCGTGATGCAATCTCGAGACACCAGCCCAGAGGCATATGAGCTCCAGATGAGTCTGTACCGTGCAATGACGGCCACGCAGCGTTCGGAGCTCGCGGCTCAGATGAGTGACGACATTCGGCGAATCGCTGCGGAGGGGATCCAGCAGCGGCACCCGGAGTACTCCGAGCATGAAGTTCGTCGGGCGCTCGTTGCGCTTCTTTACGGCAAGGACGCCGCGTTGAAGATTTGGCCTGGCGAACCGGTGCCGGCACCGTGAGCGTTATCGAGGGCTTCCTCGCTCGTGTCATCGGTGCTCTCGATAGTGCTGGCGTGCCTTATATGCTTGCGGGCTCGTTCGCCGGCTCTCACCACGGCGCACCGCGCGCAACGCAAGACATCGATATCGTCGTCGATCCGACATTCGCTTCTCTCGATCGCTTCCTGGATGCCCTCGCAGGTGACGTTGTCTACTTCGATCGCGATGTTGCCCGAGATGAGTTCAGGCGGCGCGGCCAGTTCAATATCATCGATGGATCCACGGCGTGGAAGGTCGATGTCATCTTTCGCAAGCCACGGCCGTTCAGCAAAGAAGAGATGTCGCGTCGTGTTCCTGCGGTGCTTCTCGGTGTGAGCGTCTTTGTGGCCACCGTCGAGGACACAATCTTGGCGAAGCTCGAATGGGCCAAACTTGGCGAGTCCGAGCGTCAGCTCCGAGATGTGCGCGCGCTTGTGAGAGCGAAAGGGGATTTGCTCGATCGGCTATACATCGAGCGATGGCTCGATGATCTCGGGGTTCGAGACTTGTGGAACCGCGTGCAGGTGGCGTGACTGGAACACGCTCTTAG
>WQYX01000111.1 GCA_009781005.1 Polyangiaceae bacterium | reverse complement strand
CACGCCGTATCGCAGGACCGAGGCGTACTGTATGTACGCCGCAGGTCCGAGAAACGCCGTACGTCCTTTGCAGCAAAGGGATCGGCTCTTCTACGCGGAGTCGTCATGAATGATTCGGGCTAGCCTCGATTCGCTCGCGACGCCTGTCGAACACGCTCTCAGCGGGGTTCGCGACGGGCGCGCGTCCTCATTTGAATGAAACCCATAACGGATTGCTCATGGTTTTTTATCGTGTCGTAATCTGTCGCACTGAAGACACTGAAGATTTAACGAGTGGTCTCGTAACCCCTGTTGTTGCTATTCCGCAGAGATCCTCGTGACGCCGTGGCTGCAACCGTACGATCCGCTGCACCAGGCTGTGGAATCAACGCTCGTAGCGGCGTTGCCGATTCTTTTCTTCATCGTGACGCTGGCGATCTTTCGCTGGCGTTTGTATGGGGCCGCGGCTGGAACTTTGCTGCTGGCAGTCATCCTGGCCGTCACCGTGTATGGCATGCCGGTGGCGTCGGTCGCGGCAGCCGCGCTTTATGGTTTTAGTTATGGTCTATGGCCAATTTCCTGGATCATCGTCGGCGTCGTGTTTCTCTATCGGCTGACGGTGAGGAGCGGGCACTTCGAAGTGGTGCGCGCGTCCATCGCATCGATCACGCCGGACGCGCGGCTGCAAATGATCCTGATCGGTTTTGCGTTCAGCGCATTTCTCGAAGGCGCTGCCGGGTACGGCACGCCCGTGGCGATCACCGCAGCATTGCTGGTCGGGCTGGGTTTTGATCCGCTGCGAGCCGCGGTGTTGTGTCTGATTACCAATACGGCGCCCGTGGCATTTGGGGCCATGGGGACATCGATTACGGCTGCAGCGCAGGTGAGCCACACCGATCTGACGGCGCTGACGGCCATTGCTGGCAGGCAGTTGCCGCTGCTTTCCTTGCTCTCGCTTGGATGGGTGACGGTCGCACTGGCAGGTTGGCGGGGGACGCGCGACATTTGGCCGGCCCTGCTGGTGGCGGGGGCGAGTTTCGCCGGCACCATGATGGCAACCGCGTTGTGGGGGGGTCCGCAATTACCGACGATCATGGCGTCGCTCGTCTGCATGACATCGCTGGTGATCCTGCTGCGTTTCTGGCACCCCGCCACGATTTTGCGGCCGGAAACCGCTGCGCGCCGCAAATCGTCGGTCGACCTCCCTCGATTGGGCGCGCGGCATGTTGCTCGTGCATGGTTGCCTTTCGGGTTGCTCACGATATGTATGGTGGTATGGGGCAGCAAAGGTTTTCAGTCGTGGTTCGCTCCGGGCGGCCCGTTGTCGAAAACCACATTATGGCTAGAAGTGCCATTTTTGCATGGGGTCATCTATAAAACAACGCCCGTGGTCGACGGATTGGAATGGTATCCAGCCGTTTTCCGATTCGACGTTCTCGGTGCCGTGGGGACCGGCATTTTTCTGGCGGTGTTGCTCTCGGCCATCGGCTTGCGATGGCAGCCGAAATTCGTGTTGGATGTGTTCGCGGAGACTTGCACGAGGCTGTGGCCGACGGTTCTGGCGATCGGCTTGGTGCTGGCTCTTGCCACCGTGTCTTCGTACTCTGGCATGTCCGCAACGCTGGCGCTGGCGCTCGCCAAAAGCGGCAAAGTATATCCGTTGGTGGCACCGGTATTGGGATGGTTTGGTGTCTTTTTGACCGGTTCGGATACGGCATCCAATGTGTTGTTCGCGCCATTGCAGGCGACGGTTGCACATCAAATCGGTGTTCCTGACACGTTGTTGGTGTCGGCCAACATGCTGGGAGGCGCTGCCGGCAAGATGATTTCACCGCAATCCATCGCGGTGGCTTGTGGGGCCGTGGGGTTGACGGGACGCGAGGCGTTGGTCCTGCGCGCGACGTTGCGTGTGAGTGCCGTATTTGCGGTGATCGCCGGCCTGGCTATCGTTCTTCAATCGTAATCTCCACGAATTGCTTAGACCGCTTTTGCTCGGACCGCTTTCAAGTTGACGCGGTCTACCGGCGTTTCAATTCATTTTGATACGTTCTCCCCAACACGTTTGCATTCGCCGCTAGCCACTCACTCAATTTCGTTGGCCCGTTCGGCGGCGAATCCGTCGCCAGCAAACCTGCCATCAAACCCTGGATCTCCTCTTTCGTGATCACGACGTCCCCTTTGATCGCGCCAAACAACCATCCCAGCGCGTAACCAAGTTGGGGCGAGATGGAAATCAGGTCTCGCTCGTGGCCAATGGCCTTGCCGATGGTTCGCACGAGTTCGCCGTATTCGTACGATTCGACTCCCTTTGCGTCTATCGTGAGGCTGGGCTCCGTTCGAGCGCCTTGCTCCACCGCGAGCGCGGCCAAGTCGTCTACATGGATGGGTTCAATGCGATAACGACCATCGCCAAAAATGCCAAACACCGGAAACCAACGAAGCATCCAGGCAATGTTGTTCAATAAAATGGCATTGTCTCCAAACAGCACCGCGGGGCGCAAGATGGTGTGACCCACGCCCAGCCCGTGCAAAAATTCTTCGATCTGCGCCTTCCCGCGAAAATATGGCAAATCCGAGGCGGAGTCGGGGTTCGTGATGCTTACATGAACGATGCGCCGCACGCCCGCACGCTTCGCCGCTTTGAACAAGGTAAACGTGTTATGCACCGCCTGGTCGTGGGTAAAACGCTTATGGTCAAAGCGGACCCAATATGTATTGTAGAGCACCGCCGCGCCTTCCAGAGAACGCGCCAGCGCGGCGGCGTCCGTGAAATTCAGAGGATGCGCTTTGACGCGTCCGCCAAACGCATCCGCGCCCGTCTTATCGAGCGGCGGACGCGTGTTCGTGAGCGTTTCGACGACGGCCCCTTGGCTCAAAAGCCGTTGCGCGATGTAACGCCCTGACAGACCAAATGCTCCTGTTACAACATGTTTTTCGGTATTCATTGTTTTCAGTATTTTGAAAGTTTAGGCCAACAGCTTCTTCGTCAAAAGAGCGGCGAGTGCCGTGCCTGTCGCTGTCTTCTTCTTGGCAAGCGCAGATGGGTCGCCCTCGAAGACGACGCGACCGCCTTCGTCGCCGGCGTCGGGCCCGAGCTCGACGATCCAGTCGGCATTCGCGATGACGTCCGGATGATGTTCCACGATGACGAGCGTGTCGCCGCGTTCGACGAGCTTGTCGAGCACGCGAAGGAGGCGGCCGACGTCCGACAGATGCAGCCCCGTTGTTGGTTCGTCGAGCACGTAGACGGTTGGCTCGTGCGCGACGCCGGCGGTGAGCTCGCTTGCGAGCTTGAGGCGCTGCGCTTCACCGCCCGAGAGCGTGTTCGATCCTTGACCGAGCGACACGTAGCCGACGCCGAGATCGGTGAGTGTCGCGAGCGGCCGAGCGATCTTCGGGTGCGCCGCGAAGACCTTCGCAGCTTCCTCCGCGGAGAGCTGCAAGACGTCGCCGATCGAGAGCCCCGCCCACTTGATGTCGAGCGTCGAAGGTTCGAAGCGCGATCCCTGACAGGTTTCGCATGGCGTGATGACGTCGGGCAGAAAGCTCATCTCCGCAACGATGGCGCCTTGACCGTCGCACGTGCTGCATCGTCCGCCAGCGCCCGTGTTGAACGAGAAGCGCGCTGCCGTGTAGCCGCGCATCTTCGCCTCCGGCAAGGACGCGAAGAGCCGTCGAATCTCGTCCCATACGCCGAGGAACGTGGCGGGTACCGATCGCGGCGTGCGTCCGATCGGAGATTGATCGACGGCGAGCGCGCGCCGGATTTCCTTAGGCACACAGATGGTTTTGAAGGCACCGGGTTCGGGCGTGGCAAGCTTCAGCGACTGCCGGAGCGCTGGGAAGAAGACGCGCGCGACGAGCGTGCTCTTTCCCGAACCGCTGACACCGCAGACCACGCACATGCGTCCTCTCGGCACGCGGAACGTCACGTCTTTCAGGTTGTTTGCGCGCGCGCCCGAAAGCTCGATCCACTCCTTGCTCATGGCGCGCCTCGGTCGAATTCGGCCGAGCGGTTCGCGCAGTGCGTGACCTGTGGGCGATGCCTCCGAGGCGAGGACACGGGCGGCGCTGCCCTCGGCAACGACGTGACCGCCGGCGCGCCCGCCGCCCGGTCCGAGATCGGTCAGATGATCGGCCGCGCGAATCATCTCCGCGTCGTGTTCGACGACGAGCACCGTGGAACCGGTGTCGACGAGCGCGCGCAGATTCGAAATGAGTCTCTTCGTGTCGCGCGGGTGAAGACCGATCGTTGGCTCGTCGAGCACGTAGAGCGCTCCCGTGAGGCCGCTTCCGAGCTGGGCCGACAAGCGCAGTCGTTGCATCTCGCCTCCCGAGAGCGTCGAGGCTGCGCGCCCGAGCCCGAGGTAGCCGAGGCCGACCTGCTTCACGAACTCGAGCCGGCGAAGAAGCTCCGCGAGCGGTGCTTTCGCGATCTCCGCGTGCGTGCCCGTCATGGGCAAGGAATGCACCTTCGCAAGCGCCGATGCGATGGATCGGTCCATCATGCGCGGATACGTCTCGCCGCCGAGACGCACGCTGCGCGGTACGGGCGCGAGTCTGTCGCCGCCGCACGCGCGACACGCTTCGTGTGGACCGTCGTTCTCGAGCGCGCTCGTTCCGCCGTGGACGCCCGTGCCTTCGCACGCGCTGCATTGCCCCTGCTTCGTGTTGAACGAAAACCATCGCGGATCGAGCTCGGGAATGCCGGTGCCGCAGCGCACGCACGCGCGCGCCGTCGAATAAATTTCCTCGCCCTTGCCAGGATGTGCCGTTGGAGGTCCGTGCGCGATGCGCACCGCGCCTTCGCCCCATGCGAGCGCGCGATCGAACGTCGTGCGATCGAGATCGGTGAGCCTGCCGTAGTAGACGATGAGATCGATCGTGTGCTCCTTCGTCTTCGTGAGTCGTGGCGGAGGATCGGTCTCGACAAGGACGCCATCGACGCGCGCAGCCTTGATGTTCCCGCGCGAGGCTTGCGTGAACAGATCGAGATAGATGCCTTTGCGCGCGCGAACGGCGGGCGCATAAATCGTGCACCTTTGTTGCGGTTTGCCGCCGAGGCCGTGGCGGATACGCGCGAAGAGATCGTCGGGCGAGCTCGGAAGCACGGGCGCTTGGCACGACGGGCAATAGAGATCGCCGACCTTCGCGTAGAGGAGGCGCAAGTAATGTGCGATCTCGGTCACGGTGGCGACCGTGGAGTTCGCGCCCGCGCGCGAGGTGCGCTGCTCGAGCGCAATCGACGGAGGCACGCCGGTGACGAGATCGACGTCGGGGCGCGGCAGAGTCGGCAAGAACTGGCGCGCGTAGGGCGTCAACGTCTCCATGAAGCGACGCTGGCCTTCTGCGAACACGACGTCGAACGCGAGCGAGCTCTTGCCGGAGCCCGAGGGTCCCGTGACGACGCAGAGGTGTCCGTGCGGGATCTTGCAGGATACATCTTTCAGGTTGTGCTCGCGCGCGTGCTCGACGTCGATCGCGACGGGCGCGTTCGATGCGTGCACGATCGGAATGCGTGCACGCGCGCGGCTGCCGGTTCTCTGCGATTTTGATGCAACTTTTAAGTTGCGCATGAGATCTCGCAGCGCGAGGCCTGTTTTCGATTCCGTCTTTGCAACGTCTTCGGGTATGCCTTCGCAGACCACGCGGCCGCCGTTCGGACCTCCGCCCGGACCGAGATCGACGATCCAGTCGGCCTCGTGCACCACGGACAAATCATGTTCGACCATGACGACGCTTGCGCCATCGTCGACCAACGCGCCGAGCGCGCCGACCACGTGCTCGGCGTCGCACGCGTGAAGTCCCGCGCTAGGTTCATCGACGACGAACAGGCGTCCCTTCGCGTCTTGCGAGAGCGCGCGCGCGAGCTTCAGGCGCTGCGCTTCGCCGCCCGAAAGAGTCGACAGCGGCTGCCCGAGCGGCAAGTACCCGAGCCCCACGCGCACGAGCGGTTCGAGCGCGCGCTCGAGTACGTAGTCGCGATCGCCCTCAGTCGAGAACGTCGCGAGCGTCTCTTCCACCGTCATCGCGAGCGCATCGGCGGCGGTCTTGCCCATGTGCGTGACTTCGAGCACGTCCGCGTTGAACCGCTTGCCGTGGCAGACCGGGCAGAGGAGCATCACGTCCGCGAGAAACTGCATCTCCACGGTCTCGTAGCCTTCGCCGGAGCAGTTTTCGCAGCGCCCCTTTCCCGGCACGTTGAACGAGAAGTGCGCCGGCGAAAGACCTCGCCGTTTCGCTTCGCGCTCCAACGAAAAGCGCACGCGAAGTCTGTCCCACGCTTTCGTGTAGGTTGCAGCATTTCCGCGCGCCGTCCGACCGAGCGGCGATTGATCGACGAGCACGGCGCCCACGATGTCCTCATGCCCGTACGCGCGCGTGAAAGCACCTGGTTCGGGCACGCTCTCGCCCGTTTTTCGTGCGACGGCGCGGTAGAGGATGTCTTCGGCGAGCGTGCTCTTGCCCGACCCCGACGGCCCCGTGATCGCGCAGAGCACGCCGAGTGGGATTGCGACGCGATCGATGGCGAGGTTGTTCTCGGTTGCTCCTTCGATGACGATATGATCTTTGGCTTGGCGGCGCGTTTGCTTGGGCGAGCCTGCAAGCCGCCACGCGCGTCCCGTGGCGGTGTCACTCGCCAGAAGCTCTCGTGGCGTGCCGGAAAAAAGGATGCGTCCGCCGCCCGGACCGGCCAAAGGTCCCATCTCGATGACGCGCGAGCATCGCTCTACGACGCTGCGATCGTGCTCGATGACGAGCACCGTGTTCCCCGCTCCCGCGAGATGACTCATGGCCTCTGCAAGGCGCGGGACGTCGGACGCGTGCAAGCCAACGGTGGGCTCGTCGAGCACGAAGAGCGTGCCCGTGAGGGACGCACCGAGTGCCGTCGTGAGGCTCGCTCGTTGCGCTTCGCCACCGGAGAGCGTGCGAGCTTGCCTGTCGAGCGTGAGGTACGAGAGCCCGACCGCGTCGAGGTACGCGAGGCGCGTCGAGAGTTCTTCTTTCACGCGCCTGCCCTGCGGGTTCGCGGGCGCTACGTTTGCCAGCCGCGCGCGTGCCTCTTCCACCGTGAGGCCGTGCCAACCGCCGAGATCGAGTCCGCCGACGCGGTAGGTGCGCGCCGTCTTGTTGAGGCGCGCGCCGCCGCACGTCGCGCACGGAACGTAGTTGCGGTAGCGCGAAAGAAAGACGCGCACGTGCATCTTGTACGTACGGCCTTCGAGCCATTTGAACCACGCGGCGACCCCCGGGTACTTCCCGTCCTCCCACGTGCCCTCGCCTTCGATGACGAGGCGGCGTTCTTCGGCTGGCAGTTTCTCCCACGGAACGTCGAGCGAGATCTTGCGTTTTTTCGCGAAGCGCTTGAGCACGGTGCGCTCCCACTCACTCGACTTGCCTGTCCACGCTTTGATGGCGCCCTGCGCGATCGTCTTCGATTTGTCCGGTATGACTTTGTTCCAGTCGACCGCGATGACGCGTCCGAACCCGCGGCAGTCAGCGCACGCACCGAGCGGGGAGTTATACGAAAAGAGTCCTGGGCGCGGAGGATCGAAGGGGCGCGCGCACGAGGGGCACACGAGCCCGCGGGCAATGACCTTGCGATGCAATTCGTCATCCACGCGCGTCAAGAGCGCGCGACCGTCGCCGCGAACCCACGCGGTCTCGATGGCCTGCTGCAAGCGTCGCTGATCTCGCTCGCGAACCTCGAGCCGATCGATCACGACTTCGACGCCGACATCGGGCCGAGCCGCATCGCTCGGGCGCACCTCATCGATCTCGCGCATCGTGCCGCCCACGACGAGGCGCCGGTAGCCCTCCTTCACGAGCTCTTCGCGGAGCCCGAGATACGACTCGGCGCTCTCGACCCGCACGGGATAACTGACGACGGCGCGGCCTCCACCGAACTCGAGGACCACGCGGTTCGCGGCGTCGCCCGCGCTCGTTGCGACAGCGGGCTCGTTGCAGTCGGGGCACGTTGGGACGGCTTCGCACGCGAAGAGCGCAGCGAGGTACGGCTCGAGATCGGTGAGCGTTGCAACCGTCGATCGACTCGATTTGACCGGCGCCCGCCGATCCACGGCGACCGCGGCTGCTACGGGATCGAGCGAAGTGACGGGTGGACGCTCGAGCCGCTCGAGGAATTGGCGCGCGTAGGGGCTGAAGCTTTCGACGAAGCGGCGCTGACCCTCGGCGTACAGCGTGTCGATCGCAAGCGAAGACTTGCCCGCTCCGCTCGGTCCGGTGAGCGCAACGAGCTCTCCGGCTTCGAGGTCGAGATCGATATTGCGAAGGTTGTGTGTAGAGGCTCCGCGCAGGCGGATAGGAAGCATGGGGGTCACAGACGCTAGTGCGACATGCACACGTGGTCCACGGCCGCCCGCTCAGAGCGTGTTTACCAGCCTGCTGCGCAAAACACGCCATCAGAGCGTGTAGGGCAGCCGTCGCGAGCGAATCGAGGCTAGGGCGGAGCGCGAGCACCGGGCGGAACAGGCTTAAAGCCTTTGAGCACGGAGCGGAGCGCCCAACCGACGCATCGATTTCGCGCAGCAGGCCGTCGAACACGCTCTCAGACTTCGAGAAGCCGCACGCCGGGGAAGTGACGCTGAAGCGAGCCGAGATCGTCCATGTCACTCGTGTACACGATGTCACCTCGCAGAGCTGCCGAGGCCATCACGATCGCGTCGACGATGGTTGCCCGAGGTACCGCCGCAAGTGCCTGTCCTGCATTTTTGGCAAGTGCGATGGAAGGAGCCTCGATGTCTACCGACCGCAAAATGGCGTCGCGTCTGTCTGTACGTCCGTGCCAGAACTCGGCCACGACAATCCATGGAACGGTGACTCGTATTCGCTCTTCTGCGAGCCACTCATGCACGGTCATTGCCCTCTGCTTTCGTCGATCCAAAGCGATGAGCATTCCCGTGTCGTAGGTTGCCGCTGTCATGCTGCGGGCTTCTTTCGTTTCTTCGTCCCGTGAAATTCGGTCGACAATTCCTCTCGGAGTTCATCCGTCAAGGTGGAGCCACCGGCATCTTGAACGAGCCAATGGATGGCATCACGCTTCTCCGCTTCGCGACCGAACGCGGAAATCATCGCAGACATGTTTCCGTCGAAGACCCGATCTGCGTGTGCTTTGAGCACCCTCTTGGTTTTTGCATCAACGGAAACAGAGAATATTTCGATCTGCCCCTTCTTCCGCTTCATTGTTAAAGAAGTTAATAACTGTTGTCTCTCGACGTCAAGCCAGGGTTTCCCCGGGTGTGCGCGGGAGCTCGATGCAGAACGTTGCTCCGCTTTGGTAGGTGGGGGCATTCGGTATGAGGGCAATCGCGCCGTCGTGCGCGGCGGCGATGCGCCGGGCGAGTGCGAGCCCGAGCCCGGTGCCCGCCTTGCCGTGAGAGACAAGCGGTTCGAAGAGTTTTTTTGCGACCTCGTCGGGCACACCTGGACCGTCGTCGGTCACGGTGATCCTCACGCTGTCTCGCTCGAAGACCGCGCGTGTGACGATGTTCGGCGTACGCGGAACGCTGGCCCCAATGGCATTTTCGTAAAGGATGTGGAAGAGGCGTGTCAGCAAGCCTTGGTGCGCGCGGACACGCACGATGGGCGACGGAAGCACGTCGGTGAAATCGCCGCCGGATGGTGGCAGATGTTCGCGCGCCGCAACGAGCACCTCAGCGAGCAAGATTGGCTCGGTATGAATGGGTTCGCCCCGCGCGAGCGTCATGAGATCGTCGACGATTGCGTGTGCAATATGCACGCTTCTCTCGATCTTCGCGAGTTGCGGTTCGCTCTTTGCTGGGTCCCGTCGCGCGAGATAGGTGCTGGTGGAAATGATCTGCAAGATGCTGCGAAGTTCGTGCGCGATCTCGGCCGCGATCTCGCCGATGTCCGCCAGCCTCTCTTTGACGTCCGCCCCCTCCCCCTTGGTATTCATTACAGCTCACCCCACTATCGAGGAAGCTACGAGATAGCCCCACTACGACGTGGGTTCCACTGAAGTTGACTCACGATTTTTCCCGTTGGCTGGGATGACGAGATGGGTGGACGAGCGTGGAAGAATGGAGTCGTGTGATGAGGTGCGCGTGCGCGTCGCCATCGCTCCTCGGCCCCGCCTCGATCTCGCGTCAACTTGAAAGCGGTCTTGTGCCGCGGTTGAAGAAGGTAACGCGGGCGCGAGAAGCCTTTTCGTTCGGAGCAGAAACAGCGTAGCATTTTGGCTCATGCGCCTCCCGCTGGTCAGATTGCCCATTTCCGGTCGGGGTGTGGACCCCGGATGGCCACGGAATCGATGATCACGGCCGCAGAATCGATGGTCACGGTCGGGCAGACTCTGCTCGGAAAATATCATGTCGTTCGCGAGATCGGGCGCGGCGGCATGGCTGCCGTGTACGAGGCCGAGCAACTGTCGCTGGGCAAGAGGGTCGCTGTGAAGATCCTCGCGTCGGAGATGAGCGGCTCGACCGTCGTGATCGAGCGCTTCTTCCGAGAGGCACGCGCCGCTGCGAGCATCAAGAGTCCGTACATCGTCGATGTCTATGACTCCGGGCGGCTCGACGATGGACGTCCGTTCATTGCGATGGAGCTGCTCGAAGGTGAGTCGCTCTACGACCGCATGGCGCGCGTACGCATCATCGACGTCGAGACGACGACGCGCGTCATCGTGCATACGGCGAAAGGCCTCATGAAGGCGCACGCCGCGGGAATCGTTCACCGCGATCTAAAGCCCGAAAACATCTTCCTCACGAAGAACGAAGACGGCGAAGACATCTGTAAAATTCTCGATTTTGGTCTCGCGAAATTTTACGCCCCAGTAAACCCCGACAAAGCGCAAAAACGCCTGACGCGCGAGGGCGCCGTCTTCGGCACGCCCGCGTATATGTCGCCCGAGCAAGTCAAAGGCCACGGCAACGTCGATCACCGCGCCGATCTTTGGGCGCTTGGCTGCATGGCGTACGAGTGCCTGATCGGCAAGCCGGTGTGGAACATGGATCAGGGGGTTGCGATGACGTTCGCGGCGATCGCAACGGAGCCCATCCCCACGCTGTCGCGTGCGCGTCCAGATCTGCCGCGCGCGCTCGATGCATGGTTCGTCAAATGCCTCGAGCGCGATCCCAACGCGCGTTACCAGACAGCCAAGGAGCTCGCAGAAGCATTCGTTCAAGCTTTGGGTCGCGGATCGGAACCGAGCTTTCCCAGCTTCACCCAGAATACGAAGCAGAGTCTCGTGCTGGCCAGAGCAGCACTTTCACACGAAGAGCTCGCGAGCAGCGAGTTCGACTCTGACATGTCTGCACCGGGGGTTTCGGACGACGTCATCAGCGGTGACGGACTTCGCACGCCGCGTCCGTTGAACGATGTTCCCACGTCCGCGAACGCGCCCGCGAAGACCTCGGCGTTGCGCGCCCTGCTGAGCACCGTCGTCTTCGCAGGCGCGATCACGCTGGCCGGTCTCGTTTGGGTGCGCTTCGTCTACCCGCAGGTCTCCACACCTGTTGTCAAGTCCGCGACGAGCGTGCAGCCGAGTGCAGCGTCGTCCGCAATGCCGAAGCTCGTGTCGAGTTCGGAAGAGCCGCTGTGGTTGCCCGTTATCAGCGAAGGTCAACGACTCTTCACGCGCGGCGAGTACGGTGAAGCGCAGAAGAAGTTCCAAGACGCCATTGCCGTTGGCGGCACGGGTGCCGTGGTGGGCCGGAGCTTCGTCGAGCAGACGAAATTCATCGAGAAGCTAAACGGCAACTGTAAACCTGTCTTCTTCTCGCGCCCTCGCCTCTCCACGGAGAAACGCGCGGAGCGTCCCGCGATCATCGCCACTCCGAAGGGCGCGCTCGTCACGTGGACCGACGATCACGAGCAGGACAAGCGCAATCACGTTTACGGCGCGCTGCTCGACAGCGACGGCCACGCAATCAGTCCCATACGCGATCTGACGCCGGAGGCGACCGACGCGCAGCGTCCGATGCTCGTCACGCATAGCGTCGATCGATCCGTGCTCCTCTGGTGGGACGCGAGGGGTCACGATGCTGGTGTGCGCGTGCGCTTCATCGACGCAGACGGGCGCATCGATGCAAGCAAAGGGCGTAGCGTCCTCGTCGGCGCAGCGCGTCCGGGCGCGTTTTGGCCTTCCATCGACAAGGGGCCGGATGGAAGCTTCTTCGTCGTCTGGCAAGATGATCGCGACAAAGACGACGATCTCTTCGTCCGCCGCCTCACCAATGATCTCGACACGGCGAGCCAAGAGACGCGCCTTACCGATTACGAGGCGTTGCCGAAGTCGAAAGCTCCGCCGCCGAGGGTGCGTCGACCGAGCGTCGCCGTAGGCCCAGGCTCGCTGTTCGTTGTCTACCGGCTCGACAAGGAGCGAGAACGAAACATCGTGCAGATGCGCGTGCCCCTCGCGGACATCGACAAGGGGGGTCTCGAGGAGGCCAGCGGCAAAGACAAGGGCTCTCGCGTCCTCGGCGACGTGGTCTCCGTCACGCCGTCCGACGACAACGCTCCGGTCGATACACCCGCCATCAAGTGCGGAACCGAGGGATGCTTCGTGGCCTGGCACGTCGAGGGCAACGGCGCCTTCGCCGGTGCGTTTGCGGCCATGATCGATCCCAAAGAGGGCAAGGTCATTTGGCGCAAGAAGCTCGGGGACAAGAGCGGCCACCCGTCGCTCGCCGTGAACAGAGGTCAAGTCGCCGTTGTCTTCTATGACGCGGGCAAGATCAAGCTGTCGATGCTCTCGCGTGATGGCGTCACCGTGCCGAGCGTGCTTCTTCGCGCCTACGATCTATCGGGCCCGCGCCCGTCGCTTGCGGGTGTTCCCGACAAGAACGAGTGGTACCTCGCCTGGCAAGACCAGGAGAGCCGCAACGTGCCCTCCGAGATCTACGCGGCACGCATTGTCTGCCGATGAGCACACGCCCACTCGTCGAAGCCATCGTCGTGTCGATCGTGGTCACGGCACTCGTTACGGCCGCGTCCTCGCTCTTGCCCGATCGCGCCATTGGCGTGGTCGTCGGGAGCGTCTTTCTTGGCGCAACCTGGCTCCTCGTCTGGCGTTTGGATGACGTGCACGTCGAAGCATCGGGGCTCTCTTTTGCTGGACTCGTGCTCCCTGGTCGTATCGATGGTGCTCGCGTCCGGCGCAGCACGACGAACGCGTTCTTCTGGGCGCTCTTGCTTGCCGCCGTCACGTTCGTCCCGTTCTTTTTCGGCTGGCGCATTTTCTGGCATCCGCACGCGCCGTTCTCGCCTCATTTCACTCTCTCGGACGTCGTCAACGAGATCGTCGGTCAGCTCGTGATCGTCGCACTGCCAGAGGAAGCCTTCTACCGCGGCTACCTCCAATCACGCCTCGAGCACGCGATGCCGTCGCGCACGAGAATTTTCGGTGCAACGGTGGGCCCGGCGTTGCTCCTTACGAGCGTCATCTTCGCGCTCGGGCACGTCGCGACCATCCGCGCGCCGGCGCGTCTGGCGGTGTTCTTTCCGTCGCTCGCGTTCGGATGGCTGCGCAAGCGCACAGGCGGCATTGGCGCAGGCGTTCTTTTCCATGCAATGTGCAACCTCTTTAGCGAGCTGCTCGGTCGCGGCTATCATCTTTACTGACCGCTTTCGATTTGCCGCGATCTCATCGTTGGGGCCTGCGGTGCGGTCAGTTGATGGTCCCGGTAGGGACGGCCCTTTCGGGCCGCCCCCCGGACAGAACCCGGCGAGCGGATTTCCCGCACCGGGCTCCCACCTCGGGTCAACGGGT